>NZ_LT828648.1:3069426-3407890 GCF_900169565.1 Nitrospira japonica | reverse complement strand
GGCGCTCAATTCCGCTGTCACGGCCGATGGATGTGAAATCGGCCGCGCCCAAGCCGTGCAAGCCGAGGCGGCGGGGATAATGCCCACAGCGGACATGAACCCCATTTTGCTCAAACCGGAAGGAGAGCGGAAGAGCCAGGTGGTCGTGCTCGGCCGGTCGATTGGCAGCCTAACAGCCGCCGAGTATCACGAGTACAAACCCCGTTTCTCGGACGTGATCCAAGAGTCGCTCGGCCGATTGCGGGCGGGCTACGACGTGGTGGTCATCGAGGGGGCGGGGAGTCCGGCCGAGATCAATCTCAAGTCTCGCGATATCGCCAATATGCACGTGGCCAAACTGGCCGACGCGCCTGTGCTCTTGGTTGGCGACATCGACCGGGGCGGCGTGTTCGCTTCATTTGTCGGGACGATGGAACTGCTGGAACCGGACGAGCGCGCGAGGGTAGCTGCTTTTATCGTCAATAAGTTTCGCGGCGACGTGTCGCTGCTGGAATCCGGGTTGGACTTTCTCGTCGAACGTACCGGGAAACCGGTGCTGGGAGTCGTGCCCCATGTTCCCAACCTCCGTATTGCCGAGGAAGATTCAGTCTCGCTCGAAGATCGCGCCGCTCGTCGCAGGCCATACGACAACGAACTCGATATCGTCGTGGTTCGTCTGCCGTGCATTTCCAACTATGACGACGTCTTGAGTCTGGAGCATGAGGCCGGTGTCGTGGTGCGATTCGTCGATCAGCCCGAGGACGTCGAACGAGCTGATTTGGCGATCGTGCCCGGTTCGAAGCGCACGGTCTTCGACCTGGCCTGGCTTCGAGCAAGCGGGATCGCCGAGGCGATCAAGGCGCGCGCCGATCGTTGCGCACCGGTCTTGGGGATCTGCGGGGGCTGTCAAATGCTCGGGGAGACCATCGAGGATCTCCAGGGGGTCGAGTCCGGTGAACAGCGGGTGTCGGCGTTGGGACTTCTCCCTCTTCGGACGCGATTCGAACGAGAGAAGATGACTGCGCAGGTTCGGGCTCGTATCCTGACCCCATCCTTCCTGACCGATGGCACGATGGACGACCGGGACGTGGCGGGATACGAAATCCACATGGGGATGATCGAACCGACGCGTTCTGGTGCGAGCGCGTTTGAAATTGTGTCTCGAAATGGACGGAGGGAGGCGGCTGCCGATGGAGCGATCGGCGCCGGCGGCGCGATCGTGGGCACCATGCTGCACGGTGTATTCGACAACGAAGTGATTCGGGCGCGGATGCTGGATTTTCTGCGACGCCGGAGAGGACTGGCCCAACCAACCAACGCGCGACGCGTTTCGACGAAGCAGGAGGAATACGACCGGCTCGCGACGATGGTTCGCGAGCATCTCGATTGCGAACTGTTGTGGCGCATTGCACGTATTACCCATTCGGCATCTGTGTCTAGGCACCGAAGGACGTGGAGGGAGAGCGGGGAATTGACAGATCCATTTCGAAACGGCATCACGGGATAGCCGGAGGTCGAGTGTTGAGAGGGTTGGTTGACAAGGTCTGCGAGAATTGCAGTGCCATATTTGCTTGCGGCGGATATCAGTGCTGGTGTGGCGGGTTGGAAATTACTAGGTCGCAGATGAAGTGGATCGCGGAACGGTTTCGGGACTGCTTGTGTCCTGTGTGTCTCAAAAAGGTCAGTACGGGTGAATTAGGACCTCGGATCTCAGATCCCATTGACTGATAGGAGAGCCTCTCGATCGGTTCATATGCATAGACTGACGATCAATGGTGCGATTCCCTTCGCCTCCGGCGGCTGGCCCGATGCACAAAGCATTGCGGTATCCGATGAGAATGACGGTGAGGTGTAAATCTCAACTCATCTTTGTTCTCGGTGGCGCCTCATCCGGTAAGAGTGAGGCAGCCCTCCGGCTTGCCACGAAGGGAGTCAGACCGACGGTATCTCGAGCGTTCGTCGCAACCGGTCAGGCCTTGGATAAAGAGATGGCGGAACGGATTGCCCGTCATCGGTCTTCAAGACCGGCGTCATGGGTGACCGCCGAGGTGCCCTTGGATTTGACCGGGTGGATTGAGAGGCATGGCCGGGAGCACCGAGTGATCGTCGTGGATTGTCTCACCATGTGGCTGTCGAACCAGTTCGGACAGGGAAGAGTGGACGCCGGAATCGTTCAGGACATGCAAGGCGTTCTCGGTGCTGCGCGGCGGACGAGAGCGCGGATCGTACTGGTGGCGAATGAGTTGGGAATGGGGATCGTCCCCGGGGACGCAGTCAGCCGCCGGTTTAGAGAAGTCGCCGGCACGATCAATCAGTTGATCGCGGACGAGTCCGACGAAACGCATCTCGTGGTAAGCGGACTCAGTGTTCGATTGAAATAAAGGATCTATGACGCTCCAGGAAGCCATCGCCTCGGTGAGAAACATCGACGATTCGGCCGCGGCCGAGACGCAACGTCGGTTGGATCGTTTGACTAAGCCTCAGGGAAGCTTGGGGCGTCTGGAGGAATTGGCCGTCCGGTATTGTGCGATGACCGGAGAACGGAAGCCTGCCGTGCCGCGCGGGATTCTCTATACCTTTGCCGCGGACCATGGTGTGGTGGATGAAGGCGTGAGCGCGTATCCGCGGGACGTGACGGCTCAGATGGTCAGAAATTTCCTCCGTGGCGGTGCCGGTGTCAACGTACTGGCTCGACATGCAGGCATCGAAGTACGTGTCGTCGACATCGGAGTGGCCCATGACTTCGAAGTATTGCCGGGGCTACTCGACCGAAAACTCATGAAGTCCACTCGCAACATGGCCAGGGAAGCCGCCATGCCTCGGGACATTGCGGAACGAGCTTGCGCGATCGGTGTCGACTTGGCTGCCGCAGCGGCCGGTGAGGGCGCGGGATTGATCGGGACGGGCGAAATGGGAATCGGGAATACCACCGCGAGCGCGGCGATCACGGCGGTCATGACCGGATCCGTGGCGGACTCTGTGACGGGACGGGGGACAGGTATCGACGAGCGTGCTCGTCAGGCCAAGGTCGAAGTAATCGAACGCGCTCTGGCATTCCACCGACCCGATCCGACCGATGCGATGGACGTACTTGCTAAAATCGGAGGGCTCGAAATTGCCGGTTTGGCCGGACTCATCGTCGGATGCGCTGCCTTCCGCGTGCCGGTCGTACTCGATGGGTTCATTGCGGGAGCAGCGGCACTCATCGCGTGCGGATTGCAGCCTCGGTGCCGCCAATATCTCATTGCCGCGCATCGTTCGGTCGAGCAAGGTCATGACGTGCTGCTGAAACATCTCCAGTTGAATCCGCTCCTTGATCTGGAATTAAGGCTGGGAGAGGGGACTGGCGCCTGTTTGGGAATGGGACTGGTTCAGGCGTCCGTGAAGATCCTCACCGAAATGGCCACGTTCGGCGAAGCCGGCGTCTCGGAGCGGAGTTCATGACGGCGGGCCTGCGGTCGCCGATCATCGCATGGCAGTTCCTGACGTCGGTCCCTCTTAGCCGGCGCCATCATGAACCCAGCCCGGCTGAGCTGGCTTGGTCAATGGTCTGGTATCCCTTCGTTGGGATTATCCTGGGGGCGATCCTCGCCGTTACGAATGTTCTCTTGATGCAGCGGCTTTCCCGCGACGTCTCCGCGGTTCTGTGTGTGATCCTCTTGGTAGCCTTGACGCGGGGACTTCACCAGGATGGACTGGCCGATACGCTCGACGGGCTTGCGGGCGGCCGCACTCCCGCGGATCGATTGGCAATCATGAAAGACCCCTGCATCGGTGCCCTCGGCGCAACGGGTCTTGCTCTCTCGCTCGTCCTGCGCTGCACCGCAGTAGCCGCCTTACCCGATGCGGCACGATTGCCGGCTCTTCTCTGCATGCCCGTAATGGGACGTTGGGCGATGGTTGTCGGGGCCTGGGGAGCGACCCACGCCAGAGCCGAAGGAGGGCTAGCTGCGCCGTTTCTGGCCCATCTTTCCTGGAGGCAGGCATCAGGCGCAACCATCCTGGCGGCCGGTTCTCTGAGCTGGGCCGTCGGTCTGTACCCCGCAGCGGTCATGTTAGGAGTCGGCGCAATGGCGAGCCGATTGTTGACGTGGAGCTATCGCCGTGCTTTCGGCGGCATCACTGGAGACACGCTGGGGACGACCAATGAGCTGGTGGAACTGTGCATGCTCGTGTTGCTTCCTCTCCTATGGCAGCTGCCGTGATGCCGAGCGATCTTCTGCTGGCTGGTCTGCTTGACGCCCTTGTGGGCGATCCACCATGGTTGCCCCATCCCGTCCGCGGCATGGGTCGTCTCATCGGAGCGTTTGAAACAACCATCCGGCCATGGTGCAAGGCACGAGGCTCTCTCAGCCTGGCCGGCGTGCTGTTGGCCTGCGCCCTTCCGTCTCTGACTTTTGGTCTCGCCTGGACGATGATCACGGCGGCAACGGTTGTACACGAATGGCTCGGACGAAGTTTGGAAATCTGGATGGCCTTTACCACGCTTGCCTGGCGTGATCTTACCGATCATGTCATTCGCGTAAGCAACCCGCTGAAAATCCGGTCGTGGCAGGAGGCCCGCGCGGCGCTGAGCCGGATCGTGGGACGCGATACCGATCATCTATCGGAACCCGAAATCGTAAGAGCCACGGTGGAGACGGTTGCAGAAAGCGCATCTGACGGGATTATCGCTCCGCTGTTCTATTTGATCCTGGGCGGTGCTCCGCTCGCGTTGGCGTATAAGGCGGTCTCGACCTTGGATTCCCTGATAGGACATCGAGACGAACGGTATCGGGAGTTCGGTTGGGCCTCGGCCAGATTGGACGATCTGGTCAATTGGCTTCCTGCACGCATCACGGCGGCGCTCATTATCCTCGCGACCGCCGTGGTGTTTCGACGTCCCGGTCCAGTGAGACGGAGCGTCGGGGTGCTTTGGCGAGATGGCCATAAACATCCCAGCCCGAACAGCGGTCGGCCGGAAGCGGCGATGGCGGGTGCGCTCGGCATTCAACTCGGCGGCACCAACTATTACGACGGCATTCCGCAGACCCGGCCATTTTTGGGTACTGCCATCGAGCCGTTGGCCGTGAGGCACATTACCCAGGCCAAATATGTGATGACTGTCGCCTATCTGTTTGGCTTCGCTGCGGCATGTGGATTCCTATGGCTTTAAAGGCCGCGGATACACACGGCGGCAACATCCACGCCGTCGCGATGGAGCTGGGACGACGAGCGTCCTCGTTGCTCGATTTCAGCGCCAGCATCAATCCGCTCGGGCCCTCGTCAAAAGTGCGTCGGTTGTTGGCTCGTGAAGCGGAGGGTTTGATCAGGCACTACCCTGACCCGGAATGCGGGAATCTCAGACGAGCGCTTGCATCCCGATGGAGATTGTCTCCACGGCACTTTGTCATCGGAAATGGATCGATCGAACTGATCCATCTTCTTCCTCGCGTTTTGCAGTGTCGCTCGGCGCTGATTGTGGGGCCGACGTTTTCAGAATACGGTGCCGCATTGAGCTTGGCGGGAGCGCAGGCGCAGCTGCTGTCGGCACGGAAAAGAGACGGCTATCGACCGCCGCTCGATAAAGCCGGGAAATGGATTCAGTCGGCAGCCAGGCGGGCTCAAGGGGCCTCCGCGGTGTTCCTCTGCAATCCGAACAGTCCGACGGGTCAGGCCTGCGAACCCGGCGACCTGGAGGAACTCGTCCGCCAGGCAGGCCAGTCCGGTGTCTGGATGATTCTCGACGAAACGTTCATGGAATACTGTGAGAGCCTGTCGTTGCTTCCCGTGTTGCATCGATATCCGCGATTGATTGTGCTGAGGAGTTTCACGAAGTTTTATGGACTGCCCGGTCTTCGAATCGGATACGGGGTTTGCGCACCTTCGTTGGCCGAGGTGTTACGACGCCATCAGCCGCCATGGTCGGTCAATGGCTATGCGCAGGCGGCGGCGGAAACCGCGATGAATGACCGGCCATATGTCCGGCGCTCGCTGGCATTCATGGAGGCCGAGCGCGAACGCGTGTCGATGCGTCTGTCCGGTATTCCCGGACTCAGGGTGTTTCCTTCACGGGCAAATTTTCTCCTGCTCGAGCTGCCGGATCTCCATCAGGCGTCCGGCGTGGCGGCGGTGTTGAGGCAACAGGGTCTTCTGGTCAGAGACTGTTCTCGCGTGCCGGGGCTCACGACCCGTTCGATCAGGGTTGCCATCCGAACGGAACCCGAAAACGATCGAATGGTAGTGGCCCTGCGACGGCTGTTGGGGACAGGTCGTGACCGGTAAGAAGCCTGCTCAATCGGCGGTGAGGCATCGCGTAGTGTTGGACACGTTGGTGCTCCGTCTCGGCGGCATGTATCGCGTCCTGTCATCTGCTCCGGGGGGAGGGGGGTTGGTGAGAGCTCGCTCCATTCTGAACCATCAAGTGGCTGCCAATCCGATGACCAGCGGAAGACGAACGGTTTGGGCTTCGAAGGCGATGTCGGATTGGCAAGATCCGGCACGGTTTCTGGGTGCCCTGGCGGACCGATTGGGTGTGGAACGGCCGGTAGTCGGACTCATGACCGCGGTGCCGATGACACGGCTCGTGCACCGGCGAGAGGAGAAGGAGGGCATATGGGTCGAATGTTTTTGTACGGTCGGAGTTGCGAACGCCGTCAGAGCCGGGGAGCCGGTACGACGTGACGCCAACACGCGCGGGCGTAGACGTGACGGTACGATCAATATCATTCTCGTGACAAATGCGACGTTGACGGGGTCGGCAATGGTGGGGGCCGTCCAAGTCGCCACGGAAAGCAAAACGGCTGTCCTGATCAGGCGATGCATCCCCAGCGCAGCCAGCCATGGCACGGCCACCGGCACAGGCACGGATGCGGTCGTGGTGGCCTCTAATGGTTTCGGTGGGCACAAGATCCGCTACAGCGGTACCCATACTCAGATCGGTTCGATGATCGGTCGCCTCGTTGCTCGGTGCGTCGAGGAAGGACTCACCCGATGGTTCCGGTGGCGCCGGACATCCCTTCCGTGATCCGGGCTTGAACCAGCCTATTGTGCGACGACGTGTGCGGGCTCTCCTCAGGTATTTTCCCCCGGGTCCATTTTTACCTCCCCCACGGAACTGACGCATCGAAAGCGTCTGCTACACTTTTTCCCATGAGCGATGTCGGAGCCGTTCTCGGTGATCATTTTTTGCCAGATTGGCATCATTTTGTCACAAGATGAATCGACTTGCGGCGAATCACCTCGATCATCTCACTCGTGATGAGTCTTAAGTGATTGATAAGACGGGTGATCCAGCTTGAGTCAGGAAGGCAAGTTCAGCCGGGTCCCCGTAAGCATAGTCTTTGCAAAACGGCCCCCGAGTGCCAAGAATTTATCTTGGATTTCTAGATTGCCTTCAACAATTGCGGCGACCTGTCGACGTCGTTCAGGAGCGCTGAAAGTTTCAACCGGATTCGTTGAATCAATGAACCAATCAAGGAGGGGCGGTATGGAATCGAGATGTTTCCGTGGTCGGACTATGTGCCTTGTTGCTGCGGCGGCCGTCACCCTCTTCGGCGGATCCGCCTGGGCGGCAAACGAATCAGAAATTGCCGAGCATTTGATCGAGCTGGTGAAAATCGGTCGCGGAGTCGTGTCGGAGCAAATGGCGAACATCAATGATGCCTCCAAGGCAGACAAGGGCTTCACCGGCGACTATATGGGAGCGCAGGTCATCGATCGCTTCAAGAAGCGGACGAAAATCGACCTGAGAATTCCCAATGTCGTTCCGCAGGCCAATTTGTATCTTGCCCTCGTCGAGGCGGAAAAAGAAGTGATCAACGAAGCACAGCCGATCATCAATAAACAGGGTATCGCGTTCAAAGGTTTCATTCCCGCCGTCTTCGCGCGAAGAACCGGAGAGCAGTTCTACAAGAAATCCGGCGTTCGCATGAAACTGACCGGGATTGACTACCGGAATCCCTCCAATAGGCCGGATGATTTCGAGTCGGAAGTGCTCCGGATGTTCAGCGATCCCCGTCACCCCAAGGGGCAAACGTACGTTCGCAACACCATGGTCGACGGCCGTCCGGTTCTTCGCATGATGGACCCGGAGTATGCGGGAGTCACCTGCTTGAACTGCCACGGTGCGCCGAAGGGTGAGCGAGATGTATCGGGTCATAAGAAGGAAGGCTGGAAGGAAGGGGAGTTGGCCGGAGCGATCAGCGTCGTGCTGCCGCTGAAGTAACGGCCTGCCGCAGCAACGCATCACGTTCAGTAAACTGTAATCAACACTAAGGAGAACACAAGATGAGCAAGATCGTCGTGGTGGATGATTCGTACGCCGAACTTCAGGTGATCGAGGGATATCTGAAGGGAGCCAATCATACCGTCGTCTCGTATCCGAATTCGGAAAAGTTGGAAGAAAAGATTCTCAACGAGAAGCCGGACCTGATCGTCATGGACGTCGTCATGCCGGGCCGCAACGGATTCCAGGCCTGCCGGGATCTCAAGAACGATGATCGCACCAAGAACATTCCGATCATTCTGTGTACCTCGAAGGGCAACGAGAGCGACAAGTTTTGGGGACAACAGCAGGGCGCCAACGCTCACGTGGTAAAGCCGTTCAAAGGCGAGGAACTCCTTGCCGCGGTCAAGCGGGTCCTCGGGTAACCCCATGTCGACGTCCTCCTCGACGAACACGAGTCAGGGGCAGCCACTGGCCGGAATCCTTCCGGCCGGTTCCGCTGCTGCTCAGCCGGCCGGGTCGCCCAGCGTACGGGCCGCGATTATTTCGCTGGGGGGAGAGATGTTTACGGTGGATCTGCAGCACGTGCGGGAGGTCTTTGTCGTGGAATCGGTGACCCCGGTTCCCGGCATGCCATCCGGCTTGGTCGGCGTCACCAACTTGCGCGGAACGGTCATCCCGCTGCTCGATCTCCGTCAGATGTTCGGGTTGGGTACCGAAGCCACATTGCGGTATGCCGTCGTGTTGAAGCATGGCGCCTGGCAAGTCGGCGTGCTCGTTGATTCAGTTCCTGAAATTCGCACTCTTTCCAGGGATCAGTTCATGCCGGCGCCGAGGGATACGGGACGGGAGGCCAACCCATTCGTGTCGGCGGTCGTCAAACTGGAGGATCGACTCAGAGGCGTATTGGAAACTTCGGCTGTGCTCTCGCATTTCGAGAGTGCGAGATAACCCAGGGCACCAGGCCCCGAGCGGGGCCGCGGACACGGATCGGAGAGAAGGAGGAGTTCTCATGGCACGGTTTAGCGTGATGCAGCGGTTCGAGGACCTGAAAACACAATCGAAGCTCCTGATGACGTTCGGCGTCATCGGCGTCATCATCTTGATCATGGCGTCGCTCGGCGTGTGGACGAACAAAAAGCTCAGTCAGCAAGCCGACGAGATTTATACCGATTACACGGTCGCGCTGATCGACTTCAACCAGTTGTTGTTCAACGTCAACAAGTATCACGAGACGCTTCAGGAGTTGTCGAAGGCGCCCCGCGCCGCAGACTTCAAATCCGACGTGGGAAAGCTGAGCCCATACAAGCAGCAGATGAACAGCCTGATTGCCGCATATGAGGGTAAGCCCCTGCGAGTGTCGAATTCCGGCCTCGATGAGGCCAAAGGATTGAGCGATCTGAAAGAAGCGCTCACGGCGTTCTTCTCGCAGGCGGACGCGGGTGTCGCGGCCATCGCCGAGAGCTTCGAGTCGAAGTCTTTGACGCAGAGCCAGGCGCAACAGATGCGGGAGTTGGGTCAGTTGGCGCTCACGGTCAGCATCGCGCCTACCTATGACGTCGTCACCAATCGCCATGCGGACCAAATCAAGACCATGCAGGCGATCTCCGGCGACCTCAACGACGAGGCAAAAGCCCTTGCGTGGAACGGGACAATGGTATTGGTCTTCGGTGGTCTCGTGGCCGTGGCGTTGGGTTTGGGCCTCGGGTATTGGGTTGCCCACAAACTCGCGCTCGGTCTCGGTCAGGTGGCCAGCGTGGCCCAGTTGGCCGCGAACGGCAACTACCAAGCTCGTGCAAAGATCGCATCAAAGGACGAATTGGGACAGATGGCGTCGTCGTTCAATGCCATGTTGGACCGTATTACGGCGCTCGTGACGTCGGAAGACGAGCGCAATGAGATGCAGAAACGCTTGATGAGTTTCCTCGTTCTGGTGTCTGACGTCGGAAAAGGCGACCTGACGAAGCGCGGCGAGGTCACGGCGGATATGTTCGGCAACCTTGCCGACGGTTTCAACCTCATGATCGCGAGGTTCGGACAGCTGCTGAAACAAGTTCGTGAAGCGGCCGAGCGCGTCAACAAGTCCGCTGGCGCGCTTCGAGATAGCGCCGGACAGATGGCCGGCACGGCCAAGCACCAAGCGGACGAGTCGGTGCGTACCCTGAGCGCGGTCGAACAGTTGGCTGCGCAAATGCGTCAGGTCGCAGAAACAGCCGGTGCATCGTCCGAGTCCGCGAAGCAGGTGTTGCAAGCGACTGAACGAGGCCGAGTCGCGGTGCAGGAGACGGTGCAGGACATGCAGAGCATCAGATCAGCCGTGCAACGCATGTCGAAACAGGTCAAGGCGCTCGGCGACCGATCGCTGGAAATTTCCCAGATCGTGTCGACGATTCGA
Organism: Nitrospira japonica; assembly: GCF_900169565.1. Taxonomy (NCBI): domain Bacteria; kingdom Pseudomonadati; phylum Nitrospirota; class Nitrospiria; order Nitrospirales; family Nitrospiraceae; genus Nitrospira; species Nitrospira japonica. The sequence goes on along the minus strand of NZ_LT828648.1, from coordinate 3,397,310 downwards.
GATATTGCGAATCAGACCAACCTGCTTGCCTTGAACGCCGCCATCGAGGCGGCCGGAGCAGGCGAGGCAGGAGCCCGATTTGCCGTCGTCGCCGATCAGGTGAGAAAGTTGGCTGAAAGCTCGACGCAGGCTACGCGTGAGATCGCCGATCTCGTGAAAGTCATTCAGTCCGAAACACAGGATGCTGTGGTGGCGATGGAACAGGAAACTCAGGCGGTGGAAGCAGGATCGGCTTCCGCACTCCGGACCGGTGAAGTGTTCAACGAAATTTCGGGCATCGCCCAGCGCTCCGCCGAATTGGCTCAAACCATCGCCAGTTCAGCGGCCAGCCAAACCGCTTCTACCGATCAGGTGGGTCGGTCGATCAAGGACTTCACCGGAGGCGCCGTGGCCACTCAAAAAGCGACTGATGCGGCGCGCATGACCGTCGAAGATATGGCCAAACTCGCCGACGGACTGACCTCTTCGGTCGCACAGTTCAAACTGGCCTAATCGTCTGGATCCCGGAGCGTCGTCAGGCGCTCCGGGTCAGAAAGGATCGGGATGAGTTCCGAACTGGACCGACAGGCCCTTATCGATATTTTCGTCATGGAAGCCTCTGAAGCCGCACTGGCTTTGGCGACGGCCGTGAATCCCCCGGGAGACGCCCTTCCAACGGCGCAGGAACTTCAGAATCAATACGTCTGGGCTCACAAGGTTCGGGGTGCCGCCGGGATCTACGGATTCTCCGGACTTGCGACACTCGGCGCGCTGCTCGAATCGGTGCTCGAACAGTCGACGGGGATTGCTGAATCCTCCTGGCCGAACGCGGTTGGCATGCTGCGAGGCATGATTGAAACGTTTCAAGGCCAGCTGGACGTCGTCAAACAGGGTGGGCAAGAGGACCTGAGCGTCAGCGAACGATGGAGATCGGAAGTGGAAAGTCTTATTCCGAAGTCAGCGGAGAATGCGGCGGAGCGCGGGGATGGCCAGCCTCCGATGTCACCTCAATATCTCGTGCCGTCGATCGATGCGGATGTCCTGTCGTATTTCGCTCCTGAGGCGGATGAATATCTGCAGACCATCGATACTCTCGTTCAACGCCTGGACGAATCCCCTCAAGATCAGGACGCGTTGTTTTCGCTGTATCGAACGGCGCACACATTGAAGGGTTCAGCGCACACGATCGGCTTCAAAGTGGTCGGAGACGTCGCTCACCATGTCGAGGAGTGCCTGATCGCCGTGCGGGAGGGAAAGATCGTTTCTTCTCCCGCTCTGATGGACGCGGTCGTGAGAGCGATGAACGTCGTTCGCACGCTCATGCGGCGTGATGAAGGGAGAATCGCCGAGCTTCAGCGAGATGTTCCCGCCGTTACCGAGGCGCTGAGCTGCATCTGCCTAGGCAAACCATTAATCGAAACAACCTCTGCCCCGGCCGTCGTGGCTCCACAACTCCACACTGCAACGGCGGTCATGGAGATGCAACCGGCCCAGGCGGTGGAGAAGGCTGTAGAAGAAGCTCCGCAGCTGACGGACGAATACCTCCTGCCGCAATTGGATCCGGAGGTTCTGTCCTATTTTGCACCTGAAGCGCAGGAGTATCTGGAGTCCCTGGAGGCGCAGCTTCTTCGGCTCGAAAAAGAGCCCACCAACCCGGAACTCATCAATCAGCTGTTTCGCACGGCACATACACTGAAAGGATCGGCCTATACAGTCGGATTTCAATCCATCGGAGACCTGACCCATTACGTCGAGGATTTCATGGGTGCGGTTCGGGAGGGGCGTGTAAGGGTTCTTCCCGGTCACGCGGACATGTTGTTGAAGGCGGTAGATGTCGTCCGGTTGCTCATGCGACGTGATCCGACTCTGGCCGAAATGGTGCGTCAGCGGTTTACACTCGCCATGCAAGGCTTGAAGCGGTTGGAACAGCCGATCACGGCGGGCTCTGCCGTGTCGGCTCCCGTCACGCAGACAGCGGCCGCGATGATGCCGTCTCCTGAGCAGAGCAACCAGGCGGAGAGTGAAACGGCACGGGTGGCGGAAGGCAAGAGCAAGGAGGCAGGATCAGAGGATCGGGAGGTCATTCGAGTCAGCCGGGATCGGTTGGAGCGACTGTTGAATCTCGTCGGTGAGCTGGTCATCGGCCGTGGAAGACTCGAACAGCGGCTTCGTGTCTTGGAGCAGCTGTCGCAACAGGTGCTGGCCTTCAAGGGACGATTGATGGACTCGGTCCGCTCGTTTGAAGAAAAACATACGTTCACACTGCCTTCATCGGGATCAGCCGGTGCAGAATCCGGGATTGGACGGACCGGGACATCGCTGTTCCCGGGCCTGAGCGATTTCGGAAGTCTGGAGTTCGATAAATACGATGATTTCAACATTCTCGCTCGCCGGATCAGCGAAGTGACGGCGGATATTTCCGAATCAATGTCCCAACTGAGCGGATCCATCCGCCGGTCGCATGAAGACATGAGCCAACTTCAGCAATTGACACTGGCCATGCGGGATGAAATTGCCCGGGCGCGCATGGTGCCGATCGGAACGCCCTTCACGAGGTTTCGGCGGGCGACGCGGGAGATGGCCAGGGCGACCGGGAAGGAAGTCACTCTCGTTACGTCCGGCGAACACACGGAAGTCGATACCGGCGTGGTCGAGCGGCTCGTCGATCCTTTGGTGCATTTGGTCAGGAACGCGGTGTTTCACGGCATCGAACCGGCCGCTGCCAGAGTCGCCAAGGGGAAACCCGCGGCCGGATCGATCTATCTTCATGCGTCTCATCGAGGGAACGCGGTGTTGATCGAAGTCGAAGACGACGGGGCGGGGTTGGACATCGACAAGATTCGCGCCAAGGCGGTGGAACGCGGATTGGTTCGTGCCGACGTGGCGAGAAGCCTGTCCGATGCCGAAGCGATCAAGTTCATTTTCATGCCGGGCTTTTCAACGGCGGATCAGATTGGTGATCAGGCCGGCCGTGGCGTGGGGATGGATGTCGTCAAGCGGGTCATCGAAAGCATGAACGGTCACATCGACGTGGAGTCGGTTCGCGGAATCGGAACCAAGTTCACGCTTCACCTCCCGCTGACATTGCTGATTGCCACGGCATTGATGGTGCGGACGGGAAGCGAGCGATACGGTATTCCGCTGCCGAGCGTTCGGGAAGTCACCATGTTGACGGGGAGCTCTCTTCAGCAGGTCGGGGATCGCACGATCATACAGATTGGAGAGGAAGCGATAGAGGTTCAGCCTCTTCATCGCATGTTGGTCCATGGTTCCGGCAGTCCGGTTGAAGCGGGCAAGCCCGTCGTCATCGTCCGCACCGGCGTGGGACCGGTCGGCCTGATGGTGGATGAATTGCTCGGCCGCCAAGAAATCGTCATCAAACCGATCGCTTCGCTGAAGTCGCTGGCGCAATCGACTTTTGGAGGAGCCACCATCGATCCGGAAGGCCGGGTCATCCTCGTTCTCGATCCGGCACGTCTGGTGTCAGGCGGAGCCCAGGCAGGTGCCGCGCTCGAGGATTCGACAGCAGAATCCGGGATTCATGAGCCGGAAACGCCATATGAAGAGACGGTTGAATCCCGATCCGACAGCAAACACATTTTGTTGATCGATGATTCTCTCAGTATTCGCAAGTTCGTCGGCCGGATGTTGGAAACCGCCGGATATGAAGTCGAGACCGCCGTGGACGGGGAGGAAGGACTTCGAAAGGCCTCGGCCCAACAGTTCCGGTTAATCCTCACCGATCTCGAAATGCCCAAGCTCAACGGCTATGAGGTGATTCAAGCGCTGCGCAGTAGGCCTCAGACCCAGCAGACGCCGATCATCGTGATGACCACTCGCGCCGGCGACAAGCACCGGCAGATGGCAATCAATATCGGGGCCAGTTCCTATATCGCGAAGCCTGTCGAAGAACGGGCCCTGATTCAGGAATTGGAGCGGTGGATCGGACAGGAGATTTCGCCGAGAAAGACATGACCAACGGCGGATTTGGTCCGGGGAATTGTCCGCTCCCATCAGAAAGATGTTGCACGCATGAGTTTAAGGGGACATTACAAGGCGGCCACCACAAACGTGCAGGTCGCCAGTTTGTTGGTGGTGCGGTACGGCATCCGGTATTGTGCGTTGCCGTCCGATGAGGTGCGCGGCGTTCTGACCAAGGAGCAGGCCGGCCATGGGGAAACCGTCAATTGGGTCGGCATGACGTATCGGCGCGTAGATCTCGCCGCCCGACTCTCCACCAAATTAGATGTCGCCAGTCTTGATCTTCGGATCGTACTGTTCTCCAACGGGCACTCGCATGGTGCCATTCACGTCGATGAAGTTGTGGGACTGATCGACGTGGATCGGCAGCACTGCATGCCGCTTCCGCCCCATTTTCGTTGCGAGGAGCGGTCGTGGGTCACGGGAATGATTTTCTATCGGAATGACTTGGCGATTGTATTGAACCCGGAATGGGTGCTGGGCGAACTTGGAACTGAAGGGACGCTCCCGTCCAGACCGGTGACGGGTCGCAGTCTCGCAGCCTGACTGCTGGAGGATCGTAGTCTATGCTGAGAGCCGCACGACAACAAGAACGGGCCGTTGCGACCAGGCAGTCATGGAGCATCGTCGTGTTCTCCGTCGGCGGAATGAAGCTTGCGGCGAAAGCCGAGGACGTCGGCGGCATCTCCGCGTGGGGAAGCGACGTGCCTGTTCCGAGCCGAACTCCCTTTGTCGGTTCTCTTGTAAAACGGGACAAAGACGTGCTTCCGGTGTACGATTTGGCAGCTCGGTTGAATCGACAGCGGGAGACGGAGTCTACATTGTGCCTGGTTACTCGCCACGCCGAAGGTCCGATGGCCATTTGTATTGACGCCGAAATCCCCTCTCTGCACACGGTGGACGCGTCGGAAGTTCGGCCGAGCCGCAGGAACGACATCGAAACGATCGGAAGCTTTGTGCGGGACGGGTTGGACATCGACATCGTTGCTCTGAGACGATTGGGACAGTCGTGAAGGGCGGTATTGAGTCGTAGCGGATGGGCGAAAGGATGGGGACATGCCGAAAGTGTTGGTGGCCGATGACAGCATCGCGGTTCGGAAAGTAGCCGAACGCCTGCTCACAGAGGCCGGGCTGGGTGTGACTCTCGCCGCGAATGGAGAAGAGGCATTGGCATTTCTATCCAAGGAATGTCCGGACCTCATCGTTTCGGATGTCATCATGCCGGACAAAAGCGGGTACGAAGTATGCGCCTTTGTCCGAGCCCAGACGTCGTTGGCCGGCACACCGGTCCTTCTGATCTCCGGGATCGTCAACGATGAGGTTGCAAAGCAGGCTGAATCGTGTAAAGCAGACGGTGTGCTCAAGAAGCCGTTCCAAGGAACGTCCTTGAAAGATCGTGTGCTTGAGCTGCTGGCCAAGCGGCAGGCACCGAGCTCCGGAACGCCTCAACCAGCCGTCAAGCCGACACCTTCCCCGGAGGCCGACCAAGCGACACGCGTGAGCCAAGAGCAACTTGAAACCTATCGCCGGATGGCGGCGCAACTAAAGCAGGCGGAAGACGACCTCAGAAAGGAACGCGATCAGACCTCCCGGCTTGGAGAGAAGCTTGCCCAACTGGACGGCCAGTTGGGGCGCCTTCGAGAGTTGGAGGTTCTGGCTGCCCAAGACGAAGAGCGACAAAAGCAAGCCCGGCAATCGTCGGAGGACGCCAGAAGATCAGAGGAAGAGGCGAAACGACTTCAGGCGCGCCTGCAGGAATTGGAGTCCAAGCTGGCGGTCGAGCACGAGCGTGCGGCTCAGGCTGAACACGTGGCGAACGAATTACAGCTCTCCAACGGCCGCGTCAGCGAACTGGAAGCGCGACTGCATGCCGAGCAAGAGCAGTCGGCTGCATTGAGGCGAACGGCCGAGGAGCTGCAGGGGACGGCCAAACGCGTTCATGAACTCGAGGCCGCTTTGCATGAGGAGCAGAATCGTGCGGAGCAGCACACGCAGCGCATAGCCGAGTTGCAGAAGGCGGCCGAACGAGCCCGGGAATTCGAGTCGGCGTTGCAGGCGGAACGGCAAGCCGCAACCCAACTTGTGGAACAAATGAATGCCATGGAAAAGGCACTGGCTCGTTCACAAGAAACGGCGCAGCAGCTTGCTCGGGAACAGCAGCGGTCGGAAGAACTCTCGCAACAATTACATGAAATCGGGGGAGTCGTCACGAAGGCCAAAGAGCTGGAGGACCTGCTGCAAACGGAACGTGAGCGGAATGCGGTGCTGACCCGGCACGTGTCGGAAACCGAACAATCCGCCCAGCAGGCAACCAAGCGGTTTGAAGAGATGGCCAAGAAGTTGGGAGAGATTGCCGGGCTGGCCTCACAACTTGGAAACAGTGTACGGCGGTCTTGATCGCACGCAATCCTCATCGATGGTGACCGGCAATATGCGTGAGAGGCTGGATTCATGGCGGGCGATACCTCGGACGACTTCCAGAAAGAACTCGTCGATCTGTTTGTGCAAGAGGCTCAGGAGTGGCTTCAGAACATCCATGTGGCTCTGGATGAACTTCAACAGGGGCCGGCTCCTGAACGCCACGAAGCGCTGATCGGGATTCTCGCCGGGGGAGTGACCAATCTGGGCGGCTCCGCCGCGACGATCAATCTTCCCGAGGTCGAACAAGCCAGTTTTGCCGCGATTCCCTTCATTGAAGCACTCAAGGATCCCCTCAAGTCGTTCTCGGTTCAGGATTTTCTTTCCCTGTGCAAACAATTGGGGCAAATTCATGTCGCATTGACGCACGCGACGGGCGTATCGTTCGAGGCCCAGGATACGTCAGAGAGCAATGAAGCAACGCAACGAACCGTCTCGCCGGAAGAATTTCTCCAAGCGTTGTGCCAACTCCAGTCTGCCCAAGAGGACGGCAACGCGTCCGAGCGGAATATTGTGAGGACGATGATCGATCAAATGGAGGCTCAGATCACAGCCGGGGTGCAGCAGGTCGGAGTTGAGGCCGTCCGGGATTATTTGCAGCGCCTGTCCGATTCGGAAGAGGCCTTTCTTCGCGCCCTGGACAAGTCTATGCCCGGCTTGACGGCTCAAATCTCGTCGATGGCGGAATCGGCGCCGGGTGCGGAATTGGAACCTTGTCTACAGGGCGTGGCATCATTGCGCATAGAGGCTCAGAATCTCAATGCCGTGCTGGCGGCCTCGTTTTTTTCCGGTTTGCACAGTTTGCTCTCGGTGTCCGCACAGTACCACGTCCGGTTGGCCGCCGTGCGGGTCGAGGCGATCGCGGCCCGGTTGGACGTTGTCAGAGCGATCGTGCATCGATGGTCGGATCAGAGGAGAATGGAACGAGCCGCTATCGGGCAGGCGTTGTCGTGATCATTCCGTTGTTCATAGGAAGCGGCGCAAACCCTGCAGTTCCCATCCGGTTTCGTCGCGGCTCGCGAGAGACAGGTGCGGCAACCCTCCGCTAAAATGCGCAGCATGAAAGAACGTCGCAGTGCAGATCTGTACCAAAGCGCCGAGCAACAACTGGGCGCCATTGCGGCCACAATACAGCGGGATGAAGCACTTGATCTCACACGGCTTTCAACGTTGGCGGATGCCATTGCCGAGGCCGTGAGCGACGACGACCAGTTGGTCATTCATGCTCTCGCCGGACCGGTTGGTCCCCCCCTGGTTACCAATCTTATCAACGTCAGCATCCTCAGCGCGAAAGTCGGGGCCGGACTCGGTTATTACGGGAAGGAACTACAGCAACTGGTACTCGCCGCCTTGGTTCACGACATCGGGCTGTTCGCGGTTCCACAATCCGTCGTTGCCAAAGCGGGTCGGCTGACCGGCGACGAGCGGACGTTGATCGAACAACATCCTGAATTGGGTTATCAATTGATTCGCAAGGTCGGCGCCGAGTGGGAATGGCTTGCATTGGTCGTCCGGCAAGCTCATGAGCGTTGGAATGGGAAAGGCTATCCCAACAAACTGAAAGGCAGAAACATCAGCGAGCTCGCTCAGATCATCGGTGTGCTCGATGTGTTCGATGCACTGGTGACGCCCCGGCCCTATCGTCGACGATTCTTTCCGCACGAGGCGGTGAGGGAATTAATCGTGGCCGAGCGAACGGCATTCCCCCGCGAGGTCGTCAAAGCATTGGTCGAACAACTATCGGCCTATCCGCTTGGAACACTGGTTCGTTTGACTACGGGAGAGGTTGGTACCGTCGTGCAGATCAATGCGCAGTTTCCCCTTCGCCCCGTCGTTGAGATTGGAAGGGGAACGGCGGCACAGGACGGCGGGATTGATCACCGGCTTCTGGATCTTAGTCGACTTCCGTTGGTCTCGGTCATTGAAACGGTGGAACCGCCGGATGTGGCGCGAATTCAGTTTCCGCCAGGCCGTACCGAGGAGCGTCGGTCTCAATCAGTTCCGTCAGTCTCCACTCAATTTTCCTCGTTGTTGGAGAGTCTGGATGCCATTGCGAATGCCATTCAAGGGGTGGTGGCCACCCGGGTGGTACCGGGCCGGGCCGGGACGATCGAACAGCCTGCACCTCCGCCGACATCGCCCGATATCGCCCCGTCAACGGATGTCTCGCTCGACAATGAGATGATCGGTCTTTTTGCATTGGAAGCACGCGAATGGCTCGCGCAAATCCATGCGGCATTCCGTCAATTGGATGGAAGACCCAGCCAAGAGATCAAGTCGAGACTGTACGGGATTGTTCTGCAGGCGTTAACGAACCTCGCCAAGTCGGCTGCGACTGTTCATCAGCGCTCGATCGAGCGCATGGCGATGAACCTGCTACCGATCCTTCACGAGGCCGGGAGGCGGGAACCCCGATCGATGCAAACGGCCCTGGTGTCTCTGCAAACGGGCCTTGATCGGATAGCCGACGCGGTACGTCAGATTGCGGGTACGGCGCCGTCCGGAACGCGTGAGCCTCTGGCATCATCTCCGAATGAGAGGAAGGAGCCTTCTTTTGTCGGAGAAATTCCCGCACAAGAGGAGTCAGAGCGGGGAGAAGCAGAATCCGAGGCCATCGGACGGATGGCCGGAGCAGTTGCATCAGGCGATGCGCTTCTGGCCGCACTGCGGGATCTTCAGCGCGTCCGGTCTCGCTCGATTCAACCGACAAGGGACGTGCTGGACGCTATCATTCATGATGCTGAGGCCAAGGGAGGCGAATTGACGGTGAAGGTCCTGCGCGAAATTCTGACCGAGCAGGACCGTGTCGATGAATCGTTTCTGGAGGAAGTGCGGTGCCGCGTTCCCGTCATAAGCCGGACCCTGACTGATCTCCAACCGACGGGTTCGGAAGAGTTTGTCGTCGCATCCAAGCTCGATCCCATTATCGAACAGGTCGAGGCATTGCATGACATTGCGGATCGTGTCCAAGCGGGGATGATGACGATGATCCTCCAGGGGTTGCGATCCCTCCTCTTGGTGGCCGCCTATCGCAAGGCCGAAAGTCTCCCCAAGCGCTTGACCGCCCTGGACAGGCGTATCTGCGCATTGGTGCCGATGGCGGAACAATGGGTGACCATCGGACGGGTGGGGCGTGCGGCGATCGCGGACATTCTTCCCGGATGAGTCGCACTTCTCATCCACCCGGCCTAAGCAGTTCGCAACCTTCATCGCTGCCTCTCTCCACGCCGTCTTAATATTCTCGCGGTTTTTCCCCCATCCATAGCCGACAGGCTATGTTCATGCATAGTGCGCATGTCCGCGGACTTCTCTATCATCAAGCTCCTCGATCCGGGTTGACGATCGATCGGTCGGTCGGATCGTTTGTCTGAGTGATCGGGGTTCGCGATGATTTTTCATCAGACGGATGGATGACAGCGGCACGGTCATGCATCGATCACACGGGCAATGCTATGATGCACTGCTTCCTATGATCTCGTGTCGGTCAGAGAAAGGAGTATCCGCGCGTGCCAAAACTTGTGACCGTGTGGCGAAAGGATGACATTTTATCCCAGGCCAAACACTATGTTCGGTCTTATATTCTTCTTCCATCCGGCATTCTCGGGCTGGTCTGCATGCTCGGTGGGATCGGCGGACTCGGCTATCAGTTCGTCACCGGCGGGTCCTACACCTGGAATACCTTTGTCGCCAGTTCCGGGCTCTTGATCCTCGGAGGCCTCTGCGGGGCGGCGCAGACCGTATATCATCGCCATTTGCTCTCCACGGTTCCGGAGGTTTTTGCCGCGCGTATGCGGGCTATTGTCAGTAGGCCGGGCAAGAAGGGGAAAGCTGATCCTCAGCACGAGGAGGTCCGGCACACAGGGCGCGCGCTGGTTCCATTTGCGTATGTCATCGGTGCGGGATCGCTGTTTGCCGGTTCGATCTGGGCGTTTCAGAGCGGATGGGTTGAGGCGATTCCGGCGGTGCTCATGCCGTGGGCCGGGTTCTATTGGGGAAAGCTATTGCTCTGGCGGGGAATCGTCCACTAGACCGCGTCAGCGAGTTGTCCGGCGGACCGGCTTGCGCGGAGACGCGCCTTTGGTCCGAGCGGTTCCGGCTTTCGCCACTTGTGTTTCCAAGAGCGCGACACGCGCTTCAAGACTTCGTACCAGTTGACGCAGCTCCGGCAGGCGAGGGATCACGGCTTGGGCCTTCATCCAGGTCTCATGGGGCATAACCGGCGCGCCTGATACGATCTGATTGGGCTCGAGATTGCGATTGACTCCCGCTCGAGCGGCGATCATCACCTGGTCACCCACTTGAATGTGGTCTGCGAGACCGGCTTGCCCGCCGATCATGACGTGGCGTCCGATCGTCGTGCTCCCGGCGATTCCCACCTGAGCGACCAGAACGGCATGTTCACCGATCGTCACGTTGTGGGCTATCTGGACCAGGTTGTCGACTTTGGTGCCTTTCCGAATGATCGTCTGGCCCAGCGTCGCACGATCGATCGAGACGTTAGCGCCGAGTTCAACGTCGTCTTCGATGGTGACTCCTCCAAGCTGGGGAATCTTGTGGTGCCGCCCCTCGTGTTGGACGTAACCGAAGCCGTCCGATCCGATGACCGTTCCGCTGTGAACGATCACTCGGTTCCCGATCGTGCACCCCTCGCGAATCACCACATTGGGGTAGATGAGGCTGTCGTCGCCGACGCTGGATCCCGCGCCGATGAAGACTCCCGGGTACAGCGTGACCCGTGCTCCCAGCGTGACCCCGTCTCCCAACGTGACGAAGGGCCAAATGGAGGGATCTGCCCCGATCCGGACGTCCGTTCCACGGATGACTTCGGTTGCGACGCCCCGGGCCTTATATGGTCTGACAAAAAATCGCTGTGCAACCTGGGCCAATGCCAGCATGGGATTGGGCACAACGATATGGGGAATCGGCAGTTCCGGAATGTGTCGATGCGCCAGAAGCGCTCCCGCACGGATCTCCGGAGTGCCTTTCAGTGCTTTATCATTGAGGACGAAAGACAATGCGTGCGGGGTGGCTTCATTCAGCGAGGTGAGGACCGACAATGCAACGGCTCCATCGCCATGGAGGGTTCCGCCGATGACTTGATGAATCTCGGAGAGCGAGCACGGATTCGACACGATCGGGACAGCCATGAGCCTGCGTCAGCCTTTGCTCTTTTTCGTCTTGGCTTTTCCCGGCCCCGAGGCGACGGGTTTGGCGGGAGCCAGACGATGTTGGACGTACTCGGCAACGGAACCGACTGTCGTCAACCCGACCAGATCCTCGTCGGGAATCTGAATGTTGAAGTTTTCTTCAATCTTGTACAGCAGTTCAATGACCGCCATGGAATCCAGTCCAAGATCGTCCCGGAGATGATAGTTTTCCTGAATGGTCAGGGGGTCTCGCCGCAAATACTCAGCCAAAGCGGCAATGATTTTCTCCATTACGACACGGTCAGTCATGTCCGTCACTCCATCAGGTTCGACATCGCTTGTGCCTTGCGATCGTCCTAGGCGGCATACCGTTTGAGTACCACGGCGGCATTGTTGCTGCCGAAGCCAAAGGCATTGAGCAGTGCCGTCTTGACCTTCCGTTCTTGCGGATTGCGGCTGATACCGGGCAATGCGCAAGCCGGATCCGGGTCGTCGTAGTTTGCGGTGGGATGGATCTGGCCTGTGTGAAGGGTCAGGACAGTGGCGATCCCTCCGATCGCGCCGGCCGCACCCAGTGTATGGCCGACGAGCGACTTGGTGGCGCTGATGGTGATGTTCTCAGCTCGTGACTTGAACAGCTGGCGTAAGGCTTTGGATTCTACGGCGTCGCCGATCGACGTTGAGGTGGCATGGGCGTTGATGTAATCGACCTGGGCCACAGTCGTTCCCGCGTCCGCCAGCGCGAGGCGCATGGTTGCGGCCACCTCCTCGCCGTCCTCGCGCGGGATCACCATATGATAGGCTTCACTGGTTGCGGCGTAGCCTGCGACTTCGGCATACACCCTGGCCTTGCGCCTTCTGGCGTGACTCAGCGACTCCAAAATGAGGGCGCCCGCTCCCTCGCCCATGACGAAGCCGTCCCGCCCCGAATCGAACGGGCGCGAGGCTTTTTCAGGTTGATCATTGTATTTGGTCGAGAGGGCCCGGAGCGAGCAGAATCCGGCGAAGACGAGCGGCGTGATACTCGCGTCGGCGCCGACGACAATGGCGACGTCCGCCCGGCCCTCGCGGATACAATGCAAGGCCTGTCCCAAGGCGTGGGCACTGGATGAACAGGCCGTCGAGATCGTCACATTCGGACCTTTTGCGCCGGTGGCCATGGCGACGATTCCCGACGCGCTGTTGAGCGTGATGACGGGGATAAAATTTGGATGGACCCGATGCGGGCGCTGGTGCTGGTACAGTTGAGTGATCTCCCGCTCTCCCATGACCATACCGCCCATCCCTGCGCCGACAATGACCCCGACCCGATGGGGATTTTCCTTGCTCATGGCTATCCCGGAATCGGTCAGGGCCTCCTTGGCAGCGACGAGTGCAAACTGCGCGTAGCGGTCGACCCGATCGGCGTACTGCGGTTCCAGATAGCGCTCCGGATCGAACTCCCGCACCTGTCCTGCGACCTTTGAACGATAGCCGTCCATCGGAAACGGGTCGAATCCGGAAATAGCCGAGATGCCCGATCGGCCGTCGAGGGCGGACTTCCAGAATTCGCTGACTCCGATCCCGATCGGAGAGACGATTCCCAGTCCTGTCACAACTACGCGAGATTTCATGCAGGTCCCTTCATTCAGCGCGTCGGTCGCCTCAGTTCTTACCGGAAGCGGTACGATGAGTCAACCTGCCTTGGCGACGGTCGGCCCGGCTCCATTTCCCATCTCCCAGAGATGGCAGAACACGGCTGTCTCTTCAATAGCGCACCTTGAGCATGAGATACAGCCCGTAGCTCAGAAACAAGGCGTTCGTCAGCCATCCAGCTAGGATTGGAGGAATGGCGCCCCCTCGTCCAAACGCGATGGAAATGGAATGGGTGGTCCAGTAGAGAAATCCGATGACCAAAGCCTGTCCGATGCCGATCGCCATACTGCCCCCTCGCGTGCCGCTGCGGCGGAGGCTCAACGCGATGCCGACCAAGACCATGATAATGGTCACGAACGGGAAGGCGATCCGTCCGTAATAGTCGGTTTTCAACCGAGTGATCTGTGAGCCGCTGTGGTACAGGCGCGTGATGTGTTCGCGAATGTCCCGGAAGGTCATGGATTCGGAATCGCTCGCGAGCCAGGTGGTGAAATCCTCGGGAATCAGCGTCAATGGGACCGGCATGCGCTCAAACGGTTGCAGAACGATCGCGCCGTCGGGATGAAATATTCGACGGAACCCCTGATGCAAGGTCCAGGCTTGATCGACGTACCGGGCCTCTTGCGCTTCCGTCATGTCGATCAGGTGAAATTGAGGGTCAAAGTGGAACAGTCGAACACCGCTGAGACTGCCGCCGCCCACGGCGACACTTTTCACCTGCAGAATGGTATCGGCTCCCATCCTGGCCCATGGCTGAGGCAGTCTCAAGGCGGTCGCCGGCGATTTCTTCTCGATGCGGATTGCGCGGATTTCCTCGGCTTTGTTCGATGCCAGCGGGATGACCGTTGAACTGAACAGCAGCAGCACCATGGCCAGCCCCATGGCCAGTGTGAGAAAGGGCGAGGTGATCCTCGGCAGACTGATGCCGCAACTCCGCATGGCGGTGATCTCGTGACTGCGAGACAGTAAGCCGAGCGTGAGCAAGGTGGCCATGAGGATGGCCAGCGGGGCGATCTGATAGGAAATCCCCGGGACTTTCAAAGCGAAGTAGCTGAGCACGTCCAGCCAACTCGCGTCATAGCGGAGGAAGCGCCGGACCTTTTCAAAAAAATCGATGACGAGGTAGATGGTCATGAGACCGGCGAAGCACATGCCGAAAATCTTGGCATACTCGCGTAGGAGATAACGAAACAGGATGGTCATCGCTATTCCCGGCTCATCTTGTAGAACCACAACACGGTCACGAGCCCGAAGATTCCATTCGGGAGCCAGGCGCCTGCGAAGGGGGACAAGGTGGCGGTCGTGACCAGAAATTCGCAGCCGACGTTCAGCACATAGTAAATGATGACGACCAGGACTCCCACCGCAAAGCCTCCGATGCGTCCGGAGCGTTTGGAGACGATGCCCACCGGCACTCCCAGGATGCAAAAGACCAGGGAAGCGGTCGGAAACGCCAGATCCTTGTAGTATTCCATGAGCCGGCGCCGAGCCGACGGGTCGCGTCCTTGTGACTCCCGCAGTTGTGCCATGATCGTTTCGTAGGACGGGCGTTCTTCGGTAGAAGCGTAGCCGCTTTGATTGAGGGATAGTTTCAAGTCATAACTGGAGAATCCCACCTGCTGATATTCATCGATGGTGTCCGGTTGGCTGTGAATCACTCCATCCTGCAGTTGGAGGGCCACCTGGCTGGTCTTCATATCGACGAAGACACGGTACCCTCGCGCCACGATGACCCGTGGGTCGTCCGGATTGCGTTCGTCCGACACGAAAATGCCGGTCGTCGAGGCGTCGTCTCCCAAATCCGATACGTAAATCATCATCTTGGGAATCGGCTCATTGAACGTCCCTCGTTCCAGAGCGAGCACCAGTTGATCGCGTAGGAGGTTGAGCGCGACCTTCTTGAGATTGGTGGAACTCCAGGGCTGGCCCCATTGGGCGAGCCAGAGGGTCAGGACAAATACCAAAAAGGCGAACAGAAACACGGGACGCGCCAGCCGAAGCAGGCTGAGACCCGCGGCGCGCATGGCGACCAGTTCCTTATCGAAGGACAATCGACCGAAGGCGGTAATGGAAGCGATGATTCCCGCGATCGGCAGCGTCAGTACGAGAAAAGAGGGAAGAAGGTTGGCGAACACCTTTAAGACCGCCAATAGGCCGACGCCTTTGGACACGAGCAGTTCGACCAGGCGGAGCAATTCGCGCGTTAACATGACGAAGCAGAGGGCGCCCAGACTGACCAAAAATGGAGACAGGAGTTCGGTAAAAATGTAGCGGTCGAGCAGCTTGGACAGCAGCATGGATGCCGAAATTCCCGAAATGGGAAGACACTATAGGCGACTTGCTGGGGCTTGTCTATCGAAGGACCGGCGAAGGACCGGTGGAAGACGAGTCCGATGACCATGTCGTCGTGGGGACGACGGTAAAGATTATCTTGACAAGTTCAAAAATCATATGGTACATGCTCCGCGGTTTGTAACCAAGATGGGTCTCGTGAGCGATTTGTCTTTTCTCGGCAAAGACCCCGTCCCTTCCTCTTCATCTTATTTTTATCATTCCTATTTGGTGCAAGTATTAACCGTGTCGTGGCACGGCAGCGTAAGCCTACGTAGCCGTTGAGGAAAGGAGGGTTTTGTGAAGACAAAAGGTACCGTGAAGTGGTTTAACGACCGTAAAGGCTTTGGATTTATCCGGCTTGATAGCGGAGAGGACGTATTCGTCCACTACTCCGCACTCCAAGGGGAAGGATTCAAAACCCTGAAAGAGGGAGAAAACGTCGAATTTGACATCGTGCAGGGCGCCAAAGGACCACAGGCTGCCAACGTGGCGAAGCAGGCCGTGGCATCCTAGCGCGGCACCTCTTTACTCGATTCTCGGATTATGTTGGACGAGGCCTGCCGGCTATCCGGCAGGCCTTTTTTGCGCGGGGTTCGTTCCGGTCCTGATCACCGGACGGTCGGATCGATTTGTAGCTGTGCGCTGCCGCCGGACGCATAGGCCAAGGTGACCTCAGCAATCTTGTAGTCATATTGGGATTCGGCCAAGCGTGTTTGCGCGGCCGTCAGGGCGACCTCCGCTTGCGTGACCTCCACGATTGATCCCAAGCCCAGCTTGTACCGTTGCTTGGACAACTGCTGGGCTTCCTGTGCCGTTTTGACCAATTCCTCGCCCAACTTGATTTGCTGGGAAAAGGTCATGGTGTCCAAGTAGGAGTTCGTGACCTGCTGTGTCAGCGCCTGCTCGATATTCATGCTCGCCGCTGCGGCGGCCTCCTTCTGCGCGGTGGCTTCCACAACCTGGTTTTCGATCAGGAATCCCGTAAAGAGCGGCATGGAAATCAGGGCGCCTGCCATCCACCAGCCGCCGGTTTGCTGGTTCTGTCTCGGATCAAAAGGTTCGAATGCACCTCCGCTGCCGATGGCATTGATGGTCGGCAGGTATTGGCGTTTCGTCGCGACCAATTTCGCCTCGGCCGAGGCGGTCTGTTCTTTGAGCCGTTGAATTTCCGGGTGGGATAGGCTGTCGCTGACCAGTGATTCTAGCGGCTTCGGCGGTGTGACCGTGACGGCAAGATCCTCAAGGACATAGTCCTCACGGCCGGCGACTCCCATCGCACGGTTCAGATCGGCAAAGCTGGACTTGAGGTCGTTTCGGCTGCGGATCAGCGACGATTCCGCATTGACCAGCTCGACCCGCATCAAATCGAGATCCAACTTGGATTTCAGTTGTTGTCGATGAAGGATTTCGATTTGGCCCGTGATGATTCCTCGTTCTCTGACCCGTTCTTCCGAAATGCGGACGAGTCGCTGCCGCTTCAGGCTGATGAGATAGGCGCGCTGTACTTGTACGATGACCAACGCCCGTCTGGCGTTGACGTCTTGGCCTTGGGCCCGTTCCGCCAGCTTCGCCGAATCGACTAAATTGCTGGTAAATCCGAAATCGTAGAGTCGCTGATTGGCGACCACACCGCCGGTAAAAATGGTCTGATTCTCCTGTAGCAGCGCGCCTCCGACTAGGAAGCGAGGGTTCGTCCGTCCGGCCCCCGCCACCGTGTCGGCATTGGCAAAGATTTGTGGGTAATACATGGAGCGAGTCTGTTGTGTTCTGGCTTCCGATGCTTTCAAATTGGCGTTCGCCTCTTGCACGACCGGGTGATGTTTCAAGGCCAATTCGATTGCCTGCTGCAGAGCGAGGAAACTGCCTTGCTCAAATGGCTCGGTCGACGATTGGCTCCACGCCGTTGCGGACATGCCAAACATGAGCAGCACGGCTAACGGCCCGGTCCTTCTGATAAATGCTGTTCGCATGGTGCCTCCTTGGTGCTCGTTCTAGGGACGACGCTTGTCCTGATCGACGGTGGCTGATTCGGCCGGCGGTAGCCCTGCCGACTTGCGTTCGAATCGCTGTCGTGCCGGCACCGCTTCCGGCAAATGGTAGGGGCTCGCGTGTACCGGCGAGCCCTCCAGCAACCGACGCTTTCCGACGACGACAACCTCGTCGTCTGCATTCAGACCCTGGACAATCTCGATGAATTTGCCGCTCGTAATGCCGGTGCGTATGGGGACCGACGTGGCTTTGCCCTGTTCCACAATAAAGACCGAGTGGCCGCTCGGGCCGCTGGTGACGGCCAGGGGAGGCAGTACCAACGCGTCCGGAATTTCTCTGAGATCAACGGTCATTTCCGCATACGTTCCCGGCTTGAGCGCATGATCGCCGTTGGGCAAGTCCACCTCGATCAGCAGACTGCGGGTCGAGGGATCAAGGGCCAGGGTGGACCGGGTCACGGTGCCGGAGAATGAACGGTCCGGAAGTTCCGTGACCGTAACCGAGGCCTTGGTCTTTCCAGCCACCACCCACGGCGACTCGTCTTGGGGAACGCTGGCATAGACACGGACCGTATCCAGATCCATGATCGTAAAGAGGGGAATGGCCGTCGTCGCCGACGACGTGGCAACTTGAATCAGCGCGCCGGGATCGGCGAATCTGGCGGTGATGATGCCGTCGTACGGCGCACGGACCTTCGTGTAGTCTCGAAGCACCGCCCGCTGCTGCATGAGATTTCTCGCGCCTTCATACGCCGCCTCGGCCACATCGACGTCCTGTTTGGCAATGACATCCGGAGCCTCGTTCCAGACCTTCATGAGGCGGTCGAACGTGATTTTCTTGATCTTGTAGTCCGCCATCGCCTGCAGATACTGTTCTTCGACCTCCGGCGCATCGATCACGGCGACCACCTGATTTTTCTTGACCGTGTCGCCCTTGTCCGGCCCGATCCATTTCAGATAGCCGGACACCTTGGCGTACAGCGTCGTTTGATACAGCGGAGCGATGTTCGCCGGCAGCGTAATCGAGTAGACCAAGAGTTGTTTGGACGGCTTGGTCACCTGTACGTCCACGGGCTTGTTCTCATCGGCGTTTGGAGCATCCGGCTCGTAGGAATTACCGGAAGCCGGCTTGGGATTGTGCGCCGCTTCCTCCCGTCCGCAGGCGGTGACGACCAGGAACAGCGAAAACACGCACAGGCTCAGCGAGACAAACCTCATAGCGTCAGATTTCCTCTCCTGTCGCGGAAGGTGTCGGCGACACGATCGGATGTACGCGGCGGCCGAGAACCACCGCATGCATCACCGGCACAACCAGCAGGGTCATGACGGTGGAGACGGCCAGGCCACCGACGACCGCCCGAGCCAATGGCACCATCGTTTCATTGCCTTCGCCGAATCCCAGGGCAAGGGGCAACAGGCCGAGAATCGTCGCCAGCGCGGTCATCAGAATCGGACGAATCCGGCGTTTACCCGCTTCCAGGACCGCTTGTTCGGCGGTCGCGCCAGCCCGAACCATTTGGTTGGCGAAATCGACGAGCAGGATACTATTCGATACCACGATCCCCATCATCATGAGCGTTCCGATCATGGATTCCACGTTTGCGGACGTGTTGGTCAAAAACAACAGCATCACGGTGCCGATCCATCCCAGGGGGACTGCGACCAGGATGATCAGCGGATCGATCATGGAGCGAAACAGTCCGACCATTACCAGATAGATCAGCAGAACGGCCAGCGGCAGGGCCAGCGCGAAATTGCTAAAGGCCCCTCGCATATTGGCCACTTCCCCTTTGATGTCGATCGTCACATCCTTCGGCAACTTGACCGAGGCGAGCACACGTTCGATGTCGGCCGCGACGCGCCCGAGGTCGTTGCCGACCGGGGTGACCAGGACATCGACCAGGCGAGACAAGTCATAGTGATCCACGCTGTCGGGCCCGGTTCGTATCTCGAGTCCCGCGACATCCCGCAGAAGCACCGGAGGGCCCCGCCGCTCATCCGTTGAATAAAATCCGGCCGACAGGTCGAGATTGCGCCCGGCGAAGGGCGTATTCTGCAGGGCGATCGTCGAGCCGCTGGAGCCGGCCGTGGTCAGGGCCGATGTCGCATTCAGCGGCGTCCGGGCGCCGATGACCGGAATGTTTAGGAGATCCTCCGTTTCGGTCAGAGACTGTTCAGGATATTGCGCTAGCAGGTAATAGCCGTTGGACGTCTTGGGATCGAGCCAGTAGTTGGGACTCAACGCCAGATTGGAGCTGATACCGGTAATAACGTCGACGATCACACGATCCTGAGTAAGACCGTAGTAGGCGGACTTCGTGCGGTCCACGTTGATGTGAAGCTCGGGGTAGCTCTTACCCTGCTTGATGCGGACGTCGGTGGTATTGGGGATTTCAGTAATCCGCTCACGGATCTCTTCCGCGACCGGTCGGATCACGTTCAGTTTCGGTCCCTTCACTTGAATGTCGATCGGCGCGCGCAGGCCGAAATTGAGCACGTCACTGATGATGCCCCCCGTCTGAAAACTGACCTCTACTCCGGGAAGGGACTGCCCGAGCTTCTTCCGCAACGTCGCAATGTAGTCGTCGGTCGCCCCCTCATGGCCGGTGACGAGATTGACCAGGATAAAGGCGGTGTGGCTGCCCGTATTGGGCGCGAAGCGGGCTGCGTCCCCGAAGTAGAGGCCGATATTCGAAATGACCTCCTCCAGATCGTGTTGAGGGATGGTTTCCTGCACCAATCGCTCGATATCGGCCACGATCGCGGTCGTTTTCTCGATCCTCGATCCCTCCGGCGCCACGACGATCATCGTGAAGTTGCCGGCATCGACTCTGGGGAAGAATTCCGTCGAAAGCCGTGGAACGATCAGCAGTCCGGCCGCCAGCAGCGCCGCGAGGGCCCCTCCCAGCAGGACGGATTTAAAGCGGAGTCCGGCGCCGAGCAGAGGTAGATAGCCGGCGAGGATATAGCGAAACCATCCTTCGCCGGCCGAACCGGCCTCGGAATGGCTCTCATGGCCACCGGAGTAGAGTTTGGCCAGCACCACCGGTGTGACGGACATTGAGACCGCATAGTCCGCCAGCATGGCGAAGGCCACGGTCATGGCAAGAGGCACAAAGAGATATTTGATGATACCCGAGAAGAAGATGATCGGTAGATACACGATCAGAATGCACACGGTGGCGACGAAAATCGGCAGAGTAAGTTCCGTGGCGCTGTCCTCGGCCGCAGAACGTCCGTCTTTGCCCATCTCCAGATGGCGGTGAAGGTTTTCTTGCACGACGATGTTGTTGTCCAACAGGGTTCCGATGACCAACGCCAGACCGCCCAATGTCATGATGTTGACGGATTGTCCCGTCAGGTACAGCGCGACCAAGGCGGCGGTCAATGACAGAGGAATGGCCAGGCCGACGACGAGCGCCGCTTTGATGCTGTGCAAGAACAGAAAAATCATCAAGCCGGCGAGCCCTGCGCCGAGCAAGCCTTCTTTTTGCAGATTGGCAATGGCTTGTCTGATATAGAGCGACTGGTCGTAGATGAATTTCACCGTCGCGCCGGCCGGGATTTCGGTGAGCTTGTGAAGTTTGGCACGGATGCCGTCGGTCACTTCGAGGGTATTGGCCCCTTCCTGTCTGGTGATCGGCAGATACGTCGCCTCATGACCGTTCACCCGCACGACGGAAGTCTGAATGGCGGTGCTGTCCGCGGCCGTTCCGATGTCGCGCACGAGGATTGGTGTGCCGTTCACCACTTTGATCGGAATGTCGTTGATTTTCTCCACCACGTCCACGAGGCTGTTGCTGTAGACGTAATAGTCCAGGTCGCCGATCTTGATGTCGCCGGCCGGGATGATCGCGCTTTGGGCGTTGACCGCTTTCACCACATCGGAGGGCGATACTCCTCTCGCCAGCATTCGCTGCTGATCCATGAATATGGTGATCTGTCGGACTTTGCCCCCCAGCGGCGGTCCGAAGGAGATGCCCGGAATATTGGCGATTTGATTTCGCACCGTGAAATACGCCAGATCGCGGATCTCCTTCGGCCCGAGATTCTCGCTGCTGATGGATAAGAGTCCAATCGGCAAGCTGGCAACGCCGAATTTGTATACGGAAGGCGGATACACTCCGGGTGGCAGCAATCTGATGATGCTGTATGCGAGGCTCGTGAGCTCCGATTGGGCCGCATCGATGCCGTACTCCGGCTGGAAGAAGACCTTGATGTAGCTCATGCCGGCCAGCGACTGAGACTCGATGTGTTCGACGTAACTGGCCTCGACGAACCGTTGCTCCATGCGAAGGGTGATGGCGCCTTCCATCTCGCTGGGGCTCATGCCCCGATAGAAGGTGGTCACGAGAATAGTCGGAATCTTGATCTCGGGGAAGATGTCCACGCGCATCTTCTTGTAGGAAACCGCGCCAAGCACGAGCGCAATCATGCAGACGGCGAAAACCGCGTAGGGGTTCTTGAGGGCGGCGCGGGTCAGCATCGGCTTTCTTCAACCAGGCGCGGCGATACGTTGCAGCTGACCCAGAACCGGCACATGGTGTGGATGCATCGGACCAGTTCGTCGAATGTGTTGGGCTTGACGACATACGCGTTTGCACCGTTCGCGTAGGCTGCGGAGACATCGACGACGGAGTCCGAGGTGCTGAGTACGACGACCGGGGTCGTCGCGATGCTGGGATGCGCCCGAAGCTGCCGCAAGAACTCCTGGCCGCCCCAGCGGCGAAGATGCCAATCCAGCAGAACGACGGAAGGGGGAACCCCGAGACTTGCACGATGTAGGAGGAAGCGAAGGGCGGCCTCTGCGTCCTGTTCGGCGAAAAGCATGACCTCGAGTTCGGTTCGGAGCAACGCTTCACGAAACAGCTCGCGTTCACCCGAACTATCGTCGATCAACAAGAGCGATGGAGTAGGGGGCATGCTGCAACCATACGCAGGGAATATGCCATTGGTGCCAACATGATTCTTGCCATGAAAATGCATGCATAACATATACTTATGATCAGTACAGAATTAAAATGATGAAGTATTGGAAGAACGGTATTTAGGGAAAAATTCCTGAGTGTCTGGAGATTTTCCCTAACAAGAGGCGTTCGTCTGATATCTGGAGATGTCCTCTTCGTGCTTTGGCTGCTGTTTCCTTAGCGCGACCCGCTTCGCCCACTAGGGTACAATCACCCGTCCATGCGGTTGTCTTGGAACGTTCATTTTAGGGAGGACGGATGATTCGACGTGCGATCGCTCTCACGGTCATTGCGCTCTTGGCAGCCTGTACGTCGCCGGCGCTTCTTCCGAAACCAAAGCAGGCTGTTCCGGTGGGTTCATATCCACAGGATCCTCGCAAGGGAGCGGTGGTGCTCTCGGTGAACTGGGGACGAGCCTTAAAGTGCGGATCGTATCGCTATGCGCAATTACGAGGTTTCGGATTCGACCGGATCCCGTTACAGGCGGTGGTGGACGGGGATGTTCCGGATGTTTTCATCGAAGGTTCTCCCTATTTCAAAGAGTCGGAGCCGGTAAACTACCTGTTGGCGATCGAACCAGGGATCTATGCATTGACGCATTATGCGATTGAGGTAGCCGCTTCGACGTTCAACGTGAAGATCGGGACCGTGGGTCCTAGCGCTCTCATGAAAAACGGGGCGGTGATCGGTGGCACGTTCGATGTCAAGCAGGGCGAACTCGTCTACATCGGACATTTTGGATTATCGTGCAATGGCGAGCCATCGTTTTGGCGTGATTACCCAGACGATCCAGGGACATTTGACCAGTACAAGGCCGTAATCAAGCGGCGATACGATCTCCTGGATGTGGAATCGATGCAGTTCCGGCCATTCAAGACCACCCTATTCGGAAAACAGTAGCGGGCGACGCGTAAAGCCGCTCATGCCGAACGCGTTCTCCGGGATGACCTCGGGTTCAAGAGCCTGAGTCTCTGCTCGGTTTCATGCAGACCATGGCTGGATCGAAAGTGATTCCGCCCGAGTCTGATCGGATTCATCAATGCCTCGTTCTCTCTTTCACCTCCCTCTAAGCGCTTGAGATATCGACTTGTCTGATCGTGGCGTGCGTCTTGCTGTATCCCTCAAAACCAGAATAAGTCCGGAGACCGCGGCACACATCTGTGTTTTAGTTGTGAAGGAGGTGAAGAGAGACGATGCCCGTTCGAATCCTGGTAGCGGATGATGAACCGGATATCCTGTTGAGCCTGGCCGAGCGGTTCCGCTGGATGGGGCATGAAGTGATCACCGCTGGTGACGGGCAGGCGGCGGTGACGGCGGTGGAATCCGCGTTGGTGGATGTCGTATTCCTGGACATTACCATGCCCAAGTTGAGCGGGATGGACGCGCTGAAGCGAATCAAGAAGCGATGGCCGACACTTCCGGTTGTGATGCTGACCGCATACGGCAGCATTCAACGAGCCGTCGAGGCCATGAAGGAGGGCGCGGTCGATTTTGTCACCAAGCCATTCGAGCCGGGACAGATCGATTCCGTTCTCGCCTTGGCGCTGGAGCGTCGAGAGCAGGCCGGTGACATGACGCAACTGCTGGGAGAGATCAGCCATGATGTGAAGAATCTCTTGATGCCGATGGTCACGGGCACCGATTTGCTCGCGGAGGAGATCGACGACCTGTTCAAGTCGCTTCCGGAACACACGTCGATCCGCTTGGACGGCCACCATCAGACGTGCGAAGAAGTACTCCAGCTTCTGCGAAACACCTCCAGGCGGATCCAAGATCGCATGAAGGAAATCGCCGACTACGTCGCGGTTGCGAGTGCGCCGCAACGGCTCGAGCCCTGCCACATTGGAAAGATTGCCGACGGCGTCGCGAAAACACTGCGGGTGTTGGTTCAGCAGAAGCAAATTACGCTTCGGCTCGAGGATCTCGAGTCATTGCCGACGATCATCGGTGACGCCAACCGATTATACTCGTTGCTCTACAATCTAGTGCACAATGCCGTTCCGGAGGTTCTTCCCTCCGGATCGATCACCATCCGCGGACGCCATGATTCCGGGACTCAGTCGATCGTGCTCATGGTTGAGGACACTGGGAAGGGGATGCCCGAAGAGGTGAGGCAAACGCTCTTCACCGGCCGGGTGATCAGCAGGAAGGCGGGTGGAACCGGACTCGGCACCAAGATCGTAAAGGACGTGGTCGATGCGCACGGCGGTCACATTTCGGTCGGGAGTCGAGAGGGGCTGGGAACCACCTTCGTCATTACGTTGCCGATTCATCCGCCGGCATTTCCCCCGGCTACCCAGTCCGTTCCGCCCAATACCCCGGAACTCGGCGGGACGCGATTCTAACCGTCTCGAATTATTCTTCGTCAGACGTACGAGATCGCTCCACTGTATTGCCGATGGGCGTGCCGTCGGCCCATCCGTGCGGTTTCTCCTCTCGGTCTGACTCATGAACTCCAGCAGAATAAGTCGAGGATCAGCTGTCGAGCGTGCCGTGCGATGCGTCGGCGGCGCCTTGAGATGAGCGTTGCCAGTCGGTGTGAGTTACGTGGCCTGGCTCTCGGCCTTCTCGAGTCGCGAGAACGGCTGGCAGACCGTGATTAACCAGGCTGGTTCGATTTGCGGAGAAGCGGCTCGACAGGCTGTGAAATTTGCAACGGCTGCAGGATCCGAAACCGAACCTCATCCACCTGCGTGTCGGCCGACGTATGTTCGCCTTCGAACAGGCCGCAACGGTACAGTCCCGGCATCCAGCCGGACGCCGGAGACGGCAGCCTGAAGTAGCCTGACTGATCGTTCATGGCCATCATGACACGGTCTTGCGTAATCGCCCGCTGTTCACTCGTCATTTCGGATGTTTCGATAAAGCATCGTGCGGCCAGCGGGATTGCATCGTATGAAGCGGATACCAGTCCGAACACCAGATAAATGTCCTGTTGTACGGCGAGGAAGCTGTCTCCTGGATTCAAAGGGATAAATTCGTGCGCCCCGGTCGGAAAATCATCCCGCATGACTTTCCCGGCCGGTATGACGAATCGGAACCAGCTAAAATCCGCATCGCGACCGACCAGCGAGGCATGAATCTCCAAGGGTTTGATCGGTTTCGCCCGTTCGATGACCTTCGTATAGAGTTCCTCCTCGGATGGACCGGGTGGGGCCTCTTTACGGGCACGGCGATGAGCGACCGCCTCCTCGACCTGCTGCCGCGCCAATTCGGGAACGTGAGGACGTACTTTGTCGAGCCACCGGTTGATCTTGTTCTTGTCCAGCACACGCATGTCGGGCGGGAGTTCGGCGCCCTTGTTGTTCTCTTCGGATTCGACGGCCGCATCGTACAAGGTTTGAAAATGGGCGAAGGCTTCCTCCCATTGTTCGAGCTCGACCATGCATTGCCCCATGCGGTAGACCGTATCGGCATAGTCCTCGTTGCTCGGGTCCAAATTAAACATCGTACCGAAGACGGTCAGCGCGTCCCGACATCGGCCGAGATGCATCAGGGTGAGTCCCAATTGATGGGTGGCTGAAGGATCGTTGGGGTTGAGCGTCAGAAGTTGACGATAGATCGGTTCAGCTTCTGCGTAGTGGCCGTCGACGTATAATCTCCAGGCGTCAGCCCGAATCATCGCCCATTGCTTCTGGCGTTCCGGGGCGATCTCCTTCGGGGCCAGCGCCGGGTCGTATCGTCTGCCACGCTCTTGTGATGTCCCGTGGATAATGGAGAGCAGAGTCTTGGCCGGGGGCTCCAAAGAGGATCCCGCGGGAATCCGTTCCAACACATACTGCACGTCGGCTTCGGCGCCCGGATAGTCCAAGAGGTCGAAACGCGCCCGGGCCAAGGCCAGCCGCCAGCTGAGCAGCGAGGGGACAAGCGCAACGGCTTTCTGATACGAGGTCAGAGATTCTTCGAGCCGATCGAGCTTTCTGAGCTCTTGCGCGAGGCGCAAATGCACCAAGGGGTTCTGCGGGTCGTCTTCCGCGATGAACTGCAATTCTTGGATGGCAGCTTCGCTTTGGCCGGATCGTACCAGTACCCCCCACTTCGCCCATCTGACGTCGAGGGCATGCGGTGCGCTTGCGAGAACGGCATCATACGCTTCAATGGCTTCTTGCGGTCCGCGAGAAGTCGCGAGGATATCCCCGCGAAGTTTTTGAAGCGTAATGGCTTCCGGATGATCCTGAATGCCTTGTTCCACGATATCCAGCGCCGGTTCGACGGCTCCACTTTCCCATATGACGTGCGCTTGTTCGATGATACCCGTCTCGGGGGGAGTCCGGGGTTGCTCCCCCCAGGCGGGGAAAGTCCACATCGTGGCGAGCAATCCCATCACGAAGGATGCTTCGATCGCGCGGCGGGGCAACGGCTGGTGTGCAATGCCGGAGTTGCCGGCGGGTAAGGGGCAAATTTCAGTCGGATTACGGTCCATTTGATTCATGATAGCAAGAAGCCGCGGCAACCGAAACCAGATGAGGCGCGCCGGTTGGCTCTGCGGAAACCTTCTTGGAGCAGTGAGAGGCACGACCAATCGGAAGGATTCGGCCGGTATCGACCGTTGGATCCCTACGAGAGTTCTTTGGACCAGAAGATGAAGAATCCGTTGCGTCCTTGCGCGGACTGACCGTTTCCCTGGTCTCGAAAGATGCCGAAGTTGTAGCTATAGTTGATCTCGATCTGAGAACTCCAGGGTGCACCGCTGACCACACCTCCTCCCACCGCCGGCATCGATCCCATGATGTTGCGGACGGTGCCGTCCGGGTTGAAGCGAGGCTGCTCGACGATTCCCCATGATCCCCGGACATAGGGATATATGAAAAAGATGGGTTCGTACCGATATTCCAGGTGAGCGATGCCGTAGCGGGTTGGAAACAACTCGTTGAACGCCACACTGGGAAGCATGGGCAAGGCAATCGCCTCCCACTCATAGCCGGTTGGCCTGCCGGGAAGGCGGAAGGTGGAAAAACGGTCGAGATGTTGTCCGATTCCGCCATAGACTGAGCCGATGAGGCGGTGTTTTTCACTGTCGATGAACGGGACGGGGGTGGCGCTGACCGCAAACACACTGCCCATGAGGTATTGTTTTCCCTGCTGTCCGCTCGAAACACCGAACAGTCCTCCGCCCCAATCGTTCCAGTGCGCCCGGTTTCCGTAATAGAAATCACCGCCGAATGAGTAGCCACGATGAGGGAGTTCCATGAGGTTGCGTTCCAACGCATCATTACGAAGCCTGGCATGGACGCGGCCCTCATAGGTGTCGGTCGGTACGATGAAGTTCGACGAGGTTTTCGAGGTTCCTTTGAACCATCGGTAGCCGGGCTCATATGTCAGCGAAACTTCAAAGGCATTGTCCTGGTGGCCCGGGTCCAGAAGCTTTCGATAGGCCAAACCGATTCCACCGAAGACATAGTTCCACTCCACCTCGACATCTCGGATGATCTGCGCTTCGACATACTCGGAGCGCCCCACGGGGATGATCATGTTTTGGAACGTGAGTCGCAGTTCCCACCCGCTGGATGAATGGGACCCGACGTTCATGGTCATGTCATTGACCGGGCCGGAAAGGGTTGCCCTGAACCGCTGCTTCATGTCGTCGGAATTGCGCCATAGATACATGGCGCCGAACGGCAAAACCTGGTAGAACTTCGGGCCCTCCGGCAGGACGGATATGCCGAAGCTCGCCGCAGTGACCTTTTTACGATCCCGCGGCGGCACCTTGACCGGTTCGCCCAGCACTTCGGTGTGGAAGGGCTCGCCGGCCAGGGGAGTCGGCTCCTCGTCCGCGGCCATGACCCCGGATATCGTGGCGTCCGAGAGCAGGAGAAGCAGAGCGACGGCAAGCGTCATGAACTGGGGAACATGATAGTTGGGTGCTCGTCCGGTACCGCTCATCGTGTGTCATCAACATGACCCCTGATCTTTCCAACTGGCGGATTCGGGGACAGCATGTTCCTCACGCTGCAGCATGACGGTGTGGAAGAGCAGGAGGCACTCGGAATGGCCCTGGCCCGCGGGGGTCGCATACCCTAGCCACAATTCCTTGATGTCCGGTTGGTGTCCATTGCCAGAAAGGCACGAGCATGTTTGACGTGATCCTCTATGAGCCGGAAATTCCCCCGAACACCGGCAACATCATCAGGCTGTGTGCCAATACTGGCGCACGGCTTCATTTGGTCGAGCCGTTGGGATTCTCGCTCGAGGACAGGCAACTGAGACGGGCGGGGTTGGATTACCATGAATGGGCATCGATCAGCGTTCATGCTAATTGGACGGAGTGTCGAGCACGTTTCGAAGGTCGACGCCTGTTCGCTATCACGACGAAGGGGCGGCAACGGTATGATGCCGTGAAGTATGTCGAGGGCGATGCGTTCCTGTTCGGAGCGGAAACCAGGGGACTGCCGGAACCTGTGTTGGAGAGCGTGGGCGAATCCCAGCGGCTTCGTTTGCCCATGATGCCGGACAGTCGCAGCCTCAACCTCTCGAATGCGGTAGCGGTGATCGTATATGAAGCGTGGAAGCAGGCAGGATTTCACGGCGGACAATAGGCTACGATGACCAGAAGGTTTTCGGCGGTACTGTGTGTGGCGGTAGCCTCGCTTGCGGGCGGATGCTTCGGCTCACCCGTCTACACGGCCCCAAGGAGCCTCACGGCGAGTTCCTGTTTGTCGGCTCCGGCCGATACGGAGCAATTGGTCGGCCTGGCCGTATCGGGGGGAGGAAGTCGCGCCGCTCTGTTTGCAGCCGGCGGCATGGAAGCCTTGGCGAAATTGCGCGTAGGTTCCGATCGGCAATCGCTTCTGAAGCACATTTCCTATGTATCCAGTGTCTCCGGCGGCAGCCTAGCTTCCGCATACTACACGTTGAAGAAACCGCCGCGCGATCTTCCCATTCTGGCTCCCGACGGCGAATTGTCCCCGGAGTACCAGCAGTTCTTTACTCAATTTGAAAAGATCATGAGCCTGGATTTCGAGGGGCCGCTCCTTCGCCGCCAGATTTTCCGTTTGAGGTGGTTCAATCCGGCATGGGCCGCCAAATCCCTGGGTGAAATCCTCCGGGAGGACTATTTGGGAGACGCCACGTTTCAAGATCTCATGCATCGGCAAGTCCAGGGGGACGTCCCGTACCTCATTCTGAACACGACGCTCTATAACAGTGGACGACGGTTCACTCTATCCACGCTGCCGGCGGAGTATTCCCGCTATGACCTGTTCCATTCGTTGGCGTTGCCGGAGGACAGCCAACGCGAGTCTCCATTGGTGAGCGATGCCCTCAAGGCACGGTGGGAGTCACTCATATCGGTCACTCCCCAGGACTTGGAACTCGATCATTGCCAGATTCAGGTGGCGACGGCGGTGGCCGCGTCGATGTCCTTCCCACCGCTCATCGGACCGATTACCTTTCGGATAGAGGGTCAGGATCTGTATTGGCATGCGGGGGACGGAGGCCTCTCGGACAACACCGGGATCGAATCCCTGGCGATGGTCTTTCTGAAGAAGATTCGGGCTGGAAAAATACGCAGGGGACTCATCATCGCGCTGGACAGTTCGTTCCCATTCGACGTGGGCGGGGAGCGGTTGAATAGTTTTGGGGAAGGTTTCTCCCTGTTCAGTTACGACTATTCACGTATTCCCACGATCATGGAAGAACGCGTTGCCGCCTACCGGGCTTTGTTCCTGAACAGCGCCCAGCGCGAAGGATTGTTGCCTGGCGTCGAAAAGCTGTTGCTCGTCAGGGTCCGTCATACCGACGCGCAGTGGAGCGATGATCTGAGCGATCTCCCCGAGAGCTGTCGGAAAGAAGACCCGACATTGACGACGTCGCGCGCAGTGGTGGAACGACTGGGGAAGATCGTCACCAGATTGTGGCTGGACTCACCCTGTGAACGCGACTTGGTGGTCACTGCCGCGAGAAAAGTGGTCATGCAAAAGGAGCCGATGATCCGCGCCTTCCTGGAGCAGTAACCCCGCCAGTGTGGTATGCTGCCGATCCAATTCATACCTATGGAATCGACGCTTCAACATGTCTTGGCCGCCGCGACCTCGCAACGGCGGACCTTCGCAATCATCAGCCATCCCGATGCGGGAAAAACGACGCTGACGGAGAAGCTCCTGCTGTATTCGGGGTTGATCCGCACGGCGGGGATGGTACGCGGCCGCAAAGGCGGGAAGGTCACCGCGTCGGATTGGATGGGAATGGAGCAGGAACGCGGTATTTCGATCACCGCCTCGGCCATGCAATTCCCTTACAAGGAGGCGGTCATCAATCTCCTGGACACGCCCGGACACCAGGATTTTTCCGAAGATACATATCGCACGCTCACGGCCGCGGATAGCGCCATCATGGTCATTGATGCGGCCAAGGGCGTCGAAGCGCAAACCAGGAAATTGTTCGCGGTCTGCCGCATGCGGAACATTCCGGTCCTGACCCTCGTCAACAAGATGGACTTACCGGGCCGTCAACCGCTCGATCTGATGACGGAGGTGGAGCAGGCATTGGATATTCAAGCTAGCGCGGTGAATTGGCCGATCGGATCCGGAAGTGATTTCGTCGGGATCGTGAATCGTGAAGACAGCCGGATACAATTGTTCGGCAGAACGGCGCACGGGGGAGCCACCAAGGTGACGGTCAGCGAGTTGGGGCTCGCAGACTTGGGGGCGAGCGGCCGGGTCTCCGAAGAGACGCTGATGCAAGTGGAGCATGACTTGGAATTGCTGGACATCGCCGGCAACCAGTTTTCCCGCGAGCGGTTCCTTAAGGGCTTAGTGACGCCGGTATTCTTTGCGTCGGCGCTGACGAATTTTGGGATCGAGAGCTTCTTGGATGCGTTCGTGGATCTGGCTCCCGCTCCGGGAGCGCGACCGGCGGACCTGGACGGCGGTGGCGAAATATCGGTCGATCCGATTGAGGCCCCGTTCAGCGCGTATGTCTTCAAGCTTCAGGCGAACATGAACCCGAAACATCGTGATAGTACGGCCTTTCTCCGCATTTGCTCCGGTCGGTTCGAGCGCGACATGGTGGTCAAGCATCATCGTCTGAACCGTGAGATCCGGCTCTCTCGTCCCCACAGCATGGTGGCGCAGGAGCGCAGCACGGTCGAGGAGGCCTTCCCTGGCGACATCATCGGCATCATCAACCCTGGAATCTTCGCGATCGGCGACACCATTTCGACGTCCGGAGGATTCAATTTCAAGACATTGCCGCAGTTCCAACCGGAAATCTTCGCCCGCATTCGTCCGACCGACGTCGGCAAACGCAAGACCTTCGACAAAGGTATGACCCAGATGGCCCAAGAGGGGACCGTTCAGATCATGCGAAGTCTCAACGAAGGGGATCAACTCGTGGCCGCGGTGGGCCGTCTCCAGTTCGACGTTTTACAATACCGGCTCAGACACGAATACCGGGTGGAAACCATTCTCGACCAGTTGCCCTACACGTGCAGCGCTTGGCTGGAGGGTGATCCGGCGACATTCAAGGCTCCGTCCGCCTCCATGATGGTAAAGGACCAACGCGATCGAGTGGTCGTTCTGTTCGGCGATACTCTCATGAAATCCATCGGTCGGGATCGCAATCCCGAACACATTTTGCGGGAGATGGGGTGAGCGCGGGCGGAGGAAGGCGGCGGCGACTTTGGTGGGTCGGAGGGGGAATGGCTGGTGGAACCGAGACGCAAGTGCGGGACCGGCTGGCATGGCAGCGAACGGTCTTGGCCAATGAGCGGACGCTCCTGGCGTATATCAGAACCGCGCTCGGGTTTTTTATCGCGGGTATTCCCGCCGTGTGGTGGCCCGATCAACCCGCCATCCACGTTCTTGGTGGCGTCTCTCTGGCCGCGGGAGTCATGTGCCTGGGCATCGGAATTCATCGGTTCTTCACGTTCCAACGGATGATGATCCGCGAGGTGGAATCGTCGACCGTTTCCCAGAGCATTGAAAGAACCGGCTGACGGATATCTTGTCGGGAGGGAACCATGGCTCAGGTGACGGAAATCGCTCCGGATGTGTTCCGGCTTACGACGTTCATTGAGGCGTTCGACCTGCAGTTCAGCCAATTTCTGGTTCGGGACGAGGAACCGCTATTGTTTCATACGGGGCCTCGGGCCTTATTCCCCATGGTGAAAGAGGCTGTCGCCTCGCTCATCGACCCGGCTGCTCTTCGTTGGATTGGCTTCAGTCATTTCGAAGCGGATGAGTGCGGGACGTTGCCGGAGTGGCAAGGAATCGCCTCCGAGGCAACCGCTGTGTGCAGCATGGTCGGCAAGCTGGTCAGCGTCGACGACTGCCTCGCCGTCAGACCGGCGAGAGGTATGAGCGATGGAGAGGTGCTCAGCACCGGAAAATACCGATTCCGCTTCCTCAGTACGCCTCATGTCCCACATTGTTGGGAGGCCGGCCTCCTGTTCGAGGAAGTCAATCGTACCCTGTTTTGCTCCGACCTTTTCCATCAAAGCGGCAACGTGGAACCGGTGGCCGGCGTGGAAGTACTTGAGCGGTGCCGAAAAGTACTGGTCGAGTATCAGCAGGGACCTCTGGCAAACTATATTCCGTACTCGACATTGACGGAACCGACGCTCTACCGGTTGGCCGAGCTCAACCCCAAGACATTGGCAGCGATGCACGGCTCCGCCTTGGCGGGCGACGGTGCGGGCGCATTGCGTGAACTCGCTGCGATATGGAAGGACGTACTCGCCACTCCCTGACGCCGCAATGCGGCACCGAGCGCTGTCATGATGGAGAATTCTGAAGACACGGTTATTGCGCACAACGGCATACGCCTGCCTTCGTTCATGTATGGCACTGCGTGGAAGAAGGAGGCCACCACGCAGCTTGTCGTGACGGCGGTGCAAGCCGGTTTCCGGGCAATCGATACGGCCAATCAGCTCATTCACTATGAGGAAGCGCGGGTAGGAGAGGCGCTGGGTCTGTTAGCCGAGCAAGGCGTGTCTCGCGAAGGCCTGTTCGTCCAGACAAAGTTCACGCCGCTCAACGGTCAGGACCATCGTACCCCTTATGATCCGCGCGCCGCCGTGAGTGTCCAAGTGGAGCAATCATTTGAAAGTTCGCTTCAGCACCTGCGCACCGACTACGTGGATTCGTATGTTCTGCACGGACCCTACGGGAGGCGAGGACTGGGGCCGGAGGATTGGGAGGTCTGGGCGGCTTTCGAGCGGCTCTACGAAGCCGGGAAGGTCAAAATGATCGGAATCAGCAACGTGACGTCCGAGCAACTGGCTCTTCTATGCGAGCGAGCCAAGGTCAAGCCGATGGTGGTACAAAACCGCTGCTATGCGGCCTTCGGTTGGGACAAGGGCGTGCGGGAGATTTGTCAGGCTCAGGATATCGTCTACCAAGGCTTTTCCCTCCTGACGGCCAATCGTGAGGTTTCTATCGATCCTGACATCAGGGCGATGGCCGGGCGTTACGGCATGGGATTGGCTCAGTTGATATTTCGATTTGCCATGCAGATCGGGATGTTGCCGCTGACGGGTACGACTAACCTTCAACACATGGCGGAAGACCTGGCCTGCCGGAATTTTACGCTCACGGATCCGGATCTCAGAGAAATCGAATCCATCGGAAATCGTTAGTGTTTTTACCCTCCATCCTGGTACCTGGCGTCTCCGCCAGTATCAGTCAGACTCCATTTTTGATACAACGGCCAAGGTGAGGAACGGCACTTTGGCTGACATTCTTCTGATCGACGATGAAGCCGCGACCAGACAGTTTTTCCGGCGGACGTTGGAAGGAGCCGGGTATGCCGTCAATGAGGTCTCCTCAGCACGGGAAGGGCTGGCTCATCTCCAGCGGCATGCGGTCGATCTGGTCATCACGGATATCCTGATGCCGGACATGGACATTCTCGAACTCACCTGGATGCTTCATCAAAAATTCCCTCGGGTCAAGGTCGTCGCCGTCTCCAGTGGCGCTCACGATACCGATCACTGTAATGTGGCCCGATTCTTTGGTGCGCATGAAACGCTGAGCAAACCCGTCGCGGTTCCCCGTCTGCTCGAAACCGTTGGTCGGTTGACCGACCCCGCTTCCTGACCTCCCTCCTGCGCGCTTCTATTTCCACTCGTCCATCCTCGACTGCGGCGCTGAAAGAGTCCGCCGGGTGGCCTGTTGAATCGACCTTGCTCCTCGTCGGAAGTATCGTTAGGGTAGGGGCCGACTGACGGACAGCGATCCCTATGCCGTTGAACGCATCTATTGTGCGAGCAGATCAGGCTGATGCGGCAGACGTCGCCAAGATGGTGGGCGAATTGCTGAGTGAAATCATGTCCACGATCGGCGAGGCCGTGTTTGAATTCGATCGAGCGGGGACGGAACTTCGCACACGAGAGTGGTTGGCTGACCGGTCCTATGCGATCTTCCTGGCGCGGAGTTCCGAGGTCGGTCACCCGATGGGATTTGTGACTGTTTATGAGAGCTACGGACTTTATGCGGGAGGACGGTTCGGAACGATCCCTGAATTCTATGTGCGCGCGGGCTATCGTTCACGGGGAATAGGCGCGGAGCTCCTGAGCGAGGTCAAACGCTATGGCGAAGCAAGGAGATGGACCAGGCTCGAAGTGACCACGCCTCCGCTGCCGCAGTTTGACCGGACGATGAAATTCTATACGAGCCGGGGATTTCAGCTGTCAGGGGGAAGAAAGCTCAAGGTCGACCTGTCGTGAAACCGGTGATGCAAGAGGAGCCGACCGGATGCGGGATTGCCGCCGTGGCGGCGATCGCAGGGGTATCCTATGGGCGGGCGAAACGGGTAGCCGGCTCCGCCGGCATCGTCGCCGCCGATCCCCGCCTGTGGTCGGATCATGGTCACGTCCGTCGCCTGCTTTCCCGGTTCGGAATGCGTTCGGGTCGGTCTCCCCAGCCGTTTCGCTCATGGAATGCTTTGCCTCCCTGTGCGCTGCTGGCCATTAAATGGCGCCTTCAGGACGGACACCCCTCCTGGCATTGGACTGTCTACGTGGCGGATGAACACGGAACCTACGTGCTGGATTCCAAGAGAGGATTGAAGACGCACGTCCGAAGGGATTTCGGCCGGATGAAGCCCAAGTGGTTTCTGCCGGTGCGTCGCTCGCGAAGCTGAGCGCACGCACGGTTAGCGTCCGGTGGACGATTTCATCAAGCTGTCCGCCTGGGGCGGCAGAAATCCCCGGTAACCACGGTGGCGTTCGGCCAGCTCCAACACCGAAAAGGGATGCCCACCGACCATTTCAGGCGCCGAAAAAATCTGGCGCAGCTGCTCTCCCTGTGCACCGACGATTTTCCCGGCGAAGACGATGCCTTGGCTTTTCAGCCGTTCGATCGCGATTTCGATGTCTTCGACCCTCACGGCAATGTGGTGGAAATGCTCGTCTCCGAACTGATCGACCCATCCGGGAATGATGCTGGTCTTCCCCCGTCCGTCGGGATAGGCCTGATCGACGAAGAGTGCCGGATAGCCGTCCTTTCTATAGACCTTGGCATACCAGTCGTCGAATTCGAGCGTTTCGTCGTACGCATAACCGAGGGCCACGAACGGGGTGGCTCGTTTGTCGATGTTCGCAGTTCGGAGCGTGAGATGATCGATGACCGGCGTAAACCCGACTCCGACACGATCCAACATCTGTTTCAGAGTCGCGGCTGCCACGTTGCGCTGGAGGTAGGCCGCGACCATTTTTTCCAGCAGGCGGTCCAGTTCCAGATTCCGGTCCATGCTCACCTCTTTGTTCAGGACGACGAGCCGAACTTGATTCCTTGCGCGAGCGGCAGATCGGTGCCCCAGTTCACCGTATTGGTCTGCCGTCGCATATAGGCTTTCCAAGCATCGGATCCCGCTTCCCGGCCGCCTCCGGTCTCTTTTTCACCTCCGAAGGCTCCGCCGATTTCCGCGCCTGATGTGCCGATATTGATATTGGCAATCCCGCAATCGCTGCCGGCAGCCGAGACAAATCGTTCGCCATGGCGAAGATTGGTCGTAAACATGGCGGACGACAATCCTTGAGGGACACTGTTCTGCAGTTCGATGGCCTGATCGAGCGAGTGGAACGACATGACGTACAAAATCGGTGCGAAAGTCTCGCGCTGGACGACCGGCCAGTGATTGTGCGCGCGGACGATGGTGGGTTCGACGAAATGACCGGCTCGAGGCAGGACCTTCCCGCCATAAAGGATTTGGCCTCCTTCGGTCTTGATCTCCTCGATCGCCTGCCGATAGGCCTCGACGGCGGTCCGATCGATCACGGGGCCCATCAGCACGTTCGGTTCCAGCGGATTGCCGATGGGGATTTGGCCATAGCCCTTGACGAGCTTGGCGATCAATTCGTCCGCTCGCGACTCATGTACGAATAATCGGCGAGTAGTGGTGCATCGTTGTCCGGCGGTTCCGACGGCTCCGAACACGATCGCACGCGTGGCCAAGTCGAGATCGGCCGTCTCATCGACGATGACGGCATTATTGCCGCTGAGTTCCAGCAGGGTTCTGCCCAGCCGTTGACCGACCAGGGAGGCCACGTGCCGTCCCACCGTGACGGAGCCGGTGAAAGAAATCAGCGGCAGGCGACGATCCTGCACCATCGTTTCCGCGAGGGACTGCTGATCCGTGACGAACAGTGAAAAGATGCCCGACAAGCCCTGTTGTTCCATGACCCGGTTGCAGATGTGCTGTACGGCGATGGCGCACAGCGGCGCTTTCGGGGAGGGTTTCCAGACGATCGTATCCCCGGCGATGGCTGCCAGAAACGCATTCCACGCCCAAACGGCGACGGGAAAATTGAACGCGGTAATGACGCCGACCGGCCCCAGCGGGTGCCATTGCTCGGACAGTCGATGAGCCGGGCGCTCGGACGGCATCGTTGCGCCGTAGAGCATACGCGACTGTCCGACGGCGAGGTCGGCCATGTCGATCATCTCCTGGACTTCGCCCTCGCCTTCCGCCTTGATCTTTCCCGTTTCCAACGAGACGAGGGTACCCAGCGGGTCTTTTTTGTCCCGCAGCATCTGGCCAATCTGTCGGACCACCTCGCCGCGTTTGGGAGCCGGCACCAGCCGCCACCGCTGAAAGGCTTCCAGGGAATCCTTGAGAATGCGTTCATAGTCGGGGAGCCTGCAGGGATGAATGCCGGCAATGGGATCTCCGGTGGCGGGATTGATCGATTGAAGCAGCGGCGCATTGCCCGGGCCGCACCAGCGGCCGCTTCCAGTGCTGCCGCCGGCATTGGTGCCCTGAATGCCCAGTTCTCTCAGTATGTCTTGCGCATTACTCACCGGAAGCAGGCTCCGAAGTCATTGGCGAGGAAGTCCTGCAGGCCGAATGTTTCCTGTGTCACGAATCCCGCATAGGAATCGGGGTGTTGCAGGACAAGATCGACGACGCAGCAGACGCTTGAGGCCGTGGTGACCTGAATGGCTGACCAGGGTCTCCCCACGATGCATTGCGGATAGACCTTCTTCACGTAGTTCTCCTCAAAAAATCCGCCCTCCCTGGTGCCTG
The DNA here is from genome assembly GCF_900169565.1 of Nitrospira japonica. NCBI lineage: Bacteria > Pseudomonadati > Nitrospirota > Nitrospiria > Nitrospirales > Nitrospiraceae > Nitrospira > Nitrospira japonica. The sequence goes on along the minus strand of NZ_LT828648.1, from coordinate 3,359,396 downwards.
TCACCGAAGCATAGATGAGGACGACATCCTGCAGGGTCTGGGGTATTGCCCGCTCAAGTATGCGTTTCAGAGTGTCGCGGTCCTCATTCAACTTGAGATCCTTCATCAAGAGATGGATCTTTTCGCAGTGACCAGGATAACGGAGGGTTTTGTAGTTCATAGTGCGGACCCTTCCGGCATAGGAGTCGGCCAGCATGCCCAACCCTCCGGAAGTATTGAACGCTTCGTACAGCAAACCGTCGAGTTCGATGGTCTCATAACCTTCCAAGGGCTGAAGCGGTATGCGCTCGCCCTGCTCGATGCCATAGCAGAGATTGCCATATTCGTTGATCAACCCGTCGGTGGACCAGGTGAGGGAATATTTGAGCGCATTGCTGGGATGAACGGGCAGCGCTCCCACTCGCATCTTGACCGTGTCCAGACTCTCGAAATGGGTCATCAGGTCGTGCGCCACGATGCTGATGAAGCCGGGGGCCAGTCCGCATTGCGGCACGAAGGCGCGAGTCGCTCCCGCACTGAGACTCTTGACTTGGCAAGTGACCTCGACGTCTTCGGTGAGGTCAAAGTAATGTACGTCATGGGTGCGAGCGAGTCCGGCGATGAGTGGATTGCAAAAGTAGGGAAGACTGGACACCACCGCATCCACGGGATGCGTCTTTAGAAATGCGCCGATACTATCCGGATGCCGCGCGTCGAGAAGGTACGGAGTCACCCGCGGAAGTTCCAGGTCTTCCACGAGACGTTTTGGGCTGTCTAGGGTGACGTCTCCGAGGGAGAGCGTATAATCGTCACGTCCCGCCAGCAGACAGGTAATCAACGATCCGATTTTGCCGGCGCCCAGGACAAGCACGTGGTGCACAGTGCCCTCCTGCTCTCAAGTATACTCCTCTTCATCTGTGGCATCACGCAGGATCGATCCTGATGCAGGATTCAGCGCGGGCGTGGTGAACCGGTTCATATCGCTGCTACAATAGGCAATCTGGAGGTCGGGATGGCCGATATCGTGCTTGCTCCGGCTGACTACGCGCGCCCCGCCAAATGGACCGTCGCCGGCATCTTCGGGTTATTGGTTATTACGCTGCTCGCTTTTGTCCCGCTGACGATGACGTTCCTGCAGAGCCTCGATTCCGATGCATTGTTGATCGACTTGGCCGGCCGTCAGCGGATGCTGCTCGAACGGCACATGAAGGAACTCCTGCTCTCGGCACAGGAACTTCCGTCGACCTATGATCAAACGCGTCGAACTCTTGGGGAGCGACTGGATACGCTGCTGAACGGGGGGACGGTGATCGTGCGCAGTGACCGGCAAGCTGTCATCTTGAGCGGCGCGCCGACTGCCGAGATTCGTGAGCGACTCCTGGACCAACGCCGGCTGCTGGAGTCCTTCGAAGCCAAGGCGGATCGATATTTCCGGACTCAAACGGCTTCGCCCGAACGGGCGGCCGCACGAGACGAGTTGCTCGCTGACAATGCCGTGCTTTTGGAAACGGCCAATGCGGCGGTCGAACTGCTGACGCGTTACTCCGAGGCACGTTCCCGACGATTGATTCAATGGGAGACGTGGACAGTCTTACTGGTGGTGACGGTGACGTCTCTACTGATCTGGCGATTTATCGAGACGGAGAAGGCGCTACAACGAAGCGAAAGAGCCATCGTGGAAGCCTTGCGCCAGAGCGACGCGATGAAGTCGGCGCTGCTCTCGTCGGTGTCCCATGAACTGCGGACGCCATTAACGGCGATCAAATCGATGTTGTTCAGCCTTCGCGATGATCCCGGCGCACAGTCATCCCCCGTGCGACAAGAATTTGTTCGCAGCATGGACAAGCAGTTGGATCATCTGAATCGCTTCGTCGGCAATCTGCTCGACATGTCCAGGCTGGAATCCGGGGGGCTGCCGTCCCGCCGCGAATGGCACGTGCTGGACGAATTGGCTGAGGGGGCCATCCGGGTGGCTGCCCCGGTGCTGGAAGGGAGGGTATTGAAGATCGAACTGGCGAGCGATATTCCGCCCGTATACGTCGACGGGATGCAGATTCAGCAGGTGCTCATCAATTTGCTCGAGAACGCGGTGAAATTTTCTGCTCCTTCCTCCTCGGTTCGATTGGCGGCGGCTGTTGCGGGGGATACGATAGAAGTATCGGTTTCCGATACCGGAGCGGGCATCCCGGCAGACGAATTGTCCAGGATCTTCGAACGTTTCTATCGCGCGCAGTCCGCAAGGAACGGCGGGATTCCAGGAACCGGCTTGGGGCTGGCCATTTGCAAAGCTATCGTGGAAGCTCACGGTGGTCGAATTGTGGCGACATCCGTGCCGGCTGAGGGGACGACGATCATGTTTACCCTGACGACTTCGAGGGATCCGCTTCGAGGACCGTCGGGATCGACAGAGACCTGATGCGATAGGAGATCTTATGGCGCAGGGGGCGCGCATTCTGGTCGTGGATGACGAACCTCAAATCCGTCGGTCATTGCAGGTCAATTTGGAGAATAGGGGATATGCGGTCGAGACGGCCGTGAGCGGCGAGGAAGCCCTGCGGTCTTTCACCTACCGACGACCCGACGTAGTGATCGTGGATCTGCTCCTGCCCGACATCGGCGGAGTCGAGGTGACACGGCGCATCCGCTCGTCGGCAACCGTGCCGATTATCGTGCTGTCTGCGATCGGCGATGAGTCCAAAAAGGTTGAAGCCCTCGAGTCCGGTGCCGACGACTACATGACGAAACCGTTCGGGACCGAAGAACTGCTGGCCCGGATCCGGTCGGTGCTCAGACGGGCTGCGGGCGCACATAGTGCAAGACCGGTATTCATCGCCGGCAGGATGTGTGTGAATTTCGATCGACGGGAAGTTCTGTTGGACGACCAACCTGTGAAGTTGACGCCGACGGAATATGATCTCTTGAAATATCTGATCGAGCATGCAGGAAAAGTTTTGACGCACCGCATGATCCTTCAGGCGGTGTGGGGGCAGGGTTATCTGGATCAGGCGCAGTACCTTCGGGTATTTATCGGCCAACTTCGGAAGAAAATAGAACTCGTTCCCGCCCGTCCCAGCTTCATCGTTACCGATCCTGGTGTCGGATATCGGTTTTGCCAGGATGGGGACGCATCATCCTGATCCTATTTTGCCGCTCTCTCTCCTAATTCATCGCATCAACGCAATATTTATGCATTCCTTATGGGGAATGAATCCTTCACATATCGAGACTTTATTGCTCCAGAGCTAGACTCTATTCCAGCCGATGCAGCCGTTGCACCGATTCAATCAAGAGAGGGAGTCAGCCATGAACGCACATCTACGCAGTCTGACGCTGCTGGCCGGCATATTTCTGATCGGTTCGGATCCGGTGATCGGAGGAACCGGTCCCGGCGATACGGGAATCGTCGAGATCCTCTTTGAATCTTCGGCTCCCTACTACGAGCCGCCATTGGCGGTGGTGTCTGCGGGAATACCTGTCCGGTGGTCCAACGCGACTGCCTCGCCGCACAGCATTCGGCACGACGAGTGCCTCAAGGAAGACGGGCAATGCGTCTTTCAGTCGCTGGCTGTGCCACCGGAGAACAGTTTTGCCATCGCGCCGTTGCCGCCGGGCCGGTACTCGTATCATTGCGAATTGCATCCGGTGATGCGGGGGACGCTGGTGGTTGTAGAGTCACAGGCGGCCACGGAGATGTCCGGACCGTCGGCTCACTCGGTGAAATAACCTGCAGCAGGGAGGGAGGGGCATGATCACCTTATCGACAGCCGCCTATGAACACGCCGATCATAGTCTTCCCGAAGATTTGATCCTCGACCGACTCCAAGACGGGCGCCGCTTTACGATAGAAGAGATGCTCGTCCAAGTACCGGAGCTGAGTTGGGCGCAGCTGTTTTTGGCCATGGATATCCTGAGCCGTCGCGGGGATGTCGAACTTCGTCGCCGGGGGTTCACCTACACGCTCAAGAGAGTGCGGGCGGCGGCCATGGAGTCGGAGTGAGTAAATCGGCTCGAATTATGATCGTCGAAGACGACCGGTGTATCGGCGAGAGCATGCAGGACCGTCTTCAGTCCTTGGGGTACGACACAGTCTTGATGACCGACGGATATTCGGCGTTGGCGACCATGGCTCTGGAGCATCACCGTTCTCCTGTTCAGCTTGTGCTCTTGGACTTGAGGCTGCCTGGGATGGACGGAATGTTGGTACTTGGAGAGCTCCGCAAGATCTATCCCGAGATTCCGGTGATTATGATGTCTGCGACCGCTGAACGGGCGGATTCGTTGGAAGCCATCAAGGCTGGTGCACAAGACTTTCTGGCCAAGCCGATCGACCCGAGAATGCTCGAAGAGAAGTGCCGAAAAATGCTGTATTAATGGTCACTCCAATTACGCTAGAGATATAAGCCATTGAGATTACACTAAATGCCATTCTTCCTGTCCTCGATTGTATACAGTCTCCCATAAAAAATGAGTATCCCCCTTCTGGCGTCTTGAAACTTTCAACCTGAGATGCTTGAATCCCATCGTTAGGGTTTTCCTGGCTTCCACAGGCTCTCGTCATGCCTGGAGAAAGATAGTGCTGTCTTGAATGGGAGTGGCGTTTGGTGAACGGTAACAGCAACTGTGAAGCTACTATTGCGAGTGAGCGAGGTAGTGATCCCTGTCGTAGTGCCGCCAGGGTGCTCTATCTCGTCAATCTCAATCCTTCCATGAAATTCGGCTCCTTGGAGGAGCAAATTTTTCTCTTATCGGAGGGATTGTCCAATCGCGGCGGACTGCTGGTTCCCGTTTTCTCCCGCGATCCTAACGAGAGCCATGGCATGCGGTACCGCAAGGCTGGCCTTCCGGTGGCGTCTCTTCGCTTAGGGAGATTCCGCGCTTCGGCGCTCGCGCGATTGCTTCGCCTGGCCGATGATCATCGTGTCCAAGTCATCCATTGGAATTTGTATCCTCCGATCAATCCGTATGTGCCGCTTCTCAAGCTCCTCAGGCCGAAGATCAGGCATATCCTGACCGATCACAATTCCCGTCCTCGCTCCTTTGTGCGATCCACAAATGTGCTGAAGCGGCTGAGCCACAAATGGTTCGCCTCGGCCTATTCAGACGTCTTTGCGGTCAGCAACTATGTTCACTCCGATCTCCTGAACCAAAAGGTTTGGAAGAATCCCCGTCGGTATTATCATTTTGTCAACACCGATCGGTTCAAGCCGGACGTGGAAACCAAGAAGGTCGTACGGGCGTCCTTGGGGTGCGAGCGTCGATTTGTCATGCTCGTCGTCGCGCATCTCATTCCTGAAAAGGGAGTCGATGCGGCACTGCGCGCCTTGGCACTGCTCCCCTCGCATGTCTCGCTCTGGATCGTTGGCGACGGTCCCGAGCGAGAGAAGTTGGAGCAATTGGTCGAATCATTGGGCGTTGGCGAACGGACGACATTTCTTGGGCTGTGTGCCGACGTGTGCCGCTACATGCAGGCTGCGGATTGCCTGATCTGCCCGTCGCTGTGGGAGGAGGCGGCAGGATTGGTGATTCTGGAAGCGATGGCCAGCGGGCTGCCCGTGATCGCCAGTTACGTCGGCGGAATTCCCGAGTTCGTGAGATCGGGACAAAACGGATTCTTGGTCGCCGCCGGGGATTATTCGGCTGTGGCGCGGCATGTCGCCGCGTTGGCTGAGTGCCGGCCACTCCTGAATGAGATTGCCCTTGCGGCCAGAGGTGACGCGGTCGCGCGTTTTTCTCACGAGACCCGCGTGCCACAGGCCCTTTCACTGTATGATACGCAGACGTCCGATGCGGGCAAGGTTGAACATGGCACATGAATTGACGACGCTCCTAGAGCGTGATGGGCTTGTTCGCCTTCCGGTGATCATCCCGCCGGCACAGTTGCTATCGATGCAGCAGGCTTTCGAGACCAGGCTTCAACGTATGTCGTGGAACGACGTGCCGGGATTTGAGCGGACGGAGAAGTTTCGACATATGATTCAGGACGTTTTGACGTTGGACCAAGGGTTTGTAGATGTCTCCCTGCACCCCCTGGTCAAACAAATCCTCTATGAGTACATCGGTCCGGGAACACAACTCGTGGAAGCCAAGGGGTGGTTGTCGCTCCCGACCAAAACGGACTTTCACGGCTGGCACGGAGATGCCTGGTACGACCAACAGATGAATTCGGATATTCCGCGAGAGATCAAGCTGGCCGTCTATTTGACGGACGTTTCGTCGGGTGCCTTCTCCTATATCAAGGGGAGTCATCGACAACAGCATCCCCGGCTCGTTCCCGACCGTGAACTCGCCGGCATTGCAGCGGATCGGATTGTCCAGGTGACCGGACCGGCCGGATCCGCATTTCTTTTCGATACGTCTGGTATCCATCGGCAGGCTACGCCGGTTTTAGAGAGCCGACAGGCCGTGTTTCTGAATTATCACGATCCTGCCATAGCGTTACAACGCGAGGACATCGAGTATTATCGCTATCATCCCTTAGTGCTCAATGCCGCGTTTTTAGGCAATCTGACTCAAGAAGATCAGCGGATGTTGGGATTCGGGGACAAGAGAAATTACCAGCACGGGTTTGTCAGAAAACGGAGGCATCCTGCTTTGGAGATAATGAATCGTTCGTTGGTCGAAGCGGTCATGGAAATGAATCATATGATGCATTACCCGCGCCGCATCGTGGCAAAAATGCGATCAGTGATGGGGATGGTCTGACCGGGCATGCGAGCTCTCAGGACCGCCGCGCATTATGCCATTCTTCTGATCGGCCTTTCGTTGGTGACGATCCTTGCGGCAGAGGGGGCTTTGCGACTTTCCGGGTACGTGTCCGTTGCAAGCGTCCATACGGTTTCCGCGGCGGAATATGACCGTGTGCCCGGTATGTTCGAGCCGAATCAAAGCCTTATCGAAAAACCTCATCCTCGCTTGCACTATCGTGTCACAATCAATTCTCTCGGTTATCGCGGGCCCGAGATCGATCGGCGAAAGTCCAGCGATACGGTTCGCATCCTCTGCATCGGCGATTCCGGCACGTACGGAGAATTCGTCGATGACTCCGACACGTTGTCCGTGCTGCTTGAGCAGAAGTTGCGTAAGGAAGGTTTCCAAGTCGAGGTTGTCAATGGAGGGGTTCCCGGAACAACAATCGTCGATCAGATGCAGTTTGTGCGGCGCGGAATGGCGCTGGATCCGGATATGGTCATCTTGACATTCAGTGAAAACGACATTGGCGATCTGGGTGCAGCAGTGCCGCAATACGTCGCACTGGAACGCAACCGCCTTCTCAAGTCCAAACCCGGATTCAAGTTGGTGTATGGTCTGTTGCGTGACACCGCCTTGTTTAACTACATGTTGAAGGTCAGGGCCGCCTGGGCGATCCATGCCCGCGCGCCGTCGCAGACGGTGGAAATATCACCTGCTCCGGATGTCGAGCGAGAAGTATATGAATCCCGGTGGAGTCTTTACGCCGATACATTAAGGAAAATGCAACGTTTCTTGGCCGACCGAAGAGTGCGCTTCCTGTTTAACGTGTACCCCACACATCAACGTATCGGCGTTCCAACTCCGATGGAACCTGGACAATCGAGTCAGGTGCAACGGATCCAGGATCTTGCCAGATCAATCGGTATTCCGACGGTTGAGACGCTTCCCTGGTTCGTGCGTTCCGGATACGCAAAGGAAGAACTCTACCATTTGCCCTACGATGGACACGCGAATGGAAATGGGTACCGCGTTCAGAGCGCGGCATTGCTTCCTGCGGTTCGAGATTACATGGCTGCCGCCTCGCTCGATGTCGGTACGGCGAAACGACCCGGGCGCACCGCCGAACTGGCCGGTTCGCCACCGCTCGTTCGGTAGGCGCGTTATTGGGAGGAGATTTCAGACCCGATGATTCGACTTCTTGGCATCGGAGTCCTTGGAGTGGCGTGCGTTATCGCCGAGCTGCTCTCTCCGATTCGCGTGCCTGCGGCGCCGACGCAGACATCTTCAAGCGTCGACTTTACGGGACGCTGGGACCTGACGACACGTGGAGCGAACGGATTGTCCTCGGCCTGGTTGGAAATCGACGCAACAACGGCCGACAAGATCCAAGGCCGTCTTGTCTGGCTCTACGGAGGCGCCGACCCGATCTACGATATCATCATTGACGACCGAACCGTGACGTTCCATCACTCAGGCACCGGAGAACATCTCATCTTTACAGCACGGCTCGTGGACGACCGGCTGGAGGGCGTCGCAAGCGGAGCGCGCTCGCAAGTACAGTGGACTGGAATCCGGGCTCCGGACCTTCATGCGTCCGGACAATCCGATTGGGAGTATCCCCGCTCCCTGATGAATGGTCGGGATTTGTCTGGCTGGGTCCCGCGAAGCGGAAGGGATCCCCGATGCTGGCGAGTCGAAAAGGAAATTCTCTTCAACGAAAGTCCGTGCACTGACTTGGTCAGCGAACTGCGCTTCAGCGACTTCCAACTCCACGTCGAATTTCAGTTACGTGATGGAGGAGGAAGCGGCGTCTATCTTCGAGGACGATACGAAGTCCAGATCGGAAACGATGCCGGAATGCCGGCCACCTCTCGAACGACGGGTGCCATTTTCGGTCAATTGAGTCCGTCGAGTTCGGAAGCGAAACCATTGGGAGAATGGCAGGCACTCGATGTGACGATCGTAGGCCGGAATGTCACGGTCGCGGTGAATGGGCGGCGCGTGATCTCAGAATCGGACATCCCGGGGATTACCGGCGCTGCTCTGGATAGTCATGAAGAACTGCCTGGCCCCATCATGCTTCAGGGAGACCACGGCCGCGTCGCTTTCCGCAATATCTTGCTGACCCCCGCGCGATAATCGATCAATGGCCTGCACACTCGGTCGGCACCATTCTGTGATGGGAAGCCCGTCCGACCGAGCGTTTTCAGCAAGCGAGATCAGCCCACCGGAGAGTGGACGAAGAGGAAGAACTTATGAAGGTTTGGCTTCGAGCCCGTTGACCGCCCCGATGCGCCGGTACTTCTGCTCGCGTTCAGCCAGCAGTTGGGCAATCGAGCACTCGGTGAGCGGGAACAGGTAGTTGGTCAGAGTTTTGGCGACCCGGTCCGTGACTGCTCTTGGCTCTCGGTGGGCCCCGCCGATGGGCTCCGGTATGATGTCGTCGACGATCCCGAGACCCTGAAGATCCTGGGCTGTCATCTTCAATGCGAAGGCCGCATCCGGCACTTTGGCCGGATCATCCCAGAGGATAGCCGCGCAGCCCTCGGGGGAAATCACCGAATAGACGCCATGCTCCAGCATGAGAACCCGGTCCGACACGCCCAAAGCCAGTGCGCCTCCGCTGCCGCCTTCGCCGATGACAATGGAAACGATGGGGACGCTCAGTCTCGACATGACCAGGAGATTTCTGGCGATCGCCTCGGCTTGGCCTCGTTCCTCCGCGCCGATTCCGGGGTAGGCGCCGGGAGTGTCGATAAAGGTGACGATCGGGCGGTTGAATTTCTCGGCCATCTTCATGAGGCGCAAGGCCTTCCTGTACCCCTCCGGATTCGGCATACCGAAATTCCGCTGCATCCGTTCCTTGAGGGTCTTGCCTTTTTGGTGGCCGATAACCATCACGGAGCGATCGTTGAACCGGGCGAACCCTCCGACGATGGCGCGATCGTCGCCGAACGACCGGTCTCCGTGGAACTCCAGAAAGTCTCGAAAAATTTCATTGATATAGTCGAGGGTGCTGGGACGTTGCGGATGTCGGGCTAACTGCGTGCGTTGCCAGGGGGTCAGGCCGTTATAGAGGTCATGCTCGACCTGGGCCAATTTCATCCGCAACTTGCGGATTTCTTCCTGGTGACTGGCTTTGGTGCTGCCGGACGTCACCAATTTTTCGATTTTTTCTTCAATTTCGCGGAGGGGCTTCTCAAATTCTAGATAGTCGCGCATAAACGGATAAGAGGTTGTGGATATTCGCCAGGAGGGCGATCCCCCCGGGCCTGCTCGTCGGATGTTACGATACCAAAGATAGGGCCCCTTTGCCTAGCACTTCTTCGACCTCCGCCACGAAGTGTTCGCTGGCGGTGACGGTAAGGTTGGGAAGGGGGCCTGTATCGGCTTCTAGGGATTCCTCAGTCCGGAACGTCAGTGATATGGTGGCGCCTCCAGGGTGGCGCTTGAAGACCTCCAGCAATCGAGGCAGTTGGTCCTGGGTATCCGGACGGTCGGTCAGCCTGATGCGTACGCGCTTCACCGTTTGAGTCTGGACCTCGGCCAGGGGTTCAATATGACTACCGCGGATCTTCGTGCCTTTGTCGCCTCGGTCGATGGTGCCGGTGATTCGGACCAGACGTTCCGGCGCGATCAAGTCGCCCGCTGATTTGAAGAGGTCGGGGAATGCGATGACCTCGACCGTTCCTTGCAGGTCTTCCAACGACAGATAAGCCATGCGATCACCTTTCTTGGTCAGCATGGATTTGACGGTGGCGATGATGCCGCAGAGCTTGACTTCTTTGCCGTCCGACAGTTCCGTGAGTCCCGTTGTCGTCGTGGTCGCGAGGGCGCCGATCGTGGCCTCATAGCGGGCGAGCGGATGTGCGGTAATGTAGAAGCCTGTGAGTTCCCGCTCGTACTTCAACCTCGTTGTCTGATCCCATTCGGGAACCGAAGGCAATATGGGGTTGGCTGAATGAGCCGGCTGGCCTTGGGGTTGGAATTCCGCTCCGAATATGTTCGTTTGGCCCAGTTCTCTCTCCTGCTGGGCCGCCGCGCCGTCTTCGACCGCCCGGTCCAGCACCGCGACGAGTTGCGCGCGTTTCGCTCCGGTCGAATCGAACGCGCCGGTCTTGATCAGCCCTTCCAGCATCCGCTTGTTTACTTTTCTCAGGTCGACCCGCCGACAAAAGTCAAAGAACGACGCGAACGGGCCGCTCTCGTCCCGGATTGCCAGAACGGATTCGACGGCTCCTTCCCCCACGTTCTTGATGGCGGCGAGCCCGAAGCGGATGGCTCCGTCGGCCACCGCAAAGTCCTTCTGGCTCTCGTTGACGTCGGGACCCAGGACTTTGATGTCGAGATCCCGGCATTCCGTGAAATACCCCACGATCTTGTCCTGATTGCCCATGTCGCTGGTCATGAGTGCCGCCATGAATTCGGTCGGATAGTGGGCCTTCAGATATCCCGTTTGATAACAGACGACGGCATAGGCGGCCGCATGCGATTTGTTGAAGCCATATCCGGCAAACTTCTGAATCAACTCGTACAGCTTCTCGGCTTTCTTTTCCGAGATCCTGTTCTGCTTGGCACCCTCCAGAAACTTGACCCGAAGTTTCTCCATTTCCTCGGGCTTCTTCTTGCCCATGGCCCGGCGAAGAATGTCGGCTTGTCCCAGTGAAAAGCCGGCGACCTTATTGGCGATCGCCATGACCTGTTCCTGATAGACGATGACGCCGTAGGTGTCCTTGAGGATCGGCTCGAGTTCCGGCGTTTCATAGGTAATCGGCACCTTGCCCTGTTTGCGCTTGATGAAGTCCGGAATCAGATCCATCGGGCCGGGTCGATAGAGCGCGATGATCGCGATGATGTCCTCGAATCGGTCAGGCTTGAACCCCGTCAAGAGATCCCGCATGCCGGAGCTTTCCAATTGGAAGATGCCGGTGGTCTTGCCCGACGAGAGCAGCGCGAAGGTCTCGGCATCGTCGAACGGCAGTCGGTCCACCACGAGCGGCGCACGATCCGGACGACTCCCGTTGATCAAAGTTTCGGCCCGACGGATCATGGTCAATGTCTTGAGGCCGAGGAAGTCGAATTTGACCAGGCCGATTTTTTCCACGTCTCCCATGGAATATTGGGTGACGATTTCGTCGTTGGCACCCTTGTAAAGCGGCACATGGTCGGTCAATGGGCCTTCGGAAATTACGACTCCCGCCGCATGGGTCGACGCGTGCCGCGCGAGGCCTTCGAGCGATTGGGCGACCGACATCAGTTCCTTGACTCTGGGATCAGTTTCGACCAACTCGCGGAGTCGCGGTTCGGTGTCGAGGGCCTGCTGCAAGGTCACATTGAGCTGGTTGGGAACCAGTTTGGCCACTTTGTCCGCGTCGGCATAGGGCATTTCCAGTACCCGGCCCACGTCCCGGATGGCAGCCTTGGCCCCGAGTGTGCCGAACGTGATGATTTGCGCCACATGGTCGGATCCGTATTTCTCGACGACATAATTGATCACTTCACCGCGGCGGTCCATACAGAAGTCCATGTCGATATCAGGAAGCGAGACGCGCTCGGGATTCAAGAATCGCTCGAACAGTAGGCTATAGACCAAGGGGTCGAGATCCGTAATCCGCAGGGCATAGGCCACCAAACTTCCGGCCGCAGAGCCGCGGCCAGGTCCGACGGGAATGCCGCGGGATCTGGCAAACCGGATGATGTCCCAGACGATGAGGAAATAACCGGCAAACCCCATCGAGCAGATGACGGTGAGCTCCTCCCGCAGCCGTTGTTCATAGAGCGCTCGGGCGATAGGGCTCGGCCGATCGTTCAACCGAATATTGAGCCCCTCCGTCGCGAGGTGTTCGACATAGGATTCGCGGGTATACCCGTCGGGAGCGGTATACTGCGGGAGATAGGTTTTGTTGAGGGCTAATTCCAGTTCGCAGTGGTCGGCGATGCGGCAGGTGTTTGCGACGGCTCCCGGAAATTCCGCAAACGCGGGAGCGATCTCCTCGGTGGACTTCACGTAGAGTTCGTCCGTGTCGAACTTCATACGATTCGGATCACTGATGGTCTTGCCGGTCTGAAGGCAGAGCATCAGATCGTGCGGCCGGGAGTCCTCTTTCTTGAGGTAGTGGCAGTCGTTGGTGCCGGCCAGCGGGATATTCAGTTTTTTGTGAATCTCAATCAGGCCCGCATTGGCAATGCGCTGGTGGTCGAGTCCGTTCGCCTGCACTTCCAAGTAGAAGTGATCACGGCCGAAGATCTCTTGAAATTCACCGGCCACCGCCATGGCTTCAGCCATATTCTTCTGGCCGATCAGGTACGGAATCTCTCCGCTGAGACAGCCTGAAAGGGCAATGATTCCCTCGTGGTGCTGCTTAAGAATCTCCTTGTCCATCCGAGGCTTATAATAGAACCCCTCAAGATATGCTTTACTGACAAGCTTGATCAGGTTTTGATAGCCCGTCAGGTTCCGAGCCAAGAGAATGAGATGATAGTAGTCGTTGTGGGCCAGTTGGCTTCCGTCCTTGTTGAGCCGGCTGCCCGGGGCCATGTAGGCTTCGCATCCGATGATCGGTTTGACTCCAGCCTCTTTCGCTTTTCGATAAAATTCGATCGCTCCGAACATATTGCCATGGTCGGTCATGGCAACGGCCGGTTGGCCGAACGATTTAATTTGTTGCACGAGAGGACCGATTTGGTTGGCCCCGTCGAGAAGACTGAATTGTGTATGGAGATGGAGGTGCACGAACGACATGCGCGGATTCTATGAGCGGGAGCAGTCGATGTCAAACCCGATCTCGGGTATCGATAGAAGCGCTCGATTAGTTGGTGACTCTGAGGCGGATGGATTTGGTAAAGGTCTGATTCGTCGGTGTCGTGGAGTCCCGGACGGTGAAATCGTAGACCACATTGCTGGTGGAAGAAGGGGTTCCAGAGATGTTTCCGGTGGCCGCGTTCAGAACAAGCCCGGCCGGAAGCGGCGGCGACACGGTCCAGGTAAACGGAGCCGTTCCTCCCGAACTCCGCAATGTCTCATCATAGGATCGTCGGACGCGGCCATTATCAAGTGAAGTGGTGGTTATTGTCAGCGCGGCACTCACGGTCAGTGAGAACTGTTGGGAATCGGACTGTGATAGGGCGTCAGTTACCCTCACCGTGAAGGTGGAGGTGCCGGTATTGGTCGGAGTACCTGAGATGATCCCGGCGGGATTGAGTGCCAAATTCGCCGGGAGTGATCCGACCGTCCGGCTCCAGACCAGGGTGCCGGTTCCACCGGAAGCGGCCAGGGTTTGACTGTAAGGCAAGCCGACCGTGCCTCCCGGTAGGGCCGAAGCCGTGGTGATGTTGGGCGGTGCCGATGGGTTGATCAGGATCGACAGGGATTGCGTGTCGGCTTGTCCGGTCGTATCCACGACGCGCACCGTGAAGTTGGATGTACCGACGGCGGTCGGCGTGCCGGACACAAGTCCTGTCTGGGAATTGAACGCCACATTTTGAGGCAGAGCGCCCGCCACAATACTCCAGGACAGCGGGGCGGTTCCACCCGTGGCCTGGATCGTCCTGCTGTACTGTTGGCCGACTGTACCGCTCGGGAGTGACGTGGTGGTAATGGCCAGTACTGCCGGCGCTGCGTTGATGGTCAAAGAGAGAGTGACTTGCGTCGACTGTGCCGGATTGGACGCGTCGTGCAGGGCGAAGGTATGGCTCGTTGTCCCGACGATCTCAGGTGTGCCGCTGATTGCTCCTGTCGAAGGATCGAGGGTCAGACTGCGGGGGAGGAGGGGACTTACCGACCATTGATAGGGAGTGATTCCGCCGGATCCACCCACAGTGGTCGCATAGGGTTGATTGACGACGCCGTCGGGCAGAGAAAGCGACACGATGGCCAATGCGCCGGGACCGGGGGCCGGGTCAGGAGCTTTGGAGACGTCATTGCAGCCGATCAGTCCTGACAGGCAGACCACGGACAGGAAGGGCGCCCATAAGCCCCTTGCAGTTCGCGCGGGGGGCGTAATGTGAATCTTGTGCGGCCGATCGGTCAATGGCACGGTGATACCCAGCAAGTAAAAAACCATCGTCTCTCAGCGCAATGCTGGAGTGGCGGGGTTAGGACCCCATGCCTTTCTGAGGAGTGCATCTTACGGGATGGATCGGGATGGGGTCTCCCCTACAAAGGTATAGGAAGGGAGAGGCGACTCAACCGAGGCGAGCAGTCATATGCGACGGTCTACCGGCTGGTCAATGAGGGGGCAATCGTCAAGCCGAGCGTAGCGGAAGCTGTCTTGTTGAACGGCGAACTTGAATCGCGGACCGTAAAAGTCACGCTCGTTGTCCCACTCGTCAGTGGCGTTCCGAGAATGCTGTGGGAAGCCGGATCGAAGGTCAGTCCGAAGGGCATGGCCACCGGCTGCCAGACTAGGGGAGGCAAGCCTCCCACCGCGGTTAATGTGGTAACCGGATACGGCACGTTCACTCGTCCGACCGGAAGAGACGTGGTGTTGACCAACAGGGGAGGTTCGACGGTAAGGGAGAGCGATTTCTGCACGGTGTCGGCGGGATTGGAAGAATCTTGGAGCGTAAAGGTGTGAGTGGTAGTGGCAGCCGTCGTCGGCGTTCCGCTGATTGAACCGCTCGTCTGGTCGAACGTGAGACTCGGGGGAAGCGCCGGAGATACCGACCACTTATACGGTGTAATGCCTCCGGATCCTCCTACTGCAGCCACGTAAGGTTCCCCCACGTCGCCATCGGGAAGAAATGTGGTCGCGATGGCAAGTTCTCCGGGGACCGGATCAGGCGGTGGAGCCTTGGACATGTCGTTACAGCCGAGAAGACTACAGAAGGCAGCGGTCGCCGCTAGCGCGATGCCCAACCTGGATATCCTGTATGCGCGATCGTGCACGGATAGGTTATGCGCACCAACCGGCCAATATTTCAAGTGGTTGGCTCGCACAGATCTCATAGTGGAATGAACGACTCCTTTCTGTTTTGCCTATCTCGACGTCAACGAGTCCAAGATGGTTAGTCCAAGCGCTTTCGTCGCCGTACGATTGGCGGCATCGCGCACGGAAAATGTGTGGCTTCCATTAATTTGTGGAACCAGTGGAGCCCCACTGACTGTTCCTGAATTGGGATCGAACAGCAATCCAGATGGCAGGACCGGGACGACTGAAGATGACCAGACATAAGGTGGCGTGCCGCCCGATGCAGTCAGCGCCACCGGTCCATATGCCACGCCAACCCGCCCGGTCGGCAGTCCGGTGGTGTCGATGATCAATTCGGCCACAGTAATGGTCAGCGACTGCGTCACGGCCGCTCCATTGTTGTCCTGCACGCGATAGGTATTGGTGAATGCTCCCTTGGTCGTCGGTTGACCGGTGATTACGCCGCCCGAGCTGAGGGTGAGGCCCGGAGCCGGCGGCGCTCCTCCGACGATGGTCCAAGAATAGGGTTGTCCGCCCCCCGAGGCGTTCAGTTGAACCGGTCCGTAACCTTGATTGACCGAACCTTCCGGGAGCGAAGTCGTGTCGATCTTCAAGGCCACATTGACGGTGATGGAGAGTGTCCCGCTTGCGGTTTGATTGAAAGGGACTGCGGAATCGTTCACCGTAAAGGTGACGTTTGCTGTACCGCTGCTGGTGGGCACTCCACTAATGGAGTGGCTGGCCGCGTCGAATGTCAATCCGAAGGGCATGCCGACCGGCTGCCAGACCAAGGGAGGAACTCCTCCGGTCGCATTGAGTGTCGTCTGCGGATAGGGCGCGTTCACGGTTCCGGCCGGCAACGACAGCGTGGTGATCGCCGGTGGAACCAGGGCCTGATTGATCTTCAATGAAAGGGTCTTCTGGGTCGTTTGGGGAGGCACCGAAGAGTCTTGAAGCGTAAAGGTATGTGAACTTGTACCTTGTGCGGCCGGCATGCCGCTGATCGCACCGCTGGCTCCATTGAACGAGAGATTGGCCGGCAACGGAGGAGTCACGCCCCATGAATAGGGGGTGATGCCGCCCGAGCCGCCTATTGTGATGGAGTAGGGTTGTCTGACGGTGGCGTCCGGGAGCGAAGCGGTAACAATGGTTAGGGCGCCGGGGCCCGGATCCGGAGCCGGGGCTTCCGATACATCGTTACAGCCGGCCATGACTGACAGCGACAGCACTCCTAGAACAAGTCTGAGGGACCGCTGGAGTAGTCGGAATGAGGGCCGCGGTGCGGAGGCTATAAGCGCAGTCATACAAACTCCTTCTTAGATCAAACTCATATTCATAGTCTGATTACGGGATCCAGATCAAGCTGGAAAGTTAGTCGGTAAAATAGGAATGGCCAGAGATCGCGTTACCCCGGTGGTCTTTCCTTGAATACCTGGAGAAACCCCGGGCCTCACTTGCGACACGATACGCCAATGCCGATCAGCATGTGGAGCACAGATGCCGGAGGTCTAACGAACGATGATCAATGTGAGTGTCTTTTGGGACGATTGGTCGAGTGAATCCGTCACCGTAAAGATGAATTTGGCGGGTGGAGTTACGGCCGTGCCCTGTTCGGGTATGCCTGCAATGACACCGGCAATTGGCTCCAGCGAGAGCCCGGGCGGCAACGTGGGACTCACCGCCCATCTGTATGGAGGCACTCCGCCAGAGGCGGACAACGTTGTCGCATAGATATTGGTCTCGATGGCGACGGCGAGAGGCTTGGTCACGTCATCGGATTCGATCGTCAGTGCAGTGCTGATCTTTACCGTGAGAGTTTTTGTGGCGGTCACTCCATTTCCGTCCCGCACACGGTATGTTCGAGCAAAAGATCCAGTCGTCGTCGGTTGACCGCTGATCGTACCGTTTGTGCCGAGTGATAACCCCGGAGCCGGCGTGGGACCCCCACCGGTTATGGACCAGGAGTACGTCGACGGTCCTGTTCCTCCCGATGCCGTGAGAGAGGTGGTATAGGGGCGACTGGTCGTGCCGACGGGAAGCGGCGACGTGGAGTCATCGCTATTGATCGTGAGGGCCGAATTGACTCGTAGAGTATACGACCTGCTCCCGGTTTGGTTGAAGGGGATGGTGGAGTCATGAACTGTAAACGTGACGTCCGTTGCGCCGGGGCTTGTCGGAGTTCCGCTGATCGTCGCCGTGGTTGGATCGAATGATAGGCCAAACGGCATACCTACCGGCTGGAAAGACAAGGGAGGCGCGCCTCCACTGCTCTGAAGAGTCGTACTGGGATAGGGCACATTGACGGTGCCGATTGAAAGGGCCGTGGGAGCGATGATACTTGGGGGCGGCGGCGGGGTTACGGCTATCGTGAATTGTTTTGTCGCGATAAACAGCGCATCGACGACCTGGACCGTAAATGTAAAGTTACCCGTCGGCGTCGGAGTTCCCGTGATCCTGCCCGTCGAGGAACTGATGCTCAAATTGGGAATGTTACCGCCTTGAAAGCTCCACGTTCTGGTTCCGGAACCGCCCGTGGCCTGAAGGGTCTGATCATAGGGTTGACCCAGCACGCCGTTGCTGAGGGATCCGGTCGTGATACTGAGCGGAGCCGGTTGGTTGACGGTTATGCTGAGTTGTTTTTGCGCCGATTGCTGTGGAGTGCCGCTGTCTTGCACTCGGAATGTCGGTGTGAACGTTCCAAAAGTCGTCGGTGTGCCTGAAATCGCTCCGTTGCTCTGGTTCAGTTGCAGCCCGGGGGGCAGTGCCCCGCTCACGACAGTCCACGCCAAGGGTGCGGTACCTCCCGCCGCCACCACATTATCGCTGTACGTCTGGAGTTGTGTTCCGGATCGTAGGGACGTCGTGGTGATCGTCAAGGGCAACGGGGCCGGAGTAATGATCAGTGTGTATTGTCGTGATCCGTCTTGAGGCGTCGGCGAAAATGAGTCGGTGACGGTGAACGTATGCGTCGTGTTGCTTGCGGTTGTCGGGGTGCCGCTGATCGTCCCTGTGGTAGCATTGAAGCCGAAGCCGTTCGGCAATCCGGGACTGACCGACCATTTGGTATAGGGCGGTGTGCCGCCGGTGGCGGTCAAGGTCGTCAGGGGATATGGCTGATTCACGATACCGTTGGCTAGCGTAGCCGGGGAGGACACTGTCGGCTGCGGTACCGCATTGATCGAAATACTCAGGGCTTTTTCCGCTGCCTGGGCCGCTGGAGTCGTGCTGTCCACCACTCTGAATTTGGGAGTCACCGTCTGGATGGTTGTCGGCCTACCGCTGATCACTCCGGTTGAACTCAAGGCAAGCCCGCTGGGTAGTGATGGTGACCCCCCCGCGAGGCTCCATGCATACCCGGGATTTCCACCTGAAGCGGCCAAAGTCGTGCTGTAGGTGACGCCGAGGCTGCCGCTGGGAAGCGGAGAGTCCGATGCAATCGCGAGCGCGCCAGGCTCCGGCGGAGGAGCAGGTGCTGTGGATACGTCGTTGCACGAGGTCAGTACGCAGAGAAAGAAAACTAGCGAGAACAACGTACTGAGGGGTGAATCAGTTCGATGATGGAATATATGGCGGGTTCGTTGCCCCACAAACCCAACTCCAGTGGATGAGGACGTACAGGATGGACGTGACGGTACCCTAGGGGAATGCCTAAGGCACCTAGAGAAACCCCTAGGTCGTCGTTGACGCACGATATCCGACGTAAAAAAGACGGGCGCGAAGTGATGTCTTCGCCCTTTCCCAAGTTCTAGGAATTAGGTGACTTCTGTAGAACGGAGATTGGTCAGGGGTTAATTGTGATAGACAGGGCCTGGGTATCGGATTGTGGAACCGTGTCGGTGACTTGTACTGTGAAGCTAAAGGGTCCAACTCCCGGGTCGGTCGGTGTACCGGAGATGACCCCCGTCGTTTGGTCAATATCGAGACCTGGCGGTAGAGCTCCCGCGCTGATGCTCCAGGTCAAATTTCCGATCCCTCCGTGAGCTTGCACCTGCTGACTGTATATCTGACCGGCTATCCCATTCTGGAGCGAAGTGGTGGTGATATTGGGCGGCGCAGGAAGATCAATGGTGATCGAAAGGGGTTGGTCATCAAATTGATTCAATGTATCGGTGGCTCGGACCGTGAAATTTGAAGTGCCAGCCAACAGTGGCGTGCCGGAAATCAGACCGGTCGCGGGATTAATGGGGTTCAATCCGGTGGGTAATGAACCGGTGCTAATGCTCCACGTGATGGCGCCGGTTCCCCCGGTTGCCTGCACGGTTTGATTATAAGCGGATAGCATGGTGCCGTTCGGCAGGGATGCCGTTGTGATGTTGGGCGGGGCCGGGAGACCAATCACAATTGAAAGAGGTTGGTCATCAGTCTGATTCAAAGTGTCCGTCACTCTCACGGTAAAATTGAAGGTTCCTGGGGCGGACGGAGTGCCAGAAATCACGCCCGTCGACTCGTTAATCGGATTCAGGCCGGTGGGGAGCGAACCTGATTGTATGCTCCATTTCAATGATCCAGTTCCGCCGCTGGCTTGGATGGTACGACTGTACGCATTCGTTACCACTCCATTTGGCAGGAGTGAAGCCGAGGTTGTCGTGATGTTGGGCGGCGAGGGAAGATTGATTGTAATCGACAACGTCCTGGTCGCTGTCTGAGATGGATTTGTCGAATCTCTTACGGAAAACGTATGTGAGGTCGTGCCCTGGCTTCCATTCAGAGGTGAGCCAGTAATGGTATGCGTTGCTGCACTCCACGATAATCCGTTCGGAAGGGCTGGTTGAACCACTTGGTCCCATACCAGAGGCGCAGTACCACCGGACGCTTGCAAGGTCGTACTTGGATACGTTTGGGTCACTGTGCCGTTCGGGAGCGACGACGTGGTGATTTGCGGAGGGGCCGGAGCGGTGATCGTAATGGATAAGGATTGGGAATCAGACTGGGGAATGACGTCAGTGACTTGCACCGTAAAACTAAAAGTGCCTGTTTGCGTTGCTGTGCCAGAAATCACACCCGTGGATGCATTCAGGCCGAGGCCAGGAGGCAGAGATCCTGAGGTAACGCCCCATGTTCGAGGAGATACTCCTCCCGTAACTTGCAATGTTTGATTGTACGTATTGTTGAACGTCCCGTTGGGAAGCGATGTCGTAGTGATAATCGGTGGACCTGGAAGGCCTACCGTGATCGAGAATGGCTTCTGAGCTGATTGCTGCGGTGATCCCGCATCCTGTACCCGGATAGTGGCAGTAGAGGTTCCAGCTGTTGTTGGGGTGCCGGAAATCGTGCCTGTGTTCTGATTCAATTGAAGACCCGGAGGCAAAGAGCCACTGGCGATACTCCATGTTAACGGTGGGGTACCGCCTGTTGCTGCCAGTTGCACTGGGCCATATGCCACGGTCACCGTGCCATTCGAAAGCGGAGAGTTCGTGGTGATCGTTAAAGGCAGTGGAGCTGGACTGATCGTCAATGTGTATTGTCTCGACCCATCCTGAGGAGTCGGAGAAAAAGAGTCCGTGACGGTAAAAGTATGCGATTGATTGTTCGTTGCTGTTGGGGTGCCGCTGATCGTTCCCGTGGAGGTATTAAAAACAAGTCCGCCCGGCAATGCGGGGTTCACTGTCCATCCGGTATAGGGGGGAGTTCCTCCTGAAGCCGTCAATTGTGTCTGCGGATACGCGTGTCCAACGATGCCATTTGGGAGGACGGCTGGTGCACTTATAGTAGGTTGTGGCACTGCATTGATCGAAATCGTGAGAGATTTCTGCGCAATTTGCTGGGTTGGCGCTGAAGAATCCACCACCTGGAATTTTGGTGTGACGGTTTGGATTGTCGTCGGAGTGCCGCTGATTACACCAGTCGGACTCAAACTGAGACCATTGGGCAATGCAGGTGAGCCAGCAGCTAAGCTCCATGAATAAGCAGGATTTCCGCCTGAAGCGGCCAAGGTCGTGCTATAGCGGATCCCCGTGCTGCCATTGGGAAGTGGGGAACCCGAGGCAATTTCTAATGCGGCAGGCCCCGGAGGTGGAGCCGGTGCCTCTGACACGTCATTGCAACCATTTAAGCTGAAGATGAGGGCGAGAAAAAGAAACGTGATCGTTCGAAGATCGGAAAATGCTTGGAATGCTGACATTGAGATCTGCCTCATTCGTGAAGGTAAGCTAGATGACATGGACGTAATATTACGGGAAGGTTCGTAGGCGGTCTACCCCTACAGATGTAAGGGAAATCCCACGATTTTGATGGATTTCCTAGTGCTGACGGACATTTCGCAAGGGTTTGATGTGCCGAGTAGCAGGCCGGTCAGAGATGTTCGCCATACTTCTCACGATGTTGCTTTTTGGCGTCGGCGATCCAATTGCGCCTCTTGGATTGATCCAATGGGGTGGCGAGTTGCTTGGCGACACGAGACATATCAGTGCTCGTCCATCGTGCAATCTGGATAAAGCTGTGAGTACCCAATTTATTCAGAGCTTGCTCAAGGGCAGGATCGATGCCCCGAATTCTCGTCAGATCGTCCTTCCGTGATTCGGTCGCTTGCACTCCCGAGGAGACTTCCAACGTGAGTTGGTCATTCTCAGCGGGAAGCGGTTGCCGCCCAATGGATTCCGATGGTCCTTTCACCTTCCGGGGCGCACGCATTTCGGCTTGACGCTTGCGTGTGCCGGATCGATCGGCGTCGTCTTGCTTTCCTTTTGTTTGGGATTCGGTCAGGGTGGTATAGAGCAGACTCAGTTCGTCGAATTGCCGCTGGAGTGCCGCAATTTTCTCGGCTTGTGTCTCCGCGCTCCGTTCGCGTTCCGCCAGGGTGGACTGCAGCTCCTCGATCGTCTCACGATGTGTCTCGATCAGTTTCGCATCCGTTGCACGCTGCCGCAGAGTCTTATCGTGTCTGGATTCCCAATCGCGCAGCAGTTGAGACTGTTCTTCGAGCTGTTTCTTCAAGACGTCCAGTTCGCTCCCGCGTTGGGCCGCGGCGGCGCGTTGTTCTTCGGCGTCATGGGATGCCGTTCGGAGGTGGCTTTCTTTTTCGCTCAGCTGTACCTCCAGCCAATGGAGACGGCCTTGAGCGGGTTCGATCTCCGCCACATGAGACCGCAGCTGATCTGCCTCAGCCGAAAGACCTTGCAGTTCGGCCACTCGGTTCTGCAATTCGGACAATTCCTCATCCTTAACACTCAAGGCCTGTTGCGCCGCAGTGCGGGCCGCATTGGCCTGACGCGCTTCCTGTTCGAAGGCGAGGACCATCTTTTCACTGTCGACGGAGCGCTGAAGAGACGAGGCCAGGTCGGATTCCAGGGAGGCGACGCGTTGAATCGCGGCGGATGACTCGGCCTGTACCTGTTTGATCCGTTCGCTGTGTGCGGCGGCCTCCTCCTGGGCGGTTTGCAAGAGGACCTCGGTTGCGGCGAGTTTTCCCTCATAGCCTTGCATGGTCGAGGTCCTGGATTTGAGTTCCAGTTGGGCTGCGGTCACGGCTTGCTCCTTGACCCGCAAGGCGGTCATGAGATCGTAGATCTGCTGATCGAGCGAACGGACGGAATGCTGACGCAAGAACCATCCGACAAGGCCGCCGATTCCGGCCGCGATAATCAGGCATCCTGCGATCTGGCCGATGAGCGTCATCATGCGTCACCGTTCCCTTTCACCTGCAGTTCAATTCGTCTGTTCTTCTTGAGCGCGGCTTGTGTGCGCTCATTGGAGTGAGGTTTGGTCGAGCCGTATCCGACGGGCGTGAAGTGTTGCGTCAGTCCATGCTTCACAAAATAGTCGCGGACAGCCTCGGCGCGACGGCGGCTGAGGGTCAAATTATAGTCAGGTGCGCCGTACCCGTCGGTGTGTCCCGCGATCTCGATTTCGGCTTGCGGCGGTGCGTCACGCAGGATGGGCACGAGGACATCCAACGTCGCCCGTCCGGTGGCGGTCAGGCTCGCTTGGTTGGATTCAAATTCAATCCGGTTGTGAGAGAGGACGGCGTTCAGACGCGATTGAAGCGAAGCTCGCGGCGGCCGAGCGGGACCCGGGGGTGCGGAAGGTGCCGCGGCCGCTAGAATGTGATCCTCCAATTCGAGGCCTGTTGCGGTGATCGGGGCAATAGCCCGCAGGACGCTGGCCTTCGCCTGTTCGCTCGCTACCTTTCCGCTCATGACCAGAGATCGACCATCGATGATCATGGAGCCGCGTCCGTTCATCTGCTGGAGAACGGGAAGCACCGAGGGTAAGGGATCGATCCAACGCGCGGACGACACCTTGCTGTCCACGGTCAATTGATCAACGATCTGAACATGAGCGGCGTCGTATCGGGCATGCGCACCCTGGAGGATTCTTCCCAAGCTGGACGTAGTGGGAAGTGTGCCGCGGAGCGTCAGCGTCCCATTTTCGATTCTCGCGTGAAAACTGGCGGGAATCATCGGCGGCGCGGGATTCTGTGGAAAATGGCGAGGGATACACACTACGGCCAGCAGTAGGAGCGCAATCCCACCTGCGCCGAGAATCGCTGCGCGGATCATGATGATAGTGCTTCCTTGTCCCTTACATGAAACCGGACAGTACCATACAATGAGGGGGCAAGTCAGCCTTAGGATTGGGTTCGAGGCAGGCAAGGACCGACGCAAGCCCAAGGGTATGGGAGTGGCACGATCGGGACGATTGCGGTATGGTACAGACCCTTTGCGGCTGACGAGTCGACTATTGCGGTGAGGCTGAAATCATGATTGCCATCATCGACTATGGCATGGGTAATCTTCGCAGTGTCTCCAAGGCTTTCGAGGCTGTCGGACACCGGGCTGTGGTCACACGCAATACCAGGGTGATCGACGACGCCAGCCGGGTCGTTTTACCCGGTGTCGGCGCGTTCGGGGATTGCATGGCGAACCTCGAACGGTACGGTCTTGTGCAGAGCATTCGAAAGAGCGTTCAGTCGGGAAAGCCTTTTCTCGGGATCTGCCTGGGACTGCAATTACTGTTCACGGAGAGCGAAGAGTTCGGCCGGCATGAAGGGCTTGGCATCATTCCCGGCAGAGTGAGGCGGTTTGCCGCCGGCCCGGCCGTCAAAGTTCCGCACATGGGATGGAACCAGGTCACTCTTCGGACCGATTGTCCCCTGTTCGATGGAGTTGGGGACGGGGCCGATTGGTATTTTGTCCATTCATATTTTGTCGAACCGGTGGATCCGTCGATCATCGCAACGACGACGACATATGGGATCTCTTTTGCGTCGAGCATCTGGCGAGACAATGTGGTGGCATGCCAGTTTCACCCGGAGAAGAGCCAATCCGTCGGGTTGCGTTTGATGAGGAATTTCGGGGGTTGGCTGTGACGCGGGTTTGCGGTCGGTCATGGATACTGATGGTGGTTGCGGCGGTGGCGCTTGTGATCGGGTCGGCCTGCAGCGGGGCCAAGGTGACGACGCAGAAGTCGGGCAGTCTGCCGCGATATCAGGTCCGCACGCTGGTGCTGCTTCCATTCGAAACGCTGAACACGCCACAGATCAGGGATGCGGGCAATCGATACATGTCGACGCCGCGGGGCGCTCAAGCTTCCGACATTTCGGTCGGTGTTCCCATGAGCGCGGAACCGCAATTACACCAAACGATGGTGGTGCCGGCCTATGCGGCCGACAAGATCACGCAATTATTTTGGGTCAGGTTGCGGAATTTGAAGGGCGTGACGATTCTCTCGCCGGCCCCAAGCTCCGGCTCCAAAACGTCGACGCATCAGGCAGGCGATCTGCCGCAGGTTCTGCCGGAGCAGGCTGCCGCGGATGCGGCCAAAAAGGTCGGCGCGGACGCCGCAGTAGTGGGGCAGGTGTCCGTGTATCAAGAGCGGGTAGGCAGCCGGCTTGGCGCGAATCCTCCGGCGTCGGTCGGCTTCGAGATCAAGGCGGTCGCGGCGGACGGACATGTGCTGTGGGCGGGGAATTACTTTGAACGTCAAAAGCCGATGACGGAAGATTTCTCCGGTTTCATCCATCATGGCTGGGGGTTTGTGACCGTTGATGAGCTGACACGTTACGGGGTGGAGGAACTCATGAAGGTGTTTCCGTTCGGATCGACGGGGGACTAGGACATGATCGTCATTCCAGCCATCGATCTAAAGGACGGACGCTGTGTCCGTTTGCGCCAAGGCGATATGGCGGCCGAGACGGTTTATTCGGAAGATATTCCTACCGTTGCCCGTCGATGGCAGGAACAGGGGGCGGAGGTCATCCACGTCGTCGATTTGAACGGTGCCGTGGATGGAGAGCCGAGGAATCTTCCGCAGATCGAGCAGGTGATGCGACATGTGGATGTCAGGGTACAAGTGGGCGGCGGCATTCGGAATATTCAGACCGTGCGTCGATATTTGAAGGCCGGCGTATCGCGCGTCGTACTTGGCACCGCTGCGCTGACAGACCGTGCCTTCCTCGAGCAGGCGTGCAAGGAGTTCCCCCGGCGCATCCTTCTCGGTCTCGATGCGCGAGACGGGAAAGTGGCCATCAAAGGATGGACGGCCGTTTCCGATCGCCTGGCCGTTGACGTGCTCAAAGAGGTGTCGGGCTGCGAAATCGGCGCCGTGATCTATACGGATATCGCCCGCGATGGCATGTTGGCCGGGCCCAATATTCGAGCACTTCAGGAAGTGGTTGATCGGTCCTCCTTTCCCGTCATTGCGTCAGGCGGTATCAGCAAACTCGAGGATCTTCGGGCGGTCCAAACCCTTGGGCCACGTATTGAGGGAGCGATCGTCGGGAAAGCTCTCTATGATGGCAAGCTGGATCTTCGTGCCGCCATCGCCGCAACGGCCACGAACGGCCAAGATCGACGCTGACATGCCCGGCATGACGGGTTTTTGAAAAATGGCCGAGGCGGCATGTTGACCAAGCGCATCATTCCATGTCTGGACGTCAAGGATGGGCGCGTCGTCAAGGGCGTCAGTTTCGTCGCTCTTCGCGATGCCGGCGATCCGGTTGAAGTCGCCACCGCTTACGATCGTGAAGGGGCTGATGAACTCTGTTTTCTCGATATCACGGCCTCGCACGAGAACCGAAAGACGATCTTCGACGTCGTGGAGCGCACGGCCGCGCGCGTCTTCATGCCGGTGACGGTCGGAGGCGGCGTGCGGACGATCGAAGACATTCGGGCGTTGTTGAATGCGGGTGCAGACAAGGTCAGCATCAACACGGCCGCAGTTCAACGGCCGGAGTTCGTGAAGGAGGCCGCCCAACGGTTCGGTACGCAATGCATCGTCGTGGCGATCGATGCGAAACACGATCCTGACGGCACTCGTTGGGGAGTCTTTACGCACGGTGGTCGAAACGCCACGGCGCTCGACGCCGTCGAATGGGCCAAGCGGATGGAAGACTACGGAGCCGGGGAAATTCTGTTGACCAGCATGGATCAGGATGGACGGCAAAGCGGATATGACCTGGGATTGACCGCCGCGGTTTCCGGGACCGTGTCGATTCCCGTCATCGCGTCCGGCGGCGTCGGGACGCTGGAACATCTGTATCAGGGGTTCGTCAGCGGCAAAGCCGATGCAGTGCTGGCCGCGTCGATCTTTCACTTTCGCACGTTCACGATCCCTCAAGCCAAGGCGTTTTTGCGAGAGCGGGGCGTTTCCGTACGGATCGTTTCGGGAGAGGAAGACGGACGGTGATGGACAGTAATTCAATGACGGGCTTGAAGTTGGATGAGCAGGGATTGCTCCCCGCCGTCATCCAGGATTGGCTGGACGGAACGGTGCTCATGTTGGGCTATATGAATCAGGAGGCGATTGGGAAGACGATTGCGACAAGATCGGTCCATTTCTGGAGCCGTTCCCGACGGTCACTGTGGGAAAAAGGTGAAACCTCCGGGCACAAACTGATCGTGAAGGATTTGTTTATCGATTGTGATCGGGATACGATTTTGGTCAAAGCAGAACAGGTAGGGCCGACGTGCCACACAGGAGAGCGCGCCTGTTTTTTTTCCAGGCTTGATTCGCAGGGGCGTCCTCAAGAGGCAAGAACGACGGAGGCGTCCGGCGGAATTTTGGACGCGGTATTACGGACCATCAAGGAGCGTCGGGCCCATCCACAAGCAGGTTCCTACACGTCGAAGCTGTTTGAAGGAGGACAGGACAAGATTTTGAAAAAAGTCGCGGAGGAGGCGGGCGAGGTACTCCTTGCGGCCAAAGGGGGGAAGAAAGAGGAGATTATTTACGAGACGGCGGATCTCTTCTTTCATGCGCTGATGGTTCTCGGGTATCACGACATCACGCTGCAGGAGATTTTGGCAGAATTGGGGAGGCGTTTCGGCAAGCCGGGGCTCAGAACGGCGAATTCAGGAGGGGCAGAACATGGGTGATTGTCTTTTTTGCAAGATCGTCGACAAGAAAATCCCGACGGCGGTGGTCTATGAGGACGATCATACCTTGGCCTTCGACGATATCAATCCTCAGGCTCCCGTTCATACGCTGGTGATTCCAAAGCGGCATGTTGATTCGGTTCATGTCCTCGACGCGAAGGATGAGGCATTACTCGGACGGCTCTTGGTAAGTTGCAATCAGGTCGCGGGCCTCAAAGGGTTGACGGCAGCGGGATTCCGGCTCGTTACCAATGCTGGAAAGGACGGCGGTCAGACCGTGCCGCATCTTCATTTTCATGTGATGGGCGGACGACGCATGACTTGGCCACCCGGTTGATCACCTGTTCACCGCCGGCTCACGGGACATCACTATTAATGATAATGCTGGGGGACGAAAGGGATCTGGAGGGATCTCCTCACTGCCGTCCTCGGACATTGACAGATTTCCTTCCTGTCTGTTAGGGTAACCGGTCAATTTTTTCGATCACTTACGTTCGAACGACCCGCCGGCTTGAGGCGGGAAACTGGAGCCGCGACTCCCGTGGGCCGAGGCCTGATTTCTGAAGACATCATCAATCAAATCAGGGACCGGGTCGACATCACGGAGATTGTCGGGCAGCACGTGAGCTTGGTCAGAGGCGGTCAGAATTTGAAAGGGCTGTGTCCCTTTCATCAAGAAAAGACTCCCTCCTTCACTGTCAGTTCCTCCAGGCAAATTTTTCATTGCTTCGGCTGCGGAGCCGGCGGCAACGTCTTCACCTTTTTGACCCGCATCACAGGCGCAAGCTTCCCGGAGGTGGTTCGGGACCTCGGGCACAAGGTGGGTATCGACATTCCGGACACCGACCTTCCGGGACCTTCCCAAGCTCAAAACGGGCGACTCGAGGTACTGAACAGAAGCGCCGCCGAGTGGTTTCGGCGGAATCTTCGCGATGATCGTTTAGGTGCGGAGACCCGCCAATATCTTCGCACGCGAGGAATTGAACAACCCACAATCGATCGTTTTGGGATCGGCGTGGCACCGGGGGAATGGGATGGCCTGCTCAAGGCTCTGACCAAGGAAGGATTCCAACAAGCCGAACTTGCCGCCGCCGGATTGATCATCGCTCGAGACAACGGGTCGGGCTTTTACGACCGATTCCGTGCACGCGTGATGTTCACGATTTCCGATCTTCGCAAACGCATTGTGGGATTCGGGGGCCGGGTTCTTGGCGATGGAGTTCCAAAATATTTGAATTCACCCGATACCCCCTTGTTCAAGAAGGGGCACACGCTGTTTGCTTTGGACCTGGCGCGTGAGGCCATCACCCGGACAAAAACGGTCATCGTGGTCGAAGGGTATTTTGATGCGATCGCATTGCATCAGGCGGGATTGACCCACACCGTGGCCACGTTGGGAACCGCTCTGACGATCGATCACATTCACGTGTTGCGTCGGTTCGCGTCGAACGTCGTGTTGCTCTTCGATCCCGATCCGGCAGGTGTCCGTGCCGCTCTTCGAGGACTCGATCTCTTCGTGAACAGCGGGCTCGGCGTCAAAGTCGTTTCGCTTCCCGTAGGCGACGACCCGGACACGTTCGTCAGATCGTCTGGTCCGGAGGCATTCGCACGGCTGGAGGAACGAGCTCCGAGTCTTTTGGATTTTGCGCTGGAACACAGCCTGCAGTCCGCAGAGGGCGGTACGGTGGAAGGACGTATCCGCAGCGTCGACGAGGTTCTGCGCATTTTACAAAAAAGCGAACATCCGATCGAGCGTCAAGAACGCATGAGAATCGTGGCCGAGCGCCTTGGCATCAATCAACAGCACTTGATCGACCGATATCCTGCATTGGCATCGCAGGACAAACGGCGGCCGTCCAGCGACAAAACGCAGGTGCGCCCTTCATCCCTCTGGAGGGGCGCCCCTGAAGAACGCGACGTCGTATATTTGCTTCTGCAGGGGCAGCTGTCCCCCCTTGATGTGAGACGACTCCGACCGGAAACATTTACGGTATCGGCCTGCCGAACGTTGGTCGAGCGCGCCTTGACGCATGTCGGTCAAGATGGCCGGGTGGGATTGCGGCATCTGCTGGACACGGTCGTCGAGGACCCCGAGTGTGGTCCGCTGGCGACGGAGCTATCCATGTTGGAGCAGCACTTTGACGACGTGCGCGCCCACCTGCAGGATTGTCTGGATCGGCTCGATCGAAAACATGCGGAATCAGCATTGCGGGAGTTGATCGCACGGCTCAAGGTCGCGGAGCGCGACGGACGAACGGAAGAGGCGCGGGCACTCAATGTGCAAGTCAACGAACTGCGGTTGCGGAAAGCCGGACAGCCGCCTGTTCTGTCATTGGTCAAGGAGTAAGCATGGCGAAACAAGAATTGCTCGTAGAAGTCAAGAAACTCATTTCCATTGGAAAGGAAAAGGGATTCTTAACCTATGACGAGCTGAACAGCACGCTGCCGGCTGAGGTCGTGTCATCGGAGCAGTTCGGCAGCATCATGACGATGTTCGGAGAAATGGACATCGAAATCGTCGACGCTCCGGAGGGAAGCGAGCGCCAGGCCAAAGGCCGAGATCGCGAGGAAGGGAGCGATGAGGTCGAGGAAGGCGACGGAGGCGAAGAGAACGAGAAGGAAATCGATTTGACGCCAGGCGCCCTGAGCCGGACGGACGATCCGGTGCGCCTCTACCTAAAGGAGATGGGCAGCGTCGCGCTCCTGAGTCGCGAAGGGGAGATCGAAATCGCAAAGAGGATCGAGGAGGGCAAGCGGGACATCGCCTTTGTCATCTATGGCATGCCTATGACCATCGAATTCATCCTCTCCCTCCGTGAACAGTTGAAGACGGGCAAGATCGACGTCCGCGAAATCGTGCCGATCGTCGAAACGGAAGAGGATTTCGAGGAAGAAGAGGTAGAAAAGGATTATGAAGAGTTGCGGGTCAAGACGCTGGACGGTTTGAACGCCGTCCGTAAGGTGTC
This sequence comes from Nitrospira japonica, assembly GCF_900169565.1. Classification (NCBI taxonomy): domain Bacteria; kingdom Pseudomonadati; phylum Nitrospirota; class Nitrospiria; order Nitrospirales; family Nitrospiraceae; genus Nitrospira; species Nitrospira japonica. The sequence goes on along the minus strand of NZ_LT828648.1, from coordinate 3,328,538 downwards.
GACCTCATTGAAGGGCCTCTACGAGAAGGCAAGGCAGGTGGCCAAGGATGCCGCCAAGCTGAAGAAATTCAAGAAACAGATCGATGCCATTCGTGAACAGGTCGTCGACAAGATGGAGGCCGTCAATCTGCACGGAGTGCTCAAAGATCGCATGGTCCAGCGCGTCCGTGAGATGGCCATTCAGATCCGCACGGCCGAGCGGGAAATCGTCAGCTGTCAACGGCGTTTGGGCGTGGGTGGTGAGCCCGGCGCGGAATTGCTGCGGAAGCTTTGTCGAGAACGCAAAGATTTCTTGACGGTCAAGCGCAAGACGGGTGTATCGGACGAAGTCCTGCAGGACGTCAAAAAAGTCTACCAGGCGGCACGGGCAAGAATACGTCAACTGGAAACGGAGGAAGCGCTTGTATCCGGTGAAGAGGTTAAGGATGCCGTCAAGCACCTCGACGTTGCTGAAGAGAAGGTTAAACGCGGAAAGGCGGAGCTGGTTGAAGCCAATCTGCGCCTGGTCGTCAGCATCGCCAAGAAGTACACCAATCGCGGGCTGCAATTTCTGGATCTGATCCAGGAAGGCAATATCGGCTTGATGAAAGCGGTGGACAAGTTTGAATACAAGCGCGGGTATAAGTTCAGCACCTACGCCACGTGGTGGATCCGGCAGGCAATCACGCGTGCGATTGCCGATCAGGCGCGGACCATTCGGATTCCGGTGCACATGATCGAGACCATCAATAAACTGATCCGCACGTCGCGTCACTTGGTGCAAAAGCTCGGACGAGAACCGACCCCGGAGGAAATCGCCGAGCGAATGGATCTGCCGTTGGACAAGGTACGCAAGATCTTGAAGATCGCTCGGGAGCCGATTTCACTCGAGACGCCGATCGGGGAGGAGGAGGACAGCCACCTGGGCGATTTCATCGAGGACAAGAAAGCGATTTCCCCATTGGAAGCCGCCATCCGCTACGATCTTCAACGTCAGATCAACAGCGCATTGGAAACGCTGACGCCGCGAGAGGAGAAGGTGCTCAGAAAGCGGTTTGGAATCGGCGAAGCGACGGACCACACCCTCGAGGAGGTCGGTCAGGATTTTGAGGTGACGAGGGAACGCATCCGCCAGATCGAGGCCAAGGCCCTGAGGAAATTGCGCCACCCGAGTCGGAGTAAGAAGTTGCGAAGCTTTGTCGAAAGTTTGTAGAGGTATGGCGCCGTCATTAATTTGACTCCGCCTCCGCTGCGGCCTAGAATCGAGCAAGGCAGATGTCCTGATGGGTTATGCGGAGGCCGAGCATCTCGCCGACCAGAGGGCTTCTGAGACCGGCTTCTGTCCGGGCCTGTTGGCATGGGCCCATAGCTCAGGTGGTTAGAGCGGCTGACTCATAATCAGCTGGTCCTAGGTTCAAGTCCTAGTGGGCCCACCAAGAGGATCAGCGGCCGGTAAACATAGGGGTGTCGATTGGCTATTCTTAAGAAGAGAGACAAGAAAATAGGAGTGCATTGAACCAGCATCTTTCCCCGCTCATCGAATTGCAGAAGCTGGATCTCCGCATCATGGAGATCAGCGAACAACGCCGAAAAATCCCCGATCGAATGCATCAGGTCGAAACGCCGTTGCGCGATGCGCGCCAGGTGCTCCAAGAGACGATGGTTTCGATGGAGGCCGTGGTCAAGGAGCGTCGAGGATACGAACGCGACGTGGAGGTTCAAGACGCGCACAATGATAAGATGCGTGCGCGCCTGTCCGAGATCAAGACCAATAAGGAGTATCAGGCGCACTTGTTCGAATTGCAGATGGCCAATAAGAAGAAGTCCGAAATCGAGGACAAGGTGCTGGCCTGCATGGAGAAGATCGAGCAACTGCAACGGACGATAAAGGAATCGCAGGAACGTGTCGAAGCGGTGGAACACACATTCAAACAAGAAAAGCGCGTGCTTGATGAGCTTGAGGGGCGGCTTTCACATGAACTTGCCGAACTCGAAATTCAACAACGTCAACAAGCGACGCATGTGGAGCGAGGGCTTCTCGACCGCTATACCAAGCTAAAATCTGCCAGGAAGGACCAGGCTCTCGCCGCGATCAAGGGCGGCATGTGTGCGGGATGCCGACTTCAAATTCCTCCCCAGTTAGTGGCGGAGGTCAAGCGCTCCCAAGGCCTTCATACCTGCCCCTACTGTCATCGGATGCTCTACTGGGAAGCAGAGCCAACGACGGACAGCAAGCCTCCGGCTGAATCCGCCAAAGATAATTCATTGGAAGTCGGCGAATCCGTCTGACGGCGAATCCGTTGCCGCCCGCATGATGAACGAGCGTCTCAGCGACGGTCGTCATCTTCGTGACAAAATTTCTATCTGTGGACTTTGGGAATCATTCGATCAATAATCCGGCATAACCCAGGAGTTCACTCGTGAAAAAAGCGCTCATCACCGGTATCACCGGCCAGGACGGATCGTATCTTTCGGAGTTTCTGCTGGCGAAGGGGTACGAGGTCTATGGCATCATCCGCCGCTCCAGTTCGTTCAACACAGGTCGTATCGAGGGGATCTATGAAGATCCTCACGTCCCGCACCGTCGGCTCCACCTTGTGTACGGCGATCTCAACGACGCCAGTTCCCTGAATCACATATTAAGGACGGTGCAACCGGACGAGATCTACAATTTAGGGGCGCAAAGCCATGTGCGGGTTAGCTTCGATATTCCCGAATATACGGGAGAGGTTACGGGGTTGGGCACCATTCGACTTCTTGAAGCCATCCGCGAGTCCGGTCTCAGGCCGAAGTTCTATCAAGCGTCTTCGAGCGAAATGTTCGGAAAGGTTCTAGAGGTTCCTCAGCGGGAAACCACCCCGTTCTATCCACGGAGTCCCTACGGGGCAGCCAAAGTTTATTCCTATTGGATCACGGTCAATTATCGTGAGGCGTATAATTTATTTGCCTGTAACGGGATTTTGTTCAATCACGAGTCACCGAGACGAGGGGAGACTTTCGTTACCAGGAAAATTACGAAAGCCGCGGCGCGCATCAAACTCGGCATCCAACACGACTTGTTTCTTGGAAATCTTGAAGCCAAACGAGACTGGGGCTTTGCGGGCGATTACATCCAGGCCATGTGGATGATGCTGCAGGCCAAGAGTCCCGATGACTACGTGATCGCCACCGGCGAAACCCACACGGTGCGGGAAATGCTTGAACTGGCGTTTGATCGGGTGAGTGTCGATTGGAAGAAACACGTGAAGATCGACGAGAAATACTATCGTCCTACGGAAGTGGACCTGCTCATCGGCGATGCCGGCAAAGCGAAGCGCGAGTTGGGTTGGGAACCCAAGGTTGGATTCGACGAACTGGTGGCGATGATGGTGGATGCCGATCTGGCTGCGGAAAAAGAACGATTGGAAGGCGTGAGGCCCAGAAAACAATGAGTGAGTCGTCGGGCGTTTGGGACAACAAGCGTGTGGTGGTTACAGGCGGCGCCGGTTTCCTCGGATCATACGTCGTAGGCCGGCTGCAGGAGCGGGGATGCTCGCAGGTGATCGTTCCACGGAGCCGACAGTATGATCTCGTTCAAATGGCCGCGGTGCAGCAGTTGTATGCCGATGCCAGACCGGATGTGGTGATTCATCTGGCCGCACGCGTGGGAGGCATCGGTGCGAATCAGGCTAACCCGGGTCGATTTTTCTACGACAATCTCATGATGGGGACCCAGCTCATTGAAATTGGTCGCCAGCGAGGGCTTAAGAAGTTCGTCGCGCTTGGGACGATTTGCGCGTATCCGAAGTTTGCGCCGATTCCGTTCAAAGAAGACGACATTTGGAGCGGATATCCTGAAGAGACGAACGCCCCTTATGGTCTTGCCAAAAAGATGATGCTGGTTCAATCGCAAGCCTATCGGCAGCAGTATGGATTCAATTCAATCGTATTATTTCCGGTGAATCTGTACGGTCCGCGGGATAATTTTGACCTTGAAACCTCCCATGTCATTCCGGCACTCATTCGCAAATGTGCCCAGGCCAAGGAGGCAGGCGGGAGCTCCTTTACGTTGTGGGGAGACGGATCTCCCAGCAGGGAATTTTTGTACGTGGAGGATGCCGCGGAAGGCATTCTATCAGCCGCAGAAACGTACGACGGAGACATGCCGGTTAATTTGGGAACGGGAGAGGAAGTGACGATTCGTAATCTCGCCGAGTTGATCGCCGATGAAGTCGGGTTTAAGGGACGAATCGAATGGGACACGACCAAGCCGAACGGGCAACCTCGGCGATGTCTCGATGTGAACCGGGCGAAGCAACTCTTTGGGTTCCAAGCCAGACACAATCTTCGTGACGGACTCCGTAAGACGATCCGCTGGTTCTTTGACAATCGTCACGCGCTCCGAGAAGTTCAGTTTTAGCGATCCACGTCAGGACAAAGTCCAGAGTCCAGAGTCCAGAGTCTCCCCCTCTCTCCTGCACACTTTCGGCAAACTTTGTACGATTTGCCCTTCAGTCGTGCCATTTCACTAAGCAAATAGGTGGCTAACTCCTTGACGCATCACTGCTTCTCTTTTATGCGCCGTGGTCTGACTCTTGCTGAGTTCTATCTGTCTTGTTGTGAACACAGATGCCAGCAGCGGAGTGGATATCGCGGAGTGTATATCTATGTTGGAACCAACGACGCCCGAAGGAACGACGACTGGAATCTTAAACGAAGCAACCGGCGAGGCCGCGGAATGGTACGAGCGCGGAGTGGCGCTCAAGAAGGCCGGTCTTTTCAAACGAGCCATCGATCAGTTCGAACGTGCCGCCGCCGATTCTCAATATGCACTTAAAGCCTATGCTCAAATAGGATTGTGTCATAAATCGATTCGGCAATATGAACAGGCCGTCACGTCCTTCCGCAGGGCGTTGAAATCGCCCACCGCCTCGGCCCGGGAGACCGTGCAATTACTGTATGTCCTCGGACGGACATTGGAATCGCTCGGTCGGGCCGACGACGCGCTCGAAGCGTACCGGTGGCTTCGGCGCGAGGATCCAGGATTTCGAGATGTCGCTGAGCGAATCGGAGCGCTGAGTGTCAGGAAGCCGTCGGATCCGACCGACCGGTCTCGTCGCGGCAATCCTTGGGCAAAACAGGCCTTGCAGGTCTGGGAAGGTTTCCTGCGGCATACTCGCTAAACGGTCTCCCATTCACATGTGCCGCCGAATCAACCGCGAAGTTCTTCGCCGGTGCGGACTCTTATCAATCGATGGGGTGATGACCGTCGTATCGAACGGCCGTCTATGACGGAAAGTGAGGAGCATGTAGGTGGTTTCACGATTGGGCTCGTGGGCCGAGACGGTTCGGAGAATTCCCCATGCGGTGTCAGGAGTCGGACGCGGCGAGAGTGTCATGGTCTTGGCCGACCAAGTCCTCGTCAGCGCGTCGAATTTTCTTACAACGCTGATCCTTGCAAAGTATCTCAATCCTGAAGATTTCGGTGGATTCGTATTGGCATGGGGGGTGTTGGTGTTCCTGGCCGGAATTCAAATGGCGCTCATAGTCTCTCCCATGCAGGTTCGTGGACCGCGGTTGGGGTGCGAAGACTCCGCGCCCTATTATGACCGCGTGCTGCAAGTCGCACTGCTATTCGGGTTGGCTTGCGTGGGCGTGATTGCCATTCCGGGAGTGTTGTTGTCCCTCTCGATTCCCGACTGGACCCTGGGATCTCTGGCCGTACCTCTTGGCATCGCCGCCCTGTTTGTCCTCGCGCAGGACTATCTCAGACGCTATTTTCTGACGGTGCGTCGCACGGGATCCGCGCTCCTCAATGACCTCTGCACTCATGGGTTCCGTCTGTGCGCATTGTTCCTACTCGCCACGACGTCGACCTTGAGTGCCGCCGGGGCGTTGTGGATGGTTAGCGCGGCCTCGGCAGCCGCCCTCTTCATCGGGATTTTCCAGCATGAAGGAGTGATGAGACTCAGGATCACGCAGTTGAAGACTGCCGGGACGGTCGCACGGCAGCACTGGGAATTTGGGAAATGGCTGGTTGCCAACAATGTGGCGTATTGGTTCGGAAGCCAGTCGGTCCTGTACGTCGTCGCCGCAGTTCTCTCGGTTTCTGCCGTCGGTGCACTCAATGCGACCCTCGCCATTCTGGGTGCTGCCAACATTCTTTTCCTCTCGATGGAAACGCTCATTCCGGTCCGGGCCGCCGCCGAGTATGCCAGGTTTGGCCGTGCCGGGCTTGACGGGTATCTTCGCCGCGCTCTTCTCGTCGGTTCCTTGGCGGTACTCATTCTCGCCGCCATTGCCGGCTTGTGGTCGGAGTATTGGTTATCGCTTCTTTTCGGCGAGACATATCGAGGATATGGATGGATCGTCTGGTGGTGGGGAGGGTACTACCTCTTGGGCATGTTGCAGCGGCCGACGACCGCGGCGTTGAGAGTGGTGGGGGATACCAAGTCCATCTATCTCGCCAGCTCGATGGGTGCGTTGGCCACGATGGTGCTCGGCTATCCCGTCATTAAGCACTACGGCCTTGGCGGTGCGATGCTCGTGCTCTGTCTGACGCAATGTTTCGTGCTGTGCAGCCTGCGAATTCGCTATATGCACACGGCAAGTGAGGAACACAAGCCGCGACTGGCGCATGCCAATGAATAAGGGCGCATGAAGATCGCAAGGGCTATCGAGAGGAGTGAAAATCGTATGACCACATTGTCTCAGTATCTGTCTCGGACCCAATTGCTCCAGGAAAGGTGCCGCGGTCGGCGCGTGCTCCATTTGGGTTGCAGCTCAGGACAGTATCTCAAGGATCGGCTCATGCGAGGGAGTCTTCTCCATTGGATGCTGCGTGACGAGGCCGGTGAACTGCACGGCGTCGACCTCGACGGGAAGAGTCTCGATACCATGCGCGAGATGGGCTTCCGCCATCTCCACGAGGGTAATGCCGAAGAGTTGGAAAAACTCGACCTCAAGGAGACCTTCGACATCGTTTTGGCGGGAGACCTGCTGGAGCACATCACCAAGCCCGGTTCCATGTTGGAAGGAGTCAGGCGATTTCTGAAGCCGACGGGAAGCTTCATCGTCTCTACCAACAACGCCTTCGGACTGCACTATCAGCTCCGTCGCTGGAGCGGCCAATATGTCGAGCATGTCGAGCATGTGTGCTTCTATTCGCCGGAGACGCTTCTCCATTTGTTCGAGCGTCACGGGTACGACATCGCGGAAATGTACGGGGCCTATACGGAGCCTCCCTACAGTTGGAAACAGAAGGTCAAGTTTGCGATCGGCCAGCCATTGTTCAAACTCGTGCCGGTGTTGGCCGGCACCATCATCGTGGTTGCAACGCCCAAGATCGCTTCATGACGACCGCCGTTCAAGTCCAAGCTCCTATGACGTTGGGAAGTGCGGCGCCCGCCGGTGAGAGCGGTAAAGCGCTGTGCGAAATCCTGGCGAGGTTCGACCGTGACGGAGTCGAGTACGCGCTCCTTCATCCGGTCAGGTATGGAGAGGGAGAGATCGCAGGCGACGTCGATATCGGTTTCTTAGCTGATCCACGGACCGTCGTGACCCCGATCCTGCGTGCAATGGAAGCGGAAGGATGGCTTCAGATCGTCCATTGTCTCCACTATGACGTCCTGCACGGGTACTACTATATTCTCAAAATTACCGATCGTCGCGGGCTGTACCTGCACCTGGACTGTTTATGCGATCCATTTGGAGTGAACCGATACCATGTCCCAATTCCGGCACTCCTTGACGGGCGAGCCAGGATCTCCGGTGTCGTTCGATTATCTGCCGACAAGGAGGTTCTGTACACCCTGATCAAACGGGTAATGAAGGGAGCTTTCGCACAACAAAAGGTCATGGGGCTGCAACAGGGCCTCGTGAACTGCGCGAAGCAGCTCGAAGGACCGCTTACGGAATGGTTCGGAGTTGAAGGGCGCGAGAAATTGGACAGTCTGTGCCGAACCGAGGACGTCCAGTCAGCCACCGATCTACTGAATCAGCTGCGAACTGGATTGGAGAGTCGATTTCGACGGGCGCACCTGCTTTCCTATCTGGGAGGGAAACTGCTCTCATGGGTTCGACGTTTTCGGAGATTCCTGCGGCCGAGCGGTCTGTTTGTGGTGTTGATCGGACCTGACGGGAGCGGGAAATCAACGGTGGCCGGCCTCTTGCCCATAGAGCTTGAGCGGGCGTTTCGCGCTACCTGGCGATTTCACTGGCGTCCGAACCTGTTTCCCAAGCTCAGCAGGCGGGACACAGACCGGAGTGCAGGAGGATCGGAAGGCATTGCCCCGCCCCAGGATGCCGCGTATGGCCGGGTCACGTCCTGTGTTCGTTTTCTGTATTACCTGATGGATTTCGCAGTCGGATACTGGCTCGTCATCTATCCCCGCAAAGCCCGGACGACTCTGATTGTCGGGGAGCGGTATTTCGCCGACGTTGTGGTCAATCCGCAGCGGTATGGTTTCGCGCTGCCGTCCTGGCTGTTGAGGCTGGGGGCCAGGCTGGTTCCGAACCCAGATGTCACGATTCTACTCGTGAACGAGCCGGACGTCGTCCATGCACGGAAACCGGAATTGTCGTCTGAATCCATATCCGAGCAGATGCGCCAGTATCAGGAAGAGTTGCCTCGTTGGGGGCATATGTGCGCGGTTCGAACGGATGGTACCCCGGAAGACGTCGTGCTTCGGATCTCACATGTGCTCGTACAGGAGTGCGCAACACGATTGCGTAACATCTAATGTCAATCATGCAGTCATGGCGATGCTTTCCCCATTCCTCCGATCCGAAGCTCTGGGTCGGGGATGACGATACCTTGGCGAATGCGTTTCATCTCTACCATCCGTTTTCGTTCCCCGGTCGTCTTGTCAGGAAGATAGTCCAGGTCATGCCCGACGCCATCGGACGCGCCGTATTTACGGCTCCCGAAACGGCGGAGCAATCGGTTGAATTGAACACCGTGAGAGAGATCATTCGGGCGAAGTTGGGAAATTCCCGTCTCACTGTGTCTTTTTCTCCTGGCACCAAGGGACCTCATCGAAAGATGACCGCCCAAGTGACGGAATCCGGCAGAGTGACGGCGTATGTCAAGCTGGGTACGAACAATCGGGTCGCAGCGCTTCTTCGCCGTGAAGCGGCGATGCTGTCGAAATTAAAGCGGGTGGGTTTTACCAACGCAATCATCCCGAACGTACTGGCCATCGAGGATGGCCCCGAGAGTACCCTGCTCATCGTGAGCGCACCATCGGCCCCAGGACGTCGAAGTCCCGTCGGGATCTCGCATCAAGAGGCGCAGTTTCTCAAGGAACTGAGCGACGTGGATCGGGCAGAGCGGCCGATCCATCAGATCGAGCGGGCGTTTGGGCTCATGGAACTTGCCGCAGGTATGAATGATCCGGAGAGCGAGGCCGTTCTCCATCATGCCATGCAAGCGTGGAGAGAGATTTTCAGCGACCGTACCGCAAAGGTCGCGTACAGCCATGGTGATTATGCACCGTGGAATACCCTGACATTGGCCGACGGATCCCTGTACGTCTTCGATTGGGAATATGGATCCGCAGAACGGCCGCTGTTTGCGGATGTCTTTCATCGAATCTTCATGGTGGAACGGCTGTTGAAACGCACAACTCCGAAGGAAGCGATGCGGCGGATCTTGAACGTGTCCAGTCATCCCATGCTCGGATCACTGGTCCGCAGCGTTCGCGTGTCCTCCAGGGACGTGCAGGGGTACGCACTGCTGTACCTGGCCATGCTGTCGACGCGTGAATCCGCCGGATCATCGGGGCTCTCCGCATACTTGCGCGAGTGTGTCCAGCACGTGCTGACGGAAGCGGGACATGCAGCCCATCCGCAAAAAGTTCTCGTGGCGGCGTACGCGTGCGAACCGGACGCTGGATCGGAGCCGGGCGTGGGTTGGAACATGTGTCAGGCGATCAGTCGAACCAACGACGTGTGGGTCATCACTCGCGCCAATAACCGCGAAAAGATCGAACAGGCGCTGGCTGCTTTGCCAAATCCTGCGTTGCATTTCGTCTATGTGGATTTGCCTCGTTGGGCGAGCTTCTGGAAAAGAGGCCAACGGGGAGTGAGGACCTATTATTATCTGTGGCAATTCGCAGCCTGGCATGCTGCACGGCGTCTCTGTAAAACCGTCCGCTTCGATTTGGCGCATCATGTGACGTTCGTCAACGATTGGCTGTTTACCTTTCTCGCCTTTTTGCCGCTCCCATTCGTGTGGGGACCAATTGGCAGCCATCCGACGGTTCCATCCAGGCTGTCATTCAGCTGGGACGCATTGGCAAGCGATCGTCTCCGAAGGGCATTCCAGTCCTTCATGCGGTCGGTGGATCCGTGTTTCGCCCTGTCGGCAATGCGTGCCTCGCTCATCGTCGGGATCGATCGATCGGTCGGCGCCCGGTTCCCCTTGTCGCTGCTGGGACGGGGAAAATTCGTGGCGCATCCGGCGATCGGCGTCGAGTCCATACCGGATAGCGCTGAGGTCGATAAAGATACGACCGAAGAGTTTCGCGTGCTCAGCATAGGGCGTCTTGTTCCGTTGAAAGGCTTCCACCTCACAATGCGAGCCTTTGCACAATTTGCTCATTCGCGCCCCAAGGCCGTGCTCGTGATTGTCGGAAAGGGGCCGCAGCGCCCGGCTCTCCAAGAGCTGGCCCGAACCCTCGGCATAGGCGATCGCGTGCGATTCATCGATTGGCTGCCTCGCGCGCTTGCGCTGAAGGAAATGGAGAAGGCCCATCTGTTTCTCTTCCCGAGCTTTGAGGGTGGAGGGATGGTTGTTCTAGAGGCGTTGGCGCATGGGCTTCCGGTCGTCTGCCTCGGCTATGGGGGACCAGGTGAAATGGTTTCCAACGAGTGCGGCCGTGTGATCACGGTCGGGGATCCGGATGATACGGTGCGTAACCTGGCCGCCGCGCTCGACGACGTATGCCGCACCGCCAGAGTGTATTCGCACCTGAGGGCGCAGGCCAGAAAGCGCGTGGCCGAACACTATCTTTGGGATAACAGGTGGAAAACCATCCAAGAATGGTATCGGTCTTGTGCGCTTCAGGCGCCACCCAGCGTAGATTCGAGCGACCTTCGGCTTGCGACAGACCCGCGTCGAGCCGCGACGCTTGGAAGAGTCAGGTTGTTGGGAATTCTTATCGGGATCTTGCTATGCTTCCCAATATTGCCGCTTGCCGACGCGCTCAGTATCGGGCTGATGCAGCGATACAAGAACGTGGCCGGATCCCACCCGCTGACCGTGAAGGGGAATCGGGGAGAGTTTTACGACGGCCGTGCCACGTGGACCATAGTGGGAGCGACCCAGGACAACACGGCATCCCACGTTCGGCCCAAGGCCTGGTCGGTCGGGGCGCGCCAGTATCAACTCTTAACGGTGACGGAACCCATCAGCAACGGGTACATCCTGCCGTATTCCGATCCCGTACCGAATACGTCTCCCGACACAAGTCTGATGGTCACGGCCGCTCGTGGAGAAACGGAACCGGCCAGCTTCGTGATCCGTTCCGGTGACCGGGAGTTGGAACTGGTCACCATTGCGACAACCGGGCTGAAGAAGGCGGGGGGAGCGGATGGCCTCCCTCCTGCGGCTATCGACATTCGAGTGGTCAAGGCGTGGTATCAGGCCAGTGACTCGATCCATCGACAGCATGGAGGCGGAAAAATCCTGGTTCCCGAGCTGCTGCTCCATGACCCGGATCTTGTGCGCGTCGACCACCAGGAGCAGGTCAACCTGATCAAGAATGTGGACCGGCTGCAGGATGCCGATCGCCTGCTTCCTTTTACCGTCCCCGCCCGATCCAATCAGCAGGTATGGCTCAGCATTACGGTGCCGCCGGACGCCTCGGGCGGACGCTACGATGGGGACGTCACGATTACGTTCAGAAGCGGGAACGATCAGATTGCCACGCAGCTAAGATTGACGGTTGACGTGCTGCCGGTTCGACTTGCCGAGCCGGTTATCGACTATGCCTTGTATTACCTCGCCTGGTTGAACAGGGGGCAGCCGGGATTGGATGCCAGAGCCAAGACGGTCGGGCAGCTCCAGGCCGAGTTTTCCGATATGCGCGCACACGGCCTGACGAATATCGCGATTGATCACGACTATGCGACGGATCGCGACCTGCGAAGTCTGTCTATCGCGCTGGAGCGGATGCGCGCAGCCGATTTCAAGGGAAGGGACTTGCTCTATGTCGACTGGAAGGTGACGGAAGCTGCCGACAGGCAATCGTATTCGCGGAAGCTCATGGCGGTGCTCGCGGCCGCCCATACCTTCGGGTTTTCCGATCTGTACGTCTACAATCTGGATGAGAAGGATGCGAAAACACTTCTGAAGAATCGGCAGGCGTTTCAAATCGCCCATGAGCTGGGCGCCAAGAATTTCGTCGCATTCAATTCCGGCAACCTTGAGGCATTGAGCGGCCTGCTCGACGTTGCGGTGTTGCCGCGCGGAACGGTGAAGACGTCCCAAGTCGGCAAGAGGGTCGGTATCACGCCCTGGGCCTACGGAGATCCTCAAGCCGGCGAAGAAAAGCCGTTCACCTATCGGGAACGGTACGGCATCTCCCTTTGGCTCGACGGATTCGACGGCGCGTGTGATTACGCGTACCAGACAGGATCGTTTGGTTGGGATGACTGGGCCGATCCGAAGTGGCGAGCCCATAACATGACCTATCCGACGTTGTCATATCCCATCCCGACGCTGCAGTGGGAGGGATTTCGGGAAGGGATCGATGACAGCCGGTATTTGGCTACGGCGATCGGGGTAGAGCGAATCCGCCTTGCCATCGGCGCAGAACAGCGGCGGAAGCTTCTGGCGGATGAGACCGGGGGCGTCGAACTTGAATCGCCCCGAGATGTGCGACAGAGGCTTATTCAAGTAATCCGGGATCGTCTGCGCAAGGACACCACAGGCTCTTCATAGCGCAACCAAGCCCCTGCACGTCATCCAATGCTTATCAATATTGCAATTTTTGCCATTTCCTTCGTCATGGTCGGTTCATTGGCCGTGTTTCATCCGGTGAACGAGTGGGTGTGTTCCGTCAAACGTCTTCCTGTGGTCAGCCTCCTGTTGATCGGTCTTTTCACATCCGTATTGCTCACTGCGCAGAGTCAAGCGACTCTTTCGGTTGACGCGATCGACGAGAGCCGTGTGATCCGGATCTGCCTCCTGATCGTCCTCTGTCTCGTCTCGTGGGTGATTTTCAGCGTCCGCGGGTTTCCATTTTCTCGATGCTGTGCCGCACTGACCATGATGTTCTTTTTCTCCCTGTTCGCCATGAGCTCGTACATCTATTCTGTGAATCCGTTGCTGAGCTTGTGGAAAGGATTCGAGGTCTTCGCGGCAGCGTCGGTGTTCCTTGCCATCGCGGTCAGCCTCAACACGTTTGATGATATTGACGGCGCCCTGCAGGTGTTGTGGTTGATTCTCTTGTTTCTGGTGCTCACGGCTCTGGTCGGAGGCGTACTACAGCCGAAGCTCGCATTTGTCAGACAAACGTTTGGCCGAGGCAGTCAGGCGTATGAGTACTGGGGGCAATTCCCCAGAATTAACCCGAATTCCCTGACTCAATTCGGCGCCATGGTCGGCGTCGGCGGGCTGGTGGCGTTTCTCTACGGGCGAGGCATCGGCGTGCTGAGTTCCCTATGTCTGTTGGGCCTGGGGGCGCTGACGATCTATCTGGGTCACAGCCGTACGTCGCTCCTTGGGTTTCTGCTTGCAGCAGTCGCGATCTTTTGGTTTGGAAAGAAGCGTGTGTTGGGGCTGATGATGATCTCGGCGGCCGGTCTGGTCGCCCTGGCAGCCTATACCTATGTCGAGGCGTACGTCCTGCGCGGTCAATCCAAGGCCGTATTCGTCAGCATGTCCGGACGGACGGAGTTCTGGCCTGAAATTTGGCGTGCGTTCACCACGTCGCCGCTCGTCGGCCACGGCTACTATGCCGGACACCGGTCTCTCTCGATCGATGCGCTGGCGAACGTGTCGTCGGTGGATAACACATATCTGGAGGTCTTGGTGGATCTCGGTGTGATCGGACTCGGCCTATTGATGGCGGCGCTCATTTGCTCGTGCTTCTCGCTGTATGCGTGCCGTCCTTCGATACTCGGTCACCAAGACAGCCAATGGTGGAGACCGACCTGGCTGCTATTGATGAGCGCGCTGCTGCTGCTGGGCATCAGAAGTCTCACCGGTCCGACATTTCAGGTCTTGCATCCGAACCTCCTGATCTTTCTCGCCATCACGGTCTGCGCCGCCACGGCCAAACGTATCGCCAGCCAAATGGTGCAGGTTTCAGCCGACACGCTATATCCAATAGGTGAGAAATCATGAAAGTGTTGGTCGCGCATAACCACTACCGGTCGAGTGCGCCAAGCGGCGAAGATCAAGTGTTCCAGAATGAGGTGACGTTGCTGAGACGACATGGAATCGACGTGACCATTTTCGAGCGCTTCAACGACGACATCGACGATTCCAGTCTGGCCGGCAGGCTGAGAGTGGCTCATGAAACAGCCTGGTCGGACCGGAGCTATCAAGACCTCGAATGGGTTCTGCGCAAGAGCCGACCGGATGTCGTCCATTTCCATAATACGTTCCCCATCATTTCCCCGAGCGCCTATGCCGCTTGCCGGGACAACGGTGTGCCTGTCGTGCAAACCCTTCACAATTTCCGGTTGATCTGTCCCGGGGGACTTCTGCTTCGCAACGGAACTCCCTGTGAAAAGTGTATAGGCGGCGGCCTCTTCTCTGCGCTGCGTCACCGATGTTACAGAGGATCGCTGCCCGCCACGGGCGCCCTGGTCTGGATGTTGCTTTTCAATCGATGGCGAGACACGTACGGGTCGCTCGTGAATCGCTACATTGCGCTCACGGAGTTCGCTGCCGGACGTCTGATCGCCGGCGGCTTGCCGCGAGAGCGAGTCGCAATCAAGCCGAACTTTGTCTCGGACATCCATGTTCCGGGTGACGGCCAAGGAGGATTTGCCGTCTACGTCGGCCGGTTGAGCCAAGAGAAGGGCGTTCATACGCTCCTGTCTGCCTGGAAGACGGTGCAGGGCGTACCATTGAGAGTTCTCGGAGACGGTCCCTTGCGAAAGTCCTTGGAGGAATATGTCTCGCGAGAGAATTTGCCGATCCAATTTCTCGGTTTTTGCAACCGGCGAACCGTCATCGATACGGTCAGTCGCGCGGCATTTCAGATCGTGCCGTCAGAATGGTACGAAGGCTTTCCCATGGTGATTGCCGATGCCTACGCTCTTGGGACACCGATCATTGCGTCCCGTATTGGAAGTTTGGAGGAAATTGTCGAGGAGGGCGTCACAGGAACACGATTTGAAGCAGGAAATGCAGCCGATCTGGCAGCGAAAGTGCAGGCGCTTTGGCATGATCATTCCCATCGTGCCACGCTCCGTCAGGGAGCACGCCATGCCTATGAATCGAAGTTTTCGGCAGAACGGAACTTCGAAATGCTGATAGCGGTCTATGAGGCGGCGATGGGGGAGCACACTCAACTCTCAAGGAAGGCGTCATGAATCGAGAAGCCGGAGTATTGCTGGGGGTTCCCATCGATCGGAAAGCGCTCCCCGCGCTGACCGAAGAATCCGTGCAAGCGATCGACGGGTCCGTATCGCAACGGATTTTCGCCTGCGCAAATCCTCACTCCCTGGTGGTGGCCCACGATGATCCTGATTTTCAGCGGGCGTTGGTTCAAGCGGAGTTCGTCGTGGCGGACGGAGTCGGGGTATCGTTGATGGCACGCGTCACCGGTCTCCAGATCGGTCCCAGAATTGCCGGATTGGATTATTTCGCCGCCGTGTTAAACGCCCTCCAAGCCCGCGGGGCAGGGCGGGTCTTTTTTTTCGGCTCTTCACAGCGGGTACTTGATTTGATCGCCGCCAGGTTCGTCATGGAGTTTCCATCTCTGACGCTCTGCGGGGTGCTCTCTCCGCCATTCGGCGAATGGGATGAAGCCGAAAACAGCAAGATGATCCGTCACATTAACGAGGCTCGGCCGGACGTGCTATGGGTCGGGATGACCGCGCCGAAGCAGGAAAAATGGGTCGAGCGAAACAGGCGGCAACTCCGGGTGCCGGTTATCGGGTCCATTGGCGCGGTCTTTGACTTTTATGCCGGAACGTACCAACGCGCGCCCTCTTGGGTGTGCCGGATGGGATTCGAATGGATGTATCGGTTCATGCTGGAACCCCGCCGCATGTGGAAACGTAATGTTGTCTCCGCTCCGAAATTTATCTGGTTGGCCCTGCGTCATCATCTCTTCGCCGCCTGAGTATTTTCCCGAACGGGTCCCGATCGGCCTACGCTCGATAGGTACATTTGAATAGGTGCATTCGGACGCTATGCGCATCATGATGACGACGTGTGTTCCACCGTGTGTCATGTGCTTGCATGTATCGCCGTCTTGTATCGATTCAGAATTGAACTGCACTCGTAGGCTAGTCCAGACACTCATGAGACAGGACAATTATTCCCAGTTCGAATTTTCAACGAGATAGTCGTGCGCGTCTCAGGTCTGGCTCTTGCTGAGGTACAGCGTGCGTCACGTTGTACCACTTTTACGAAGGAGAAGTGTCATGAGAATGACTCAGCAATCGGCGATGAAGCGGATCATGTTTTCGGTGATCCTGCTGTTGTCGCTTGTCGGTCCGTGGACGGGTGCGGATGCGGCCCTCGTCACCTATTCGTTCACCGGCGGAGTCAGTCAAGTCAACGGTGGACTGATGCCGACGGTGAATCTGATGTCTCCGGTTTCCGGAACATTCCAGTTCGACAATAGTCCGGCCACCGGCGGAAATTACCCCGGCGTGGTCACCAACATGACGTTGGCGATCGGCGGATACACGTCGAACTACATGGCTGGTGCCAATACCGTTCAAGTGGCCAAGGGGATTGATCTTGGTGGGACGTTCGGAGACAGGTGGAGGCTTGTGACGGCGGCGACCGGTCTTCCGATCAACGGGTATTCTCCTATGCGGTTCGACCTCAACTTGGACCGTGAAGGCAGTCTCTTTGCAAACACGGACATGCAGAATCCGCCCAGCTTGTCCTCTCTCACCGGCAGCAGGTGGCGGCTGATTTTTGAAAATGCCGACGGAAACTTGGTCAGGATCCAGGGCTCTTTGAGCAGTCTCACCGCCGTCCCATTGCCGGCGGCGATGATCCTTTTTGGCGCCGGTCTGATCTCTCTGGTAGGCTTGGGTGCGGGAGGATTGCGAAGCTTCAAGGGAACGCAAGCGTAACCGTTGCGTCGCCAACACGCGAGGGCTTGGCTCCCCATCAGGGGTGCCAAGCCCTTTCTTATGAATAGGCCGACAAACGGCGTGGCACGACCATGGATCAAATGCTGCATCCTCTCGGCCGATCGACGGAGGATGCAGGGTAGAGGATTCGACGTGTCCGGACCTTCGGCCGTCGACCTTGTCCGATCATCGACTATATCCTTCTCCCGTAAGCACGGCCTCGTGACACGTTTCTTAAGACACTCGACTTTTGCGTACCACCCATGAACACCAGCCTGTCACTTATCATGAGCGCGGTCGCGGCCGTGGGCCTGCTGGGATACATGTATGCGGACAGCCTGGAGTTTCTTCTTCGTCTGTGGTGGGGAAGCGAAGATTACGGATTCGGCCTCTTCATTCCGTTTGTCTCGCTGGTCTTGATCTGGCGGCTGCGCCATCGCATCGCGGAGGTCAGGGTTGAAAAGTCTGTGTGGGGAGTCGTCATCATCACGGCGGGTTTGCTGCTGTATTGGGTGGGGGAGCTTACCACCGTATTTTTCATTCTTCACGTGTCGCTCTGGATGGTCATCGTGGGGTTGACGGTCTCGTTGATCGGAATTCCGAGAACGAGGGTCATCGCCTTTCCCCTGGGCTATCTCCTTGCGGCGATTCCTTTGCCGACGTTCATCTACGCGGGCCTCGCGAGCCAATTGCAGTTATGGTCGTCCGCTTTGGGAGTCGGGTTTCTTCAACTTGTAGGAGTCCTCGCATTTCGTGAAGGAAACGTCATCGATCTCGGTTCCGTCCAATTGCAAGTCATCGAGGCTTGCAGCGGGATCCGATACCTGTTCCCTCTGACGGCGCTGGCTCTGCTATGCGCGTACTTGTATCAGGACAAAACATGGAAGCGGGTCGTGTTGGTCGTATCCGCGATCCCCATCTCGATTCTGATCAACGGATTTCGAATCGGAGTCATCGGCATCCTGGTAGAACTGTACGGCCAAGGCGCTGCGGAAGGCTTTTACCATCTGTTCGAGGGCTGGGTGTTGTTCATGAGCAGCTTGGGAGTGCTGCTGCTCGAGATGTTGATCCTTTCCAAGATTCCCTCCAAGGGAGTCTCCGCGCGTCGCGTTCTTTCCTCGGCGAATCTGGCCATGTCCGATCGCGGAGCGCGGACGGACATACCAGTCCGTTCCTCCGCGGTCTTGCGGCCGTCCTTTCCCGGACCGGTCTATCTCTATAGCGTGGCCTTGCTCGTGCCCTTTGCCATGGCATCGGCGGCGATCGATCAACGGGAAGAGCGTCCTCCCGCGCGGGCTCAATTCGTGGATTTCCCGATGGTCCTGCAGGGCTGGAAAGGCACGTCGCTTCATCTCGAAAAACAGTTCATCGACCTTCTTCGTTTCGACGACTACGTGTTGGCTGACTACCGCGCCTCCGGCGGCAGCCCCGTCAACTTCTACAGCGCCTATTATCGGTCTCAAAAGAAGGGACAGTCCGCGCACTCGCCCCAGAGCTGTCTGCCGGGGGGCGGCTGGGAAATATCGTCCTTTGAACGTGTGACCGTTCCGTCTTCGGTCCGCTCCAGCTCGGCCATCGTCGCCAACCGCGTCCTCATCCAGAAGGAAGATCAGCGTCAGGTGGTGCTGTATTGGTTCAAGCAGCGCAATCGCGCCCTGGCCAGCGAGTATCTCGTGAAGTTTTATCTTCTGTGGGATGCGATGACGATGGACCGGACCGATGGGGCCCTGGTGAGGATTGCTTCGCTGATCGGTTCAGGAGAAACGGAAGCGTCGGCGGATCGAAGGGTCATGGAATTTGCCATGGCGATCGAACCTGAACTGAGACGATTCGTTCCAGATTAAGCACCGGCAGCGGCAGACAGTGAGTGGGGTTGTTCAGAGGAGACCAAGGGTCATACGGCGATGAATGGCGAATTATTTTTCAGCTTCATGACATCCCTTCTGGTTTGCATGGCATTGATTCCGCCATTGCGACTCATTGCCGGGCGATTTCAGATCATGGATGTGCCGGGGGATCGAAAGGTGCACGCGCATCCGGTTCCCAGAGTCGGAGGCATCGCCTTTGCCGTCGCCGCCTGTCTGTCCATTGCCTGGTGGGCACCCAAGGATCATAGGACTCTGTCGGTGCTGTTCGGCAGCCTCGTCATTCTCGGATTCGGAGTATGGGACGATCGCGTCAATCTCGGCTATCGGACCAAGCTGGTGGGGCAGTTGCTGGCGTCGCTTGCCGTGGTTTTCGTCGGCGAGATTCGCTTCCACGACATGCCCTTTGTCCTCGATATTGCCATGCCGGCTTGGGCCGGGATCCCGCTGACGCTGCTGTTCTTGGTGGCGGTGTCCAACGCGGTCAACCTGGCCGACGGGTTGGACGGACTCGCAGGGGGCTTGTCCTTCCTGAGCCTCTGCGGAATCGCATACCTTGCCTATCTCTCGAGCGATTCGATGGTCCTCATCCTGACCGTTCCGTTTCTCGGAGGACTCCTGGGCTTCCTTCGGTACAACACTTACCCGGCAAAGATTTTCATGGGTGACGGCGGAAGCCAGCTGCTCGGATTCATGATGGGCGTGCTTGCCATCGTCGTAACCGACTCGACGCGCGGGCCGTTCAGTCCGAGTTTGACGCTCTTTCTCCTCGGGTTGCCGTTTCTGGACACGCTTGGCGTCTTCGGACAACGTCTGGCCGAGGGCCGGTCTCCCTTCGTCGGCGACCGCACGCACGTTCACCACAAATTACTGGCGATCGGCCTGTCACATTTTGAGGCGGTGACGGTCATCTATGCCATCCAGGCCGGCATGGTCGGTCTGGCGTATGCGTTACGCTGGCGTTCCGATTTTCTCATTGTGCCATTGTATCTGGTCATCGCCGGAAGCGTGCTTGCCCTCTTCATCGGAGCCGGCCGCGGACTGATCGCCTTACCGGCGTCGCGGAGGCCAGGCTGGAACGCACAGGGACGGATGATAAAGTTTCTGAACGGATCCTGGCTGGCCGATCTTCCGATTCGATTTCTGGCCATCGTGGTCCCGTTTTTCCTGATTGCGACGGTCTTTCTGCCCGCGAACGTTCCCTCCGACGTGGGGTATCTCTCGATAGGTCTCTTTGCGGTTGTGTTGGTAGGACTCGCTGTGCTGCCGCGGCTCGTTCCCTATTTTGTTCGCGGCGGATTGTACGTGGGCACGACCTTCCTGCTGTACGTCCATGAAGATTCGTGGCTGCGGACTGCTTCGGGGTTCGCCGTGACTCACAACGTGTTCTTTCTCGTCGTGGCAATCATGGTGCTGCTCAGTCTCCGTTTCAGCGAGGAAAGCCGGTTTCAGACGACACCGCTCGACTACTTGATGGTGTTTCTGGCCGTCATGTTTCCGCTGCTTCCGGAGGTCAGTGTGGATGTCTCGATGCTGGGGGTACTGTCCGCCAAGTTGATCGTGCTGTTCTTTTCCTTCGAACTGTTGCTGCATTCTTTTTCAGATCGGGTGAAACAGCTAGGGTTTGTGTCGTTGTGGATCCTGTTCGGCCTGGGCATACGCGTGTGGTTCTAAAGGTGAGGCGAGGTGAAATTGTGAAACGTCAAGTGGCGCTCCTGATGCTATGCATGGTTGCGACTGCCTTTCTGGGCTGTGGAGGCCCTGAGGAGCGGAAGACGAAGTATCGCAATCTCGCGCAGGAACATATCGAAGCCGGTAACTACCCGAAGGCCAGAGTGGCGCTGCGCAACGTGCTGAAGATCGACGCAAGAGATGCAGACGCGTATTTCCTGTTCGCACAGGTCGAGGAAAAGGAAAAGAATTGGCGCAATGCCGTGAAGCTTTACCAGGAGGTTGTGGAACTGGTCCCCGATCATAGTGGGGCGTTGATTGCGCTGGCGAAATATTACCTGGAAGCGAGATTGAGCGAACATGTGACGGCCGCGGCAGACAAGGTGTTGGCCAAACAGCCTCGCCACCCCCAGGCGTTGGCGCTCAAGATCGCCGTGCTCGGTTCGACGGACGACATGGTGCCCGCGGCCGTATCAAAGGCCGAGGCCTTGTCCCAGGAGTTTCCCGCCGAACCTGACGTGGCAATTCTCCTGGCGACATTGTATCGGCAGCAGCGACGCTTTGCGAATGCGAAGGTGATCCTTCGGCGGGCTTTGCAGACGCATCCGCACGAGATGGATGTGTTGAACAATTTGCATAACACGTTACTGGAAGCCGGCGATATGAAAGGAGGAGAGGCCGTCATCCGCGTCATGATCGAAGCGGAGCCGGCGTCTTTTGACCATCGACTCAAGCTCGCCAGGTTGTTTGACACCATGGGTGCGCAGCGAGAGGCCGAATCTGTTCTCCGTGAAGCCGTCGCCCTGGATCAGGACAGCGAGGCGAGACGATTGATGTTGGCCGACTTTCTGGTTACCCGTAAGGATGTCTCTGCCGCCGAACGAGCGTTGATAGAAGCCGTCGAGCACCTTCCGCATTCTGGAAAACTCCAGTTTGCTCTTTCCGGGCTCTACCGCCGGCATGGGTCGGCGGACAAGGCGCGGGCTCGCTATCTTGAATTGGTGGACGAATACAAGGACAAGCCGATTGGCCTCGAAGCCAAAGTCAAATTGGCCGAGATGAATCTCGAGGAAGGCCGGCAGGCGGAGGCGGAACGCGAAGTAGGTGAGGCATTAAAAGACAATCCACGATCGGCGGAGGCCTTGACCCTCTCCGGCAAGATCGCATTGGCGAATCACAACGGCAAGGACGCGGTGCAGGCGTTTCGAACCGTGCTGCATGATCAGCCGGAACAGGCCACGGTTCAATTCCTGCTCGGGCAGGCCTATCTGCTGAACAAGGAACCGGCATTGGCTCGGGAAAGTTTCGAGCGCGCCGTGGCGCTGTATCCGGGGCAAGTCGATGCCCGTCGCTCTCTCGCCATTCTGGAGAGCCAGAGCGGACGACACCGCGAGGCGAGGGCCAGACTCGACGATCTTCTGAAACAACGGCCTGACGATATATCCGCGCTTGAAATGCTCATTAACCTGGACCTCCTGACCGGAAATCTCGACGAGGCGGGGCGGACCCTTGAACGTTTGCGCGGAACCGCGGGAGCCTCCTATGCGTTTCACATGGCGGAAGGGCGCTATCTCCAGGCACGGAACAGACTCGATGAGGCGGCGGCCGCCTATGCGCGCGCCGCAATGTTGGCGCCGAATGACTTGGATGCGCTCCTCGCCGTGATCAAGTTGGACATTGTACGAGGGCGGGTGGCACAAGCTCAACAAAGGCTGGAAACGATACTGGCCGCCAATCCTACCCATCGTTTTGGACATGGTCTTCTCGGAGAAGTGCTGACGCTTGCGGGGCAATATGGACCGGCCGACGAGCAGTTTCGTGAGGCGACGCGACTGCATCCCAAATGGACCGCTCCGTGGATCAACTGGGCGAGCATGTGGCTGGCGCAACGGCAGTCGGCTCGGGCGGTGCAGATTATTCAAGCGGGACTGTCGGCCGCGCCGGAGAGTGAAGAATTGTCCATGCTTCTGGCGTCGGCTCAATCGGACGGGGGTCGAATGGACGCCGCCATGCAGGCATATGAAGCGACATTGCGGATCAATCCCCGCAATATTCTGGCCGCGAACAATCTTGCGGTGCTGCTTGTGGACTACAAACGCGATCAAGTCAGTCTGCAGAAGGCTTTTGCACTGAGTCGTGATTTCGAAAAGGAAGCGCCACACCCGGCTTTTTTGGATACACTCGCCTGGGTCAGGTTGAAAATGGGACATCAGGAAGAGGCGCTCAGATTGCTCAGGGATGCCGTCGGGAAGTCTCCGGACACCTCGGTCATCAACTATCACCTGGGCATTGCCTATTATCAGTCAGGTAAGGCTTCCGAGGCCCGTGTCTATTTGACCAAGTCTCTCAAAGTGCCGGACGCATTTCCCGGCCGTGAGGAAGCTGAGCAGGTGCTCGCACAAATCAGGGGGTAACATTCGCATCATGTCTCGCGCAAACTTCTTCATGATCGCCGGCTTGAGTCTGCTCTGTTTTGTCGTGTCGTGTGCGGCAAACGTTCCGGCTCCCGGTGCATCCGACTCGGGAACTGCGGGGGCTCAGATAGGACCGGGATATCGGGTCGGTTCGGAAGACGTTCTTCTCGTGTCGGTGTGGAAGGACGAGCAACTGACCAGAGAAGTGGTTATCCGTCCCGACGGCATGTTTTCGTTTCCCCTCGTCGGAGACGTCGTAGCGGAAGACCGCACCGTTGAAGAGATCAGAGCCGATCTCGTCAAGCGGCTTATCAAGTTTATTCCTAATCCCAATGTGTCCGTCTCCGTCATGAAAGTCTTGAGCTACAAGGTATACGTGGTCGGGAGGGTCAACAAGCCCGGTGAATATCTAATCGGCCACTATACCGACGTGTTGCAGGCCTTGAGCTTGGCCGGAGGATTGACGCCCTTCGCAGGCGAGAACGACATCAAAATCGTCCGGCGTGTTAAAGGCCAGCAGCAGGTATTCCACTTTCGCTATGGCGACGTGAGGAAGGGGCATGATCTTGAGCAGAATATTCTCCTGCAGCGCGGCGACGTGGTCATGGTGCCATAGCCGTTTGAGCCCAGACCGTGTCCGAGAAACACGTGACGGAAGATGCCTTGGCGCAACATGCACCGATTGGTCAAACGGGTCATTTTATGGAGCACGCTCTTGAGCCTTACCCTGTCGAATCTTGTGGGAGCAGCGGAATGGTCGATTCTTCCGTCGATCGGGACGAAGGCGTATTACAACAGCAACTTGATCCTGACCCCCTTTCCGCATGAGGCCACCTACGGATATTGGGTGTCTCCGGCCGCGGAGTTTGCCGGAAAGACCGAGCGGTTCGAGGCCAGCGGCCGCGTGGCCGCGG
The DNA here is from genome assembly GCF_900169565.1 of Nitrospira japonica. Taxonomy (NCBI): domain Bacteria; kingdom Pseudomonadati; phylum Nitrospirota; class Nitrospiria; order Nitrospirales; family Nitrospiraceae; genus Nitrospira; species Nitrospira japonica. The sequence goes on along the minus strand of NZ_LT828648.1, from coordinate 3,304,439 downwards.
ATTTTGTCTCGTATTACGGAGGGGAAGCCACTCAGTTCACCAATATTTTTCTCCCGCTGACTCTGCGGTACAAAACGGAGCGCGACGTGTTCGGATTCACCGGAGGATACACGAGGGACAACACGTTGATGGGGGAACTCCTGGCCACAGGTGTGGTCTTGCGGTTTACGCAACGAGACCTCTGGTCGGCCAATCCGACCTGGACGAGAATGCTCACGGAAAAACTGTCCCTCCAAACGGCGTTTCAATTTGCCGATGCCTCGTACGAGGATGGACTGCGGCTTGGATTGGTGGACTACCAACTATTGGGCGCCTCCGCGGGCCTGGGCTACCAGTTGAATGAGCAGAATACGCTGCAGGTCACTGGCTCCTATACGAATTTTCATACGACTAATTCGTCATCGCCCTTTCGCGCCTATTTCCCCGGTGTGACGGCGGAATTCACCCATTCGTTCACCGAAACGCTGACGGCGAACGTGTACGGTGGATCGCGGTATGTCAGCTCAACCACGGAGACGGCGACCGACTCGATGAAGAGTCGCAAGACGATTTGGGTGTTTGGGGCGAGCGTGACGCAAGCGTTTGAACATGCATCGATCAAAGTCAAGGCATCGCGGGACGTGGTCCCGAGCGGCTTCGGACTGTTGATTCAGACCGATCGAATCGGCGTGCTGGCCTCGTATGACCTCACCGAAACCGTGACGGCGTCGTTCGACGCGGCCGGCTATCTCGTGTCAGGCGTTACCGATACCGCCTCTGGAGGGGCATTCCCTGGCCAGCGATACGCGCAGGCCTCGCCAAGGCTCAGCTGGAAATTCTTCGATTGGTGGAAACTGGAAGCTTCTTATACGTATGGCTGGCGCGATGTGGACACGTTCACTAATACGGCCACATCCAATGCAGCCATGCTGACGCTGACGTATTTCCCGCCCAAACTGGCAATGTCGAACTAGGAATTCATGATGCACCAACAACATTCACAATCGAGTCCGTCTTCTCAGCCGACCTTGCAGGATTTCCTGGTGGTCTTTTCCCGCAGGCGCGCCATCATGGCTTGGACGTTCGCCAGTCTCCTCGTGTTGAGTCTGACGGCTGTCTTCATGTGGCCGCCGACCTATCGATCCACCGCGACCATTCTTATCGAGGAACAGGAAATACCGTCAGACCTCGTTCGCTCGACGATTACGAGTTATGCCGACCAGCGGATTGAAACGATCAAGCAGCAAGTCATGAGCCGCACCACTTTATGGAAAGTCGTGGAGCAGTACGATCTCTATCAGGATCTCAGACGAAGAAGTCCAGTCGAAGAGGTCGTCAAGCGCTTCATCAATGATATTGAGGTGGAAGTGATCAGCGCCGATGTCGTCGACAAGCGCACCCAACATCCGACGAAAGCCACTATTGCCTTCACCGTGGCCTATCAAAGCCAGTCACCCGAACTGGCGCAGAAAGTAGCCAACGAATTGACCAGTTTATTCCTCGGCGAGAATCTGAAGAGCCGTGAGCGCCAAGCGCAGGAAGCCACGGCGTTTCTCCAGCAGGAAGCGGAAGGATTGGCCAAGCATATCAGCCATCTCGATGATCAGATCGCCGCATTCAAACAACGCGCGAAGGGTGCACTGCCAGAACTGCTCCCGCTCAACCAACAATTGATGAACCAGGCCGACCGCGAGCTGGTGGACATCGATCAGCAGAGCCGGACGCTGGAAGAACGGCGAAACTATCTGGAAGGTGAGCTGGCCACGATCAAGCCCAATACGCCGATCATGTCCGTGAACGGCGAGCGTATTCTGGATTCCGCCGAGCGTCTGCGGGCCCTACGGGCGGAGTATGCGGGGGCCTCCGCGAACTTCTCCTTGGATCATCCGGACATCATCAAGATGAGTCAGGAGATCGAGGCCCTTGAACGAGAGACAGGCCTTCGTTCAGAGCCGGAAGAAGCATCGAAAGCGTTGATCGATGCCCGCGCGACCATGGCCACGCAGTCCGATCGACTTGGCAAGGATCATCCGGATGTTGTCGCCACACAACGAAAGATCGGCGCCTTGGAGCGGGAAGTGCACCGGTTGAGTGGCGCCAGGGCAAAAGCCCCGTCCATCCGGCCGGAGAATCCGGCGTATATCAACCTCCAGGCACAGCTCAATTCAGCCGTCTCCTCTTTGGACGCCCTCAGAAAAACCAGAGCGGATGTGAAGCGACGACTACAGGAATACACGACGCGATTGGAGCGAACCCCGGAATTGGAGCCGGCATATCTGACGCTGACACGGGATCGCGACACGTCGGCGCAGAAGTATCAGGATATTCGATCCCGACTGCTGGAGGCCAAGGTGTCGGAAGGGTTGGAAGTGCAGCGGAAAGGTGAACGGTTTTCCCTCATTGATCCGCCGAGCTTGCCGGAGAAGCCAGACAAGCCGAATCGGCTGGCGTTGGCGTTCGTGGGAATCATCCTGGCTACAGTGGGCGGATTGGGGGCCGGATTGGCGGTGGACGCATTGGACCATTCCATCCGCACGCCGGAGCAATTGGCTCAGCTGACGCAATTGTTCCCTCTGGCCGTCATTCCGTTCATGCCCAATGAGGAGGATTTGGCTCAAAGCCTCCGTCGGCGTCTGGTGTTCAAGGGGGTGGGACTGGGCGCAGCGGTATCGGTGCTGACGGCCATCCATGTGTTTATCGTGCCGTTGGACGTACTGTGGTTCGGAATGATGAAACGATTTGGAATCGACTAGCCGACTAAGCTGACAACGTCAATACGAGAGGATTGATCATGGATCGGTTACGAGCGGCGGTTCAATTGTTCAAAGATCGAGGGAAACATTCGGCGAGTCCTCGGTCGACCGGACGGAATAACGATCAGTCGGAGTTCGAGCCGATCGTCTATACACGCACGCGGTCGCTCGATGTGCCCACACCCGTCCTTCGCCGACAGCGGGTCATGGCGGCTTACGGCAAGGGCCCGTACGTCGATGCGTACAAGATCTTGCGAACGCAGATCCTGCAGCGACTTCGTCAGCACGACTGGAACGTCCTAGGCGTCACAAGTCCCGGGTACGGCGAAGGCAAGACGTTGGTGGCGGCGAATCTTGCCGTTAGCCTGGCGATGGAGATGACCCAAACCGTGTTGCTGGTCGATTCAAATTTACAAGGCCCCGGTATCCATGAAGTTTTCGGCATGGGAGCGTGCCGGGGATTGGCAGACTACTTGCTCGACAACGAGCCGGTCGAAGATCTTCTCGTTCATCCCGACATGGGACGGCTCGTGGTTCTTCCGGCGGGCCGGGCGATCCCCAACTCGGCAGAGGTGCTCATCTCGCCCAAGATGTTGGCGTTGGTCGAAGAATTCAAGCATCGCTATCCTTCCCGAGTGGTCATCTTCGATCTCCCGCCCTTGCTCCATACCGCCGACGTGCTGGCATTTTCACCCTATACCGATGCGTTACTGTTGGTCGTCGAGGAGGGAAAAACCACAGTGGAGGAACTGCAACGGGCATTGTTATTGGTAAAAGATCGACGGCCTGTCTTGGGCACGGTCATCAACAAGGCCGGCCGTTCCGATCTCAGCCCAGCAGGCATGCGAAAGTTGTTGACCCATTGAATCTCTCATGATGATTTGACCGGGAGTCCGCGTATGTACGAATCATTTTACAGTCTCAAGACGAAACCCTTCGCGCTGTTGCCCGACAGCGACTTCCTGTATGCCGGGTCGACGCATCGCGCAGCCTACAGCTTGCTGGAATACGGTTTGCTGAGCCAGGCTCCGTTCGTGGTGTTGACCGGGGATCCGGGCATGGGAAAGACGTCACTCTTGCAAAAACTCATGTCCGAGCATCGCGGGAAGTTTTCGATCGGTCTGGTGACCAACGCGCGCTATGACGTTGAGCACTTGCTGCCTTGGATTCTTCTGTCGCTGGGATTGGCGAAGAAGCGATTGGATCCCGTTGAGGCGTATCACATCTTTTCTGAGTTCCTCAGCCAGGAGTCCCGCCAGCACCGCCGGGTCATTTTGATCATCGACGAAGCGCAGAGTCTCGGTGCCGAGCTGTTGGAGGAATTGCGGTTGTTGTCCAATATGAACGACGGCAAGCAGCTGAAGCTCCAGATCATTCTTTCGGGTCAGCCGGATCTGCAGTTGTTGCTGAAACGCATCGACATGAGTCAATTCGCGCAACGGATCGTGGCGGACTATCATCTCGAGCCGTTGACCGACGTCGATACGGCCAATGTCATCAGTCACCGACTTCAGGTTGCAGGGGGACAGACCGGCCTTTTCACTAAAAGAGCGTGCGCCTTGGTGCATCGCCTGACACGTGGGAATCCACGACTCATCAATCAGGTATGCGATATCGCCTTGACCTATGGTTTTGCCGAGCAGAAGAGAGTCATCACATCGAAGATCGTCGCGCAGGCTGCTTTGGATCGGGGTAGGGGAGGAATTCTTCCCCTGGCCGGCAAGGAAGATCTGGTCACTCTGGCCAACGCTCCCGAGGATGCGGCAGAAATCGAGACCGCCCTTCCGGCTGCCCAGGCGGCCGTTTCAAATGCGGATACATCGATCATGAGGCGGGAACGGCTACCGGGAATCGATTATGACGAGGCGCTGGAGCTGAAAAAGACAGGACGATTGGATGAAGCGGTGGAAATATTCGAGCGGGTGGCCAAGAACCCCGCCTATTGGCTGCGGGCCTATGCCCAGATCGGTCTCTGTCATAGGGCGATGGGAAACACGGATGGAGCGCTGCATGCCTTTCGCACGGCATTGAACGATCAGTCGGCGTCGGGAAAAGAAGTGCTGGACGTGCAATATTTTCTCGCGAGAACGTTGGAGGCGACGGGCCAGCAGGAAGAGGCGATGTTGCTCTATCGCCGGGTCGCTCAAGCGAATTCCCACTACCGAGATGCGGCATTTCGCGCCAGGGACCTGGGAGGCCGACCCCGGCTCAAGAAACAGGGGAAGGCGTCGGCCGACGAGGACGTCTCATGGATTGGAAATTTGCAGCGCCTGATTAGCAGCCACAAGTAACATTACACGTCCGTTGAAGCTGGCATCCGGTCGTATATTGAATGTGCCTGCGCTAGATTCGCCCACCGAAGCACCTCGATAGAGTCTTTCACATACGACGGTGATCGCATCCCATTGAGCACGCAAGTCACACCTGGGGTGCTGCTGACGATCCAGAGGGCCTTACGAGAGAGCGACTCCATGCGCCGGTTTTCCGGGAGAAGGGGGTCGAGCAGTGCGGTGACGGCCAGCCTTCGCTGGCGGCTTTTTTCCGTGGCGTGATGCCGCAGACCGCGAAGCAAATTCAAGAGCTCAGGGACATAACGTTCCCGCCATTCTTCCCATCGATCCGCCATCTCTGGAGCCAGCAGGCGCGGCACCGCCTGCATGGTTTGGTTTACATGAGGAGCAATCACTTGGTGCTCGATCTGCTCCCAATGTTCCAGGCCGTGAAGGCGTCCCTCCAGTGGTTTCAGTTCGGTCGCCCAATTGAAAAAGTCGGTTGGCTGTAGACCCTGCTGCGGATTGGAAATCGAAGACGCCAGCGTGTCGCGGTACTCCTGCTCCAGTTGTCCGACCTTCTTCACTTGAGTTTCCACATCAACTGGATGGCCTTCGTGGGGAAGGTCAGCCAGCCGTAACATTCCGCCTTTCGGATCAGCCATGGCATTCAACGGCCGGTTCACCAATACCGCCAGGCGGCTTTGCCCGGCCAAACTCAAGACCGTTTGTTGCAGGCCATTTCCGGTGTTGTGAGTACGCAGCGGGCCCGCCTCAAAGAGATTCATGGGACATTGCAGCACGGCGAAGTGGTGCTGGGATTGCCCCTGTGAGGCCGCCGCTGCCTCCGCAGCGGCCAGAAAGCGAGAAAGCGACGTGGCATCCGTGGCGTCGGCTTCGGACGCGACGGAATTGGAGGAGACACCGTACCAACGGATTCGACCGAGCGCCACTTGCGATTCGAAAAATGCGAATGCATCCTGTATCCGTCGATAAAAGCTCTCGCGTATCTCTTCCAGATTCGCGTCCTTGCGACGTCCTGCCTCCGATAGGAAGTATTCTGGGTTGTGCAATAGGCAGACGTCCAATCCTTGCAATCCCAGCCGGTCGAGCGAGGCCGTCAACTGGTCGGCGAGAAACTCGGGATGAATGCAATGCCAGATCCCCTCGCCGTATTTGACCATGTCAGGATACGGGGTTCCGGATTGCTCTCGGGCCGTGGCCCGGGCCAAAGTCTGGCCCTGAACATATCCGATCTTTGAGACCATGATGAGTTCGGAACGGGACAGAGCCTCTTCCGCGTTCAGACGTCGTATGGCAAGACCGATGACTCGCTCGCTGTCGCCGTCCATGTAATTGGTGGAAGTATCGATTAAGTTCACGCCGTTTCGCAGCGCTGTTTCTAAGGCGAGAGTGTATTCCCTGTCGCTCATATCGATGCGGTATGTGCCGAAACCGACTTTGGACACGGTGAGACCGGTTGCCCCGAACGGGACGTAACCGTTTTCCAACCCGGGAGGTGCGTTGGGATGATTGACCTGCCGTGCGGCATACTTGGCGGTTCCTTCCGCCGTTGCGAAGCCGGCGAGCATCTGTCCATTGAGAGATCGGTCCCCCGCGTTTGCCGAAGAGGGCTTCTGCGCAGTATGGACTGCGGCGACTGTTTCGCCTGGATCCGTAATGGGACGCTGGCAGGTAAAATCACGGCATAGGTAGAGCGCCGTCGTTCCATTGACCGTGGTCTTGCCGGCCAAGAGTGGATGCGTTGATGTCCCGTCCACCTGATGCGTCACGGCAAGAATCCGATTGGGCAAGTAGATTGAACGTAGCGCGTCCGTGAAGCTCTGCAGTGCCGGATCCATTTCACGACCGACCAATGCGATTTCAAGGGGACCTTCCGTCACGAAATCGACGACGGCCAGGCTTTTGGCGAAGGCCTTGGGATAGCGGGTGATCTGTTTTCCATAGGCGCGAATGGCGCCGACGGCTGCCTCGCGGAAGTCCTGCCGGTCACCATGATGTGCGAGTCGTGCGAGCACGAAGGCTGCCACGGCGTTTCCGCTGGGGGTGGCGCCGTCCGGTCCTTCACGGCTGCGCATGATCAGCGTTTCGTGCTCGCGTGAACTCGTGAAAAAGCCTCCGTGTACCTCGTCTCGGAACGATGTCAGGATTAGTTCTCCGAGCGACTGCGCCGCCGACAGATAGCGGTCCATGCCGCAGGCTTCAAACAAATCAATGAGCCCTTCCGCCAGAAAGGCATAATCCTCGAGGACGCCGTCGAGATGGGCGTGCTCATTGCGTGACGTCCGCAGGAGGCGACCGGAGGCTGTCCGGTGAACGGTCAACAAAAAGTCGGCGGCCCGTCTGGATGCCTCGATGTATCGCGGCATCCCCAGCACGCGCCCCGCTTCCGCCAGGGTGCCGAGCATCATCCCATTCCATGCGGTGATCACTTTGTCGTCGAGTCCGGGAGGTTGCCGTTGTGCCCTGGATTGGTAAAGGAGGGGACGGCACCGATCGACAGTGTTCTGGAGTTCGTCAATGGAAATCCGGAGCTCCCGCGCGACCTCCTCGATCGGCCGGAGTCGGTTCGGAATACTCTGATGCTCCCAATTGCCCTGCTCGGTAATGTCGTAGCACGCGCAAAATCGGGTTGCATCTTCCTCATTCGTCAGAACGGCGCGGACCTGTGCCGGCGTCCATACGAAGAACTTGCCTTCGACTCCTTCTGAATCCGCGTCGGTTGAGGAATAGAAACCTCCGGTCTTGCCGGTCATTTCGCGTAGCACATAGTCGAGCACTTCCTGGACGATCGCGCGGTAAGCGGCCTTTCCGGTGACCTGAAAGGCTTCCAAATACGATCTGGTCAGGAGTGCGTTGTCGTAGAGCATTTTCTCGAAGTGTGGAACCAGCCACCGTTCGTCCGTGGAATACCGTGCAAATCCTCCTCCGATATGGTCGTAGATGCCGCCGGCCGACATGGCATCGAGCGTCTTCGTGACCATCTGAAGGATGCTCGGATCGCCGGAGCGCCGATGGCAGCGGAGCAACAAGGAGAGACCGGCGGCCGGGGGAAACTTTGGGGCTGAGCCGAATCCGCCGTAACGCGCGTCGAATTCATCGCGGAACTCGCGCACCGCCTCAGTCAGCACCGTCTCGCTGACCGTCATGGGGAATGTGGCATGGGCTTCCTGCGTCAAGCGATCGGTCAGTTCCTGCGCTTGGGTGCGAAGGCTACCGGAGTCTCGTTCCCAGACTTCCGCGATTTTCTTCAAAATGGCGGGAAATCCCGGGCGTCCCCATCGGTCATCCGGAGGAAAATAGGTTCCGGCAAAAAACGGCTGCTGTTCAGGGGTCAGAAACACCGTCATCGGCCAGCCACCCTGGCCTCGGTTGAGCCTGACGGTGGCCTGCATGTAGATTTCATCCAGGTCCGGCCGTTCCTCCCGATCCACTTTGACGCACACGAAGTGCCGGTTCATCAGCGCGGCGATGGATTCGTTTTCGAACGATTCGCGCTCCATCACATGGCACCAATGGCATGCGGAATAGCCGATCGACAAGAGGATCGGGCGGTTCCGTGTCCTGGCAAGCTCGAGAGCTTCGGGCCCCCATGGGAACCAGTCCACAGGATTATGGGCATGCTGAAGCAGATATGGACTCGTCTGGTGAACGAGTCGATTAGGGGGACGAGACGGCGCGGACATCTCCTCACCATAGCATTCCGTGGAAGAGGGGATCAATGAAACATGATCCCATGCTTGCATTGGAACTCCGTCGGGGAATGTCGAGCCCGTTACAATCGCCTTCTTATGGTATTCTCATGAGTGACTGCATCGTCCCGACCGGTGGCCATGAACGATCTCGGTCCTTATTCCAATTACCGGTTGACCGTTCGCCTTGAACTGGCCAACAAGCCGGGCATGTTCGCAAATGTCGCGGCCGTCTTGGCGATGGAGGGCGCGAATCTCGGCGCGGTCGACATTGTCTCAGCTACCAGCGCGTCCATGATCAGGGACGTGACGTTCGATGTTCGCGACGAGGCGCATGGCGAGCATGTGCTCATGCGCCTTGGAGCGCTTTCTGACGTCAAAGTTCTATCGGCCTCCGATCGAATTTTCCTGCTCCATCTGGGTGGGAAGATCCAGGTACAGAGCAAGGTGCCGATCAACACCCGCAATGTCCTGTCCATGGTCTACACTCCCGGCGTCGGACGGGTTTCACAGGCGATCGCCAAGGACAGATCCAAAGCCTATGCCTTCACCACCAAGAGCAACAGCGTGGCGGTCGTGACCGATGGATCCGCGGTTCTCGGACTCGGCAACCTGGGCCCGGAGGCGGCATTGCCGGTCATGGAAGGCAAGGCCATGTTGTTCCGGGAACTGGCCGGCATCGATGCCTGGCCGATTTGTCTTGATACGCAGGAAGTAGATGCAGTGGTACGAACGGTTCAAGCGATTGCTCCGGGTTTCGGCGCCATCAATCTAGAGGATATCAGCGCGCCGCGCTGTTTTGAGATCGAGCGGCGTCTGAAGGAGTCGTTGGCGATCCCGCTGATGCACGATGATCAACATGGCACCGCGGTGGTGATTCTCGCGGCTCTCACCAATGCGCTTGCGGTCGTCGGTAAAGCGATCGAGGACGTGTGGGTCGTCGTCAATGGTCTTGGTGCCGCCGGTACGGCTTGCTGCCGAATGCTGCTGGCGGCAGGGGTATCGCATCTGGTGGGCTGCGATAAACCGGGAATCATTTTGCAAGGGGATGGTGAACGCCTGCGTGCCTGCCGCCAGGATCTCCTGTCCTGTCTGACGCCGCTGCAGCCGGCCGGCACGCTCCAAGACGCTCTCAGGGGAGCCGACGTATTCATCGGTTTATCCGTCGGAAATCTCTTGAAGGCTGAAGACCTCGATCTGATGGCTTCGGATCGGATCGTGTTCGCGATGGCCAATCCCGACCCGGAGGTATCGCCGGAGTTGGCCGCGTCACATTGTCGCATCTTCGCGACGGGCCGGTCGGATTTTCCCAATCAGATCAACAATGCCCTGGCGTTCCCCGGAATTTTCCGCGGCGCGTTGGATGTGCAAGCGGTGGCGATCAACGAACCGATGAAACTTGCCGCCGCCAAGGCATTGGCCGAGTCGATTCCCCGTACAACGTTGACCGAAGACTATATCATTCCCAGTGTCTTCGATAAGGAAGTGGTGCCGAAAGTGGCCAAAGCGGTCTCCGCCGCTGCGCACGAAACCGGTGTGGCACGGCGCCGCAACAAGATCGGTGATCAGTTCTCTTCGACGTGAAGGGTCCATCTCCGCGCTTCTGACCACTGGGCCGCCTATGCTAGAATGCGCGGCGTTTGCAAACCCCACGGGATGTGTATGCCATTTTCGGCGGGTAAGTACATGAAATTCAGGAGCGGGATGCAAAAACGCATCAGTTCGCTCCGCTCGAAAACCGAGGAAAGTATGGATTGTGCCGTGGATACCATGATGCAGGAACGTGTCGACAGCTATTTTCGCGTGGAACAAGGGCTGGACGAGATCGTCAAGTCGCTGCTCCAGATCGAAGAGGAATTGGAAGGCGTGTCCGATCTGTCAGGCGCCATGCGTCTGGAGTCGCGGTTGGAATTTGTCGAGGATCGTTGGGATGACCTGGACAGCGAGATTCGGGAACGCCCCAGGCGGCGGCGGCGGAAGCTCAACCTGGCGGACATGTTGAAAGCGGCAGGCGGCGGGGGCGGGGATCTCTCGCAGAGCTCGAGTGTCAACAATGCCGTGGACGCCTATGCCATTATGGGCGTCGAGTTCGGAAGCTCGCTGGCCGACGTCACGACGGCGTTTCGCCACAAGGCGAAACAGCTCCATCCCGACGCGAACCAGGGAGATCGCAGCTCCGAGCCGGAACTCCGCCGCATGCTGGAGGCTTACCAGTTCCTCAAGGAGTATCTCAGTCTCACCAATACCGAACCGATGAGGCCGCCGGATCGACCGTACAGCCCAGCGGAATGAATCAGAGCGTGACCACACCAAGCGAGCCCGTTTACATCACCACGCGCGCGGATCTCGAACGGCTATGCCACCAGCTGCAGGCCAGCGCGGAGCTTGCCCTCGACACCGAGTTCGTCGGGGAAGAGAGTTTCGTTCCCAAGCTCGAACTCATTCAGATCGCCTCGTCCGGGCTTTCGGCGGTCATCGACTTTCCCGCCGTGCAGGCCGACGGTCCGCTCGACATGTTCTGGGAACTCATCGGCAATCCGGGAGTGAACAAGATCGTCCATGCCGGCCGGCAGGATTTGGATCTGTTCGCGGTGCATGCCGGAGAGATTCCGAAGCCGTTTTTCGATACGCAGATTGCCGCCGCAATGTTGGGATTCGGCGCTCAATCTGCGTATGCGAATCTGGTGCAGCGCATCGTCGGCACCAGGCTCGCGAAGGCCCACACCTTCACCAACTGGAGTGCGCGCCCGCTTTCGCACGATCAGATCGCCTACGCGGCCGAGGACGTTCAGTTCCTTCTTCCGATTCATGCGCATCTCGTCAGGAAGCTTTCGGCGTTGGGCCGATTGGAATGGGCCCACGAAGAGTTCGCCCGACTGGAGTCGGTCGTGGGTGAGAAGGGCCGGGATCCGCTTGAACGCTATCAGCGAATCAGGGGCTGGGAAGGGCTCAAGCCCAAGTACGCCGCCGTGCTTCGTGATCTGGCCGCCTGGCGTGAAAGCGAGGCCAAGCGCCGCAATGTACCGCGGGGACGGGTACTGAGGGATGAAGTCCTGTTGCAATTGGCCCGGCATCCGCCGAGGACCGTGAATGAACTCAAGACCCTCAGAGGAGTCCACAGTTCCGAGGTCGAACGTAACGGCGAACACATTGTAAAAACGGTGGAACGCTCACTGGCCCTGCCTCCCTCGGCGTGGCCGCAAGTGCCGGTGGAAAGGCGATCTGAACCTGAGTCCGTCGGGGTCGTCGAGTTTCTTCAAGCCGTCCTAAAGGCCCGTGCGGCGGAAGCGGAAATCGCTCCGACCTTGCTTGCGACCAGTGCCGACATTCAAGCATTGGTCGAGGCCAGGGAGAAAAAGAGCGAAATCGCTCTTCCTCTCTTGCGCGGATGGCGTCGGGAAGTGGCGGGAAATTTGATCCAGCAAGTGTTGAACGGCGAGGTAACGGTGCGGGTGAGTCGCTCGGGGACTTTGTTGTTCAAGCCGGATGGTACGGGATGACCGGGCGAGGCTGCGCTGGTTGATCCAGCGGAAAGCGGCTCCTGCCATGCGTTGAGGACTCCGACTGCCGGCACGAGGCCGGCCGGAGCGTGAACCCTGCTACAAGAGCTGCTTGATTTGGTCGGCCGGCCTGGCCAAAAGCACCCTGTCACCCGCTTCCACGATCGGACGTTGAATCAAGTCGGGGTGTTTGAGCATTAAGTCGATGAGTTCGTCGCCGGATAAATTCTTCTTAGCCAGGCCGAGCTCTCTATACACGTCCTCCTTCGTCCGCAGCACGTCACGAGCAGATAATCGGCCCTTCTTCAGCAGCGCCGTCAGCTTGGCCTTCGTGAACGGGGTCGTATAGTAGTTGACGGTCTTGAACGATTTCCCACTGTCTTTGGCCAGTTGGACGGCTTGACGGCACGTCGAACAGGTCGGCTTCTCATAGATGATCATATCGGGCATGTCGACTCCTTCTGACGGGTGGATCCTCGCTTGACGCCATTTTTACCCCTATGGTACATGCTAAACAATTGTTCTTTTTTTCGTCTTTGCCATGCCCACTGTCGGCACCAGTTCGAGCGGTCAATTTTCCTGCGCGACCACCGATCAGCGCACGTTGCGTGATCTCCGCATCAAACGCAAAGGGCAGCCGGTCTTCGTGCTCGGGCATCTTGTCGATCGAAAAGGCCAAGAGGCCGTCTTCGAAGTCTTCAACGATCGACTCGCCGTCGTCAAATTTTCCGATGGGACGATGATCGGATATGATCCTTTTGAATTGCTGTTGCCCACCGACATCGATCAGGAGGGCACGGCGTACTTTGAAATTCGAACCTGCCGTCTCTGCGAGCAGCTGTTTCCGTTGACCGGAGACGAGTGCGATGCACCGGAAGAACCCACGAGCTGCTTCGAGTGCCGGGCAACGTGATTCTCCGGGGTCTTAATCCACCAACGGCGCGATCTCGATGGCCTTTTTGATGAGGCAATCCCCGGCAAAGGATTGCAACGTCATCGGAAGCATGCTGGCATCGATGACCCGGACGGTCACCACCTTGTATCCGTCGGCGGCTTTGGTGCCCTCGATCCGGAGGGCATGACAGATTTCCAGCTTTTTCCAGATGAGGTTGTTCAAAATGGATTCGGAGGCCAGCAGCTTCGTATCCGAGACCGTGTCATTGACCGATGCCTTTACCGCCACGCGGGATCGGTCTTTGGGCGGGGCGCTGACGACGGCGAAGATCAACAAGTCGTCCTCGCCGGACGCCGCATTGGCGCTGCCGACGAGAAGAGCCGCACCGAGTGCCGCACACAGAAAGGCTCTCACTGGTTACCCCTCGTTTTCTGGGTCATCATGCCGTCCTCGCCGGTGGCCGTGGAATGTTGAGGAATGGTCGCCGGGGGAGAACCGTGGCCCAATGTACTGGTTCCGACTGCCTTGATCGTCCGACGTTGAGGTTGTCCGGCCGGTGTCCAGAGGTAAATGAGACTGGAGATAAGAATGAGGGTGCCGAGAATCGCCATTACCGACAGGCGGTGCCGTAGTATGCGCGTCTTCCACGTCACGACTGAAGTCAGTATGCCAAGCGGGGTAGGTGATTGCAAGGTGCCGACCGTCGCATTCTCCCGTGTCGCCGGTATCGCATCGATCCATACGGACGAGTAGTCGCCCGAGCAGGAGAGACTATGCCACACGATTTCATGCCCGGTCTTGCCGGTGTTCCGGCCGCCAAGTCGGCCATCAGCGACGTGGACGGTGCACGCGGCGTTCTTGAATATCGCGGAATCCGGGTCGAGGAACTCTGTGCCAGCTCTTCGTATCTAGAGACAGCCTATCTCCTCCTGTTCGGCCATCTGCCGTCCCGAGGCGAACTGTCGAAGTGGACGGAGGACGTCACGCGTCACCGGCGTGTGAAATTCACGATCATCGATTTGATGAAATGTCTCCCGGAGCACGGTCATCCAATGGACGCGCTCCAAGCCGCGGTCGCCGCGCTCGGCATGTTCTATCCGGGCCGCAACGTCAAGGACGTGGAGAATAATTATTGGTCGGCGGTTCGTCTTGTCGCCAAGCTCCCGACGATCGTCGCGGCATGGGCCAGGCTGCGACGGGGTGACGAGGCGATCCCGCCGCGCGACGATCTCGAGTTCAGCGAGAACTTTCTGTACATGATGACGGAATCGGTGCCGCCCGCCGTCTGGAGCGAGGTATTCGACGATTGTCTGATCCTCCATGCCGAGCATACGATGAACGCGTCGACGTTCACCGGCATGATCACGGCCTCGACGCTGGCCGATCCGTATACCGTCGTGGCTTCGTCCATCGGGTCGCTCAAGGGACCGCTGCACGGGGGAGCCAACGAAGAAGTCGTACAGATGCTGAAGGAAATCGGTACTCCCGGTCATGCCCGAGAGTTCGTCGTACAACGTCTGGCCGACAAGCGGAAACTGATGGGTTTCGGCCACCGGGTGTACAAAGTCAAGGATCCGAGAGCCGTCATCCTGCAATCGCTCTCGGTCAAACTGTTCAAGGCCTGTGGTTCCTCGCCGCTTTACGACGTGGCTGTGGAAGTCGAGCGGGCGGCTTCAGAACATTTGGATGCGAAGGGGATTTACCCCAACGTCGATTTCTATTCCGGGATCATCTACGACAAGATGGGAATCGACGTCGATCTCTTCACCCCGTTGTTCGCCATGGCGAGGGTGTCCGGCTGGCTCGCTCACTGGCTGGAGCAACTGCATGAGAACAAGCTGTTTCGTCCGGACCAGATCTATTCCGGTGAGCACAACCGTTCATATGTACCGCTAAACGAGCGCTCTTGAGCCATTGTCGCCTTCTCCGCCGCCGGCCCTCTTGACTTGACACCGGTCCGAGTTATCTCCCAACCGTGAGTGGAATGTGCGGCGCAGCGCCAAACACGTTAACCATCAATCATAGTGATGACGAACAGGAGGTCGAACATGGCTCTTGTACGCTGGGACCCGTTTCGCGAGTTGGAAGATATGTCGGAGAGGTTGAATCGTATGTTTGCCCGTCCGGCGCCACGCACCGGCAATGGGAAGGAAGCGTTGACCGTGGCGGATTGGATGCCGACCGTGGACATCAGTGAGACCGACGGCGAGTATTTGATCAAAGCGGAGCTGCCGGAGGTGAAGAAGGAAGACGTCAAGGTCACCGTCGAAGACGGGGTGCTGACGTTGCAGGGTGAACGCCGTCAAGACAAGGAAGAGAAGGGCAAGAAGTTTCACCGGGTCGAGCGCTCCTACGGGAGTTTCGTCCGCAGCTTCACGTTGCCCGAATCGGTTGACGATACCGCAGTCAAGGCGGAATACAAGGATGGAATCCTGGCCTTGCACCTGCCGAAGACGGAACGGGTGAAGCCGAAGGCGGTCGATGTCAAAGTTGCCTGAAAAGGCAGTACTCAGACGCTGAGGTGGGAAAGGCCCGTCCGCAAGACGGGCCTTTTCATTGTCAGCCCAGTTCCCGCATCACCAATTCCCACGATTCCTCATCAAGCTGATGCCGCAGGACGTACCGCAGACTGTCGTCCGCCCGCACGCGAAAATAACAGTGGCTTTCGGTATACCACCGATCGAGGATGTCCGTGACGATGCGATGCATCTTCCCGTGCGTGAACGATCGGGGCGTACGTTCACCCTTATTGCCGGCGTAGGTCTCCACGATCACATATGCAGAATCCATGAGACCACCCTTGTGCCGACTAATGGGCGGAGTTTATCATGGCGCCCTCGTAAGCCAGAACCTTTATGACGGAGTCGAACCTATGAAGCAGACGCGCGATAGCCATGCCACCGCCCCCAGCTCGTCCGACGGGGCCACCAGAATCGAACGTGACACAATGGGAGAACTGGCCGTGCCGGCTGACGCCTACTATGGCGTGCAGACTGCGCGGGCGGTGGAGAATTTTCCCATCAGCTCCTTGCGCATGCCGCGGTCCGTCATTCGGGCCATGGGGCTGATCAAGCGGGCGGCCGCGTCGGTAAACCACTCGCTCGGTTTACTCGATCAGCGCCATGCGGACGCGATCAGGCAAGCGGCCGCGGAAGTCGTGGAGGGGAAACTCGACGCTCAATTTCCCGTCGATATCTTTCAGACCGGATCGGGTACCTCGACAAACATGAACACGAACGAAGTCATCTCCAATCGGGCCACCGAATTGCTCGGAGGCGCGCGAGGCAGCAAACTCGTGCATCCCAACGACCATGTGAATCTCGGCCAGTCGAGTAACGACGTCATTCCGACGGCCATTCATATCGCGGCGTCGGAGACGATCCAGCGGCAGCTGCTTCCGGCGCTGTCCCGGTTGCATAGGGCGCTCGAGGACAAGGCGAGAGAGTTCGATAAGGTCGTCAAGATCGGGCGGACGCATTTGCAGGATGCCACGCCCGTTCGGCTCGGTCAGGAATTCGGCGGCTATGCCAGACAGATCGAGTTGGGGATCGCTCGAATGAAGCGGGCGCAGGAAGCCCTGAGCGAGGTTGCGCTCGGCGGAACGGCCGTTGGAACGGGCTTGAATTGCCATCCTGAGTTCTCAGGCAAAGTCATGGCCATCATTTCCCAGGAGACCGGATGCCGGTTTCAAGAAGCCGTCAATCATTTCGAGGCGCAATCGGCTCAGGATTCGCTGGTCGAGGCGAGCGGAGCTTTGCGGACGTTGGCCGTCAGCCTAACGAAAATCGCCAATGACGTCCGCTGGTTGGGGTCCGGTCCCCGCTGCGGACTCGGAGAAATCAGTTTGCCCGAAACGCAGCCCGGGTCCTCGATCATGCCGGGGAAGGTCAATCCGGTCATCGCCGAATCCGTCACAATGGTCTGCGCTCAAGTGGTCGGCAACGATGTCACGGTGACCGTCGGCGGACAGGCGGCGAACTTCGAATTGATCGTCATGCTCCCGGTAATGGCGTACAACCTTCTCCAGTCCATTGAGTTGCTGGCAACGGCCTCGAATAATTTCTCGGCCAAGTGCATCGAGGGCATCAAGGCGAATGAAGCGCGCTGCAACAGCCTGATCGAGGAAAGCTTGGCCATGTGTACCGCACTGGCGCCCGAGATCGGGTATGAAGCGGCGGCGAAACTGGCTAAAGACGCCTTCAAGTCCGGAAAAACCGTTCGCCAGGTTGCCCAGGAGCAGCACGTCCTTCCGGAAAAGCGACTGACCGAACTGCTCGATCCCTGGCGAATGACAGAGCCAGGAGGACCGGTCGGAAGCGCCGGAGGTTGACCGGGACGATGCGCGCATAAACGGGAGGGGACCCTCCGGATCGCAGCGACCAGCGAAAGCGGGCAGAGAATCGCGGAGCATGACGGCATCGCGCGTATGTCTGATGAAGAGCCGGATTTGATTTTGACAGCGGCGGAATCCCTATGCTAAAGTCCGCGGAACTCTTGAGGTTCTAGACCATTTTATCTCTCTACACGGGGAAAGAACGATCGTATGAGCGCAAAAGCAGCCCATGTGATAATTGTCGCCGGAGCGGGACCTGCCGGGATGGCGGTGGCCGGAACCCTTGCCAAAGCGGGACACGAAGTCATTATTCTGAATCGCGACATCAAATTCGGCGGATTGGCCGAATACGGCATCTTCCCCTCCAAGCTTAAGCTGCGCGGCGGTCTCAAAAAACAGTACTGGGAATTACTCGAGCAGCAGAACGTGCATTATTTTGGAAACGTCTCGATCGGGAAGGGCAAGGATCTATCCGTCGAAGACCTACGGAACCTTGGCGCCAGCGCGGTGGTGTACTCCATCGGTGCGCAGGGGACTAAAGCCATCGGTGTCGAAGGAGACACGGCTGCGGGGGTCTTTCACGCCAAAGACGTGGTGTATCACTTCAACCGGCTTCCGGGATTTGGCGACCGCCCGTTTGACGTCGGTCGGCACGTGGCCGTTATCGGGGCTGGCGACGTCATGGTGGATATCGCCCACTGGCTGACCCGCTATAAGAAGGTCGAGCGGGTGACGGCCATCGTCCGACGCGGTCCTGCGGAGCGAAAGTACAATCCCAAAGAGATCCGCGCGGTCTGCTCCAACATGGATGTGGATGACATCACCAAGGAAGTGGAGCGCATCAAGGACCGGCTCATTGCGGTGGGTCAGAAGCCCGACGAAATCCTGAAGGGACTGCTTGGGGAGTTTACGAAGTGCGAGCCGAAAAACAGTGATGCGAAAATGAGCTTCAAGTTTTTGGCGTCACCCAAGCGCATCCTCGTCGACGGAAACAACCGCGTTCGCGGGTTGGAGATGGAAGATAACAAGCTTGAGCCGAAGGGCGAGGACACGGCTGCCGTCGGACTCAAGCAGTTCTATGAGTTTCCCTGCGACAGTGTCGTCTTTGCGGTCGGCGACAAGGTCGATGAAACCGTCGGTTTGCCCTATAAGAGCGGAGTGTTCGTCACGAATCCCGTCAAGACCAACAATGATCCGGACGACGCATTGTTTCAGGCGTACGATGATTCCACGGGAAAGGTTCTGGATGGAGTCTTTCTCGCAGGCTGGGCCAGAAAAGCCAGCGAAGGGCTTGTCGGGGTGGCCAAACGTGATGGAGATTGGTGCGCCGAGGTCGTCGGCCGATATCTGCTCACCAAGCCGGCACCGGGAAATCCGAAGTCCGTAGTCGAGAAACTTCAGGCGACGCTTCGGGAACGGAAGAGCCATCCGGTCGGGGTCAAGGGGCTTCGAGTGTTGGAAGCGGCGGAGAAGGCTCAACAGGCCAAAGACGACTGCATCGGCGAATTCAAATTTGCGACGAATCAGGACATGATCCGATTGGTCGAGCAGGGATAGAAACGCATCGTTCCATCCGGACATCTTCCACGCTAGCCGTCTCCCCATTTCAACTTTTCACGCAAGACGTCGTAGTACGTGCTTTCCGGAAAGCGGATCAACCTGGTTCGCAACTCCGAGACGCTCAATGCGACCGTATCCCCCTGGGTCAGCGCGATGCCGACTTGTCCGTCCAGCGTCGCCATGGCGCCTTCATCTTTGCTCGTGAGAGTGACGTCGATCTCGACATTGTCCGGCACGATCAGCGGCCGGTGCGTCAGTGTATGGGGACAGATCGGCGTCAGGATGAGCGAATGCACAGCCGGCTCGAGGATCGGCCCACCGGCCGATAGGGAATAGGCCGTGGACCCGGTCGGGGTGCTGATGATCAAGCCATCTCCACGCAGATTCGTCACGAATTGTCCGTGAATGGAGATCCGCAATTCGATCATCCGCGCCAGAGTTCCCTTGCTGACGACGACGTCATTGAGCACGATGCCTTGCGCGACGGTCTCCCCGTGACGGTGAACGTGCGTCTTGAGCATCAGGCGCTCATCAAGGACAAAATCGTTGGCGAAGACCCGCTCCAGGGAAGGGTAGAGGTGTTCGAGTCGCACCTCGGTCAAAAATCCCAGGCCTCCCATATTGACGCCGAGGATGGGAATGCCGCGTTCGCCTGCCAGGCGGGCGGCGTTGAGCATCGTTCCGTCTCCTCCCAGGATGAGCAGTACGTCGGCCTTCTGAGCCAATTGGGTTTTCTGAAGGCCGCCCTTTTCTTCGAGAAGGGCGGCGGAGGTCGTATCCAAGATCACATCGATGTTCCTGGCACGCAGCCAGGACACCACGGCTTGCAGAGTGGTCTTGACTTCGGGGAATTTGGGCTTGGTCAAAATGCCGATGCTCTTGCTTTTCATCGATGGTGCATCTCTCTTGTCCAGAGGCAGCGGGTCGGCCGGGAAAAGTTCGGGATTCTATCGGGATGGTTCTTTTGAAGTCAACGAATCGCATGATGTGGTCTGTTGTGGAGACATGACGTTCCCATTCCGCGCGTAAGCGCCGTGCGATTCCCATCCAACCTTGACACTGCACATCCTTCTAGTTAAAATTAGGCATATTTTTCGAAGGGTTCGCTTCCACGGGTCAGCCCTAGCCCATCAAGCTAGACCATCAAGAAGGAGGCAGGATGTTCGAACGATTCACGGACAAGGGTCGGAAGATCATCATCCTCGCGCGGGAAGAGGCCGAGCGTCATCAGAACGATTATCTCGGGACCGAGCACCTGGTCCTGGCCATTCTTCGCGAGTCCGACGGAATCGCCCTGATGATTTTGAAGAAGATGGGTCTTTCCACGGAACAGATCCGCTTGGAGATCGAACGAAACTTGCCCGGCGGCGGGACGACCATGACCTTCGGCGAAATCCCGTTCAGCCCCCGCGTGAAGAAGGTCATCGAGTACGGCGTCGAAGAAGCCCGGTTGCTTGGGCACAATCACATCGGCAGCGAACACCTTCTGCTCGGACTTCTGCGGGAAGAGGAGGGGATCGGCGGCAAGATTCTTCGCAGCCTCGGCGCGAATCTCCTGACGGCCAGGCAATTGACGGTGACGTTCTTGCGCAAGTCCGCTCCGCGCGAGCGTGATCGCAAAAGCAATACGCCGGCGCTCGATGAATTCGGTCGTGACCTCACCCAGATGGCCCAGGAAGGTCAGTTGGATCCGGTCATCGGACGGGCGGACGAAATCGAGCGGGTGTTGCAGATCCTCAGCCGCCGCACGAAGAACAATCCGGTATTAATCGGCGAGTCCGGCGTCGGAAAGACGGCGATTGTCGAAGGGTTGGCCCAGCGGATCATCCAATCCGAAGTTCCCGACAACCTCTTGTCGCGACGCGTGATCGCGTTGGATCTCGGGTCCCTGGTGGCCGGGACCAAATACCGCGGCCAATTCGAAGAGCGTTTGAAGGTGGTGATGAAGGAGATCGTGCAAGCCGGAAACATCATCATCTTCATCGACGAACTGCATACGTTGGTGGGCGCCGGTGCGGCGGAGGGATCGATCGACGCGTCCAACATGCTGAAGCCCGCGCTGTCGCGCGGAGAAATTCAGTGCATCGGCGCGACGACGCTGGATGAATATCGCAAGCACATCGAAAAAGACGGCGCACTCAAGCGGCGGTTCCAGCCGATCTACGTGCAGCCGCCGAGCCTCGACGAAACGGTTCGGATCATTCAAGGACTTCGCGACCGCTATGAGGAGCATCACGGCGTGGAGATCACGGAGGATGCCATCGTCGAAGCGGTCAAGCTGTCGGATCGGTATATCACCGATCGGTTCCTGCCGGATAAAGCGATCGACTTGATCGACGAAACCGGTTCGCGCGCCAAGCTTCAGACCTATGCGTTGCCCGGAGAGTTGAAGGCAATGGAGCAGGAGCTGAAGAAGGTGTCGCGGGAC
Organism: Nitrospira japonica; assembly: GCF_900169565.1. Classification (NCBI taxonomy): domain Bacteria; kingdom Pseudomonadati; phylum Nitrospirota; class Nitrospiria; order Nitrospirales; family Nitrospiraceae; genus Nitrospira; species Nitrospira japonica. The sequence continues at coordinate 3,283,008 of NZ_LT828648.1, read as the reverse complement.
AAAGAGTTGGCGATTTCGATGCAAAACTTCGAGGAAGCCGTTCGCCATCGCGAAGAAGAGGAACGGCTCAGGAAGTTGCTCGACGAGTCCAAGCGCGAGTGGAAAAAGAATCAGGAAAAGCAGAAGCCGACGATCGGCAAGGAGGACGTAGCCTACGTCGTCTCCAAAATGACGGGCATTCCGCTCTTCAAGCTCGAAGAAGAAGAGTCGAACAAGTTGCTGCGGATGGAGGATTTCCTCCATAAACGGGTGGTCGGCCAAAACGAGGCGATTTCCGCGGTCTGTCGTGCGATCCGCCGCTCCCGCGCGGGCCTCAAGGAAGCCAAGAAGCCCATCGGTTCCTTTATCTTCCTGGGACCAACCGGAGTCGGAAAGACTGAGTTGGCTCGTACCCTGGCGGAGTTTTTGTTCAATACCGAGGACGCGCTGATCCGCATCGACATGTCGGAGTATCAGGAGAAATTCACGAGCAGCCGTCTGTTCGGCGCTCCTCCCGGATATGTCGGCTACGAGGAGGGCGGGCAATTGACGGAGCGTGTGCGCCGTCGTCCTTATTCGGTGGTTTTGTTCGATGAAATCGAGAAAGCCCATCCGGACGTGTTCAATCTGCTTCTGCAGGTGCTGGACGACGGAGTCTTGACCGACAGCCTGGGCCGCAAAGTCGATTTCAAGAACACCGTTGTGATTATGACGTCCAACATCGGCACGAAATTGATCCAGAAGGGCGTGTCTTTGGGATTCCAGAGCACCGAAGCCGAACAGGATCGCCACAAGAAGGAAGAGGTTCTCGGAGAATTGCGGCGTCAATTCAGCCCGGAATTCTTGAACCGCATTGACGAGATCGTGGTGTTCCACCAATTGGACAAGTCCCATTTGTTCAATATCCTGGACATCCTGTTGCGCGAGCTCAATCTCCGGCTTCTGGAAAAAGGCGTGGAGATCGAGGTCGACGACGAGGTCAAACAGTGGCTCATCAAGGAAGGGTATGAACCGCTCTACGGGGCTCGGCCGATGCGCCGGACGATTCAGCGGGCCATCGGAGACCCGCTGTCCGAAGAGATGATCAAGGGCCGCTTCAAGGATAGCCGGAAGATCAAAGTGGTGCTGCGCGACGGTGCTCCCGTCTTCATTGAACAGGAGGCGATGGCTGGTGTGTAATTGATAGTCGCCGGCCGGTCCGCGCGATCCGAATCATCGACCGATCATCAAGCCTCGACCCTTGTTGCGTCGTACGCGGCAAGGGTCGAGGTGTTTTTACGCCGAAGCACCGGCTCAGAGGGCAATGAATCAAATTAAAATGAACTACTCCGGGATATCCGACGCCCGTGGGACCGACGGTCCGGTCTTGGGGATCGAGACGTCGTGTGATGAAACCGCCGCGGCGGTCATCCGCGGCGACGGGACGATTCTCTCCAACGTCATCTCCTCGCAGCACAGCGTTCATGCTCGGTTCGGAGGAGTCGTGCCGGAGCTGGCTTCTCGGGCGCATATCGAAAAGATCGAGGAGATCGCGGCCCGTGCCATAGATGAAGCAGGTTTGAGCTGGCAGGATCTCGCAGGCGTGGCGGTCACCGAAGGTCCCGGACTTGCCGGCGCCCTGATCGTAGGGTTGAACTATGCCAAGGCGCTGGCATTTGCACTGAACATTCCGATCGTTGGGGTCAGTCACTTGGAAGGGCACATCGCGTCCGCGTGGCTGAAGGATCCATCATTTCCTCGTTCATGCGTGGTGCTGGTCGTTTCAGGAGGGCACACTCATCTCTATCACCGGGGACAAGATGGAGCCACCAGACTGTTGGCCCGTACAAGGGACGACGCTGCCGGGGAAGCGTTCGACAAGGGAGCCCAGATGCTAGGCTTGGGATTTCCCGGAGGGCCGGCACTGGACAAGCTCGCGCAAGCGGGGAATCCGGGAAAGATCAGGTTTCCGCGGTCCATGCGGAAGAGCAGCCTCGAATTCAGCTTCAGCGGGCTGAAGACGTCGTTGCTCTATCGCCTGCAGGGCATGGATAAGGCGCATCTCGATGGCATTCGGGCCGATGTGGCCGCCGGCTATCAAGAGGCCATTGTCAGTGTGCTTGTCGAGAAGGCCTTCACCGCCGTAGGCCGCTGCGGCGTGGCGGCTTTGGCGGTCGTGGGAGGCGTGTCCGCCAATTCAAGACTCCGCGCTCTGTTGACGGAACGAGCGCATCGAGAAGGTGTGTTGCTCAGCATCCCGCCGTTGCAGTACTGCACCGACAATGCGGCCATGATCGCCGCCGCGGGGAGAAACGCATTGTCGGCGGGTCGACGCCTGGCCGATGACGCGGAGGCTCTGGTCACGATGGATCCGCTGTCACCCCTGCAGGTAATCGAAACCGTCTGACAAGGGAGGTCGTCCATTTCTGACGTAATTGGTCATATTACCGGGTTGAAAGCGGGCCAGCTGGACGCCATCGAACGGTTGTATCGGCGGCGCGTGCCTCCAGATAAGGTGCTCTCCCCGGAATTGGCGAGAACGATGTGCCAGATCACTCTGGACATTCGGCGTCCGATCGCGGTGGTGTTGACCAGAAAAGGCCAGATGCAGGAGATCGTCGTGGGAACCGACCTGACGTTGTCTCCGGCGACATTGGCACGGTTCAGGGCCGGCGTTCAATCGTTGCGCGGACTTCGCGTGATCAGAACGCAATTGCACGATCAGCCGATCAATCAGGAACTGCTGACGGACCTTGCGTATCTGCGTCTGGATTTGATCGGCGTGCTCTCCGTGGACTCCGACGGGCTGCCTGGCAATCTGTATCTTGCGCACCTGCTTCCGCCGAACGGCACGGGCCAATTGTTCAATGTCCTCAAGACGACGGCGTTTCACCAGTCTCCCGTGGTGTTCGATGTATTCATCGAGGAACTGGAAGCCGGGTTGCAGAGGGTGCGTGGCCACGCGACCAAAGAAGGGGTGGCGTCGGCCTTGCTGGTCAGCGCCTCATCCATGAGCCGGGCGGAACAGGAGGACCGGCTCGGAGAGCTCGCGGAGCTGGCGGCTTCGGCGGGAATTTCAGTCATCGATCGCCTGACGCAACGAACAACGGGAGGGCATCAACGGTATTTGCTGGGAAGGGGAAAGCTGAAGGATGTGCTGATCCAAACGCTTCATCGCGGCGCCGACATGGTGATTTTTGATCAGACATTGTCTCCGGCGCAATCGCGGGCCATTTCCGAAGTGACCGATATCCCCGTGATCGATCGGACCCAATTGATCCTGGACATTTTTGCCAAACGCGCCCACAGCCGGGAGGGCAAGGTGCAGGTCGAGCTGGCCCAGCTCCGCTACCTCCTGCCCCGCCTGTCCGGGAAGGGCGCGGATCTCTCGCGACTGGGCGGTGGTATCGGAACTAGGGGGCCTGGCGAGGCTAAATTGGAGACCGATCGTCGAAGAATCCGAGAGCGCATTGCGCATTTGGAGCAGGACTTGCGTCAGTTCGCCAGACATCAAGACCAGCGTCGCGCCCGCAGGAATCGGCACGGGATGCCGGTGCTTTCGTTGGTCGGATATACGAACGCCGGAAAATCGACGCTGCTCAACGTCCTCTCCAAGAGTCATGTATCCGCTCAGGACCGGATGTTCGAAACCCTCGATACGACCAGCCGACGTCTCCGATTTCCCCGGGACCGGCAGGTCATTGTCACCGACACGGTGGGATTCATCCGGGATCTTCCGCAGGAGCTGTTGGGAGCGTTCCGTACCACGCTGGAAGAATTGCGAGAGGCTGATCTCCTGGTTCATGTCGTGGACGCCGGCGCAGCCGACATCGATGTCCAGATCTCGGCAGTGGTGACGATTCTCAGAGATCTGAACCTCGACGCGCTTCCGCGCACGCTCGTGTTCAATAAGTGCGATCGACTTCCCCCGGACGAGGCGGCCTTGCTGTGCCGCCGCTATGGCGCCGTCGGGATTTCGGCGATTCATCCGGATACCCTTCATCCGTTGCTGCGCCATCTGGAACAGCAGTTGACGCTGCTCGTGCCTGATACGGGAATGCCTGCCGTCAAGGGGCCCGATGTCCTCGTGCTTGCATCCGGCGGTTGAGCGCTGCACAATCGGACCGCCATTTCGACCGATATGATCCCCAAGCAACTCCAGCAGAAGGCACGTCAGGAGCGTCTCGGCAAGATCGCTGAAAATTTGATCCGTTCCATGCCGGCCGCCGAGATGGAACTCGACCATCGAACTCCATGGGAACTCCTCATTGCCACCATCCTGTCCGCACAATGCACGGATGAACGGGTCAACCGCGTTACCCCCGCGCTGTTCCGGCGGTATCCCACACCGGCGGATTTGGGACAGGCTTCGCAGCGAGACGTGGAAGAAGTCATCCGTTCGACGGGATTCTTCAAGAGCAAGGCGAAGAACATCATCGCTTGTGGTCGCGCCGTGGAGGAGAAGTTTCACGGAAAGGTTCCGGAGACCATGGAAGAATTGGTCGGTCTGCCGGGAGTTGGAAGAAAGACCGCCAACGTCCTATTAGGCAATGCCTTCGGCAAGCCGGCGATCGTCGTCGATACCCATGTCAAACGAGTCGCCAACCGCCTTGGGTTTACGACCTCGGACGATCCGACCCGCATCGAACAGGATCTTCAACGGCTGCTTCCGCCCGCGCGCTGGACGGCCGTCTCGCAGCGCTTGCTGCTGCACGGACGGTATGTCTGCACTGCCAGGCGCCCGCAATGCGAACGTTGTCCGATTTACGCGCACTGTACGTGGAAACAGAAAGGGCCCGCATGATTCGAAGCATGACAGGATTCGGGAGGCAGCAGGCACCGTGGCAGGATGGTTCGGTGGCGGTCGAGGTGCGGTCCGTCAATCATCGCTTCCTTGAGATCGCCTGCCGCTTGCCGCGCCCACTGAATCATTTGGAAGACACCATCAAGAAAGCGGCGCAGCAGGTTTGTGCCCGTGGTCGCATTGATCTCACCATAACCGTCCAGAGCGGAAAGGGACGGTCGCATACGGTGGCTGTTGACCAGGGCTTGGCGAAGCAGTACCATCAGGCACTTCGCGCCTTGAAAAAAACCCTCAAGCTGAGCGGATCCATTGATATTGGCCTGATTGCCGGACAGCGTGACGTGGTGTCCATTATCGACCAGCCGGTGGAGGATCGAAAGCTCTCCAAACTGGCTCAACAACTGGCGGTCAAGGCGCTGGACGACCTCGTGGCGATGAGAAGGCGGGAAGGGGATGCCTTGGCGAAGGACATGCTCGCACGGCTTGGTGCGATTCGGGAGCGGAAGACGATCGTGGGGGCGATGGCTCCCCGAGTGGTCCAGGCTGAATTCGATCGAATGCGGAGCCGGGTCGAAAAATTGATGGGCGGCGAACCCCCTGACGCATCCCGCCTGCTGCAGGAATTGGCCGTGTATGCGGATCGTGGCGACATTGCGGAAGAAATAGTCAGATTGGACTCCCATATGGTACAGTTTGAGCAAACGCTTAACCGATCGGAATCTATAGGTAAAACCCTCGATTTCTTGCTCCAGGAAATGGGGCGTGAGGTCAATACAATCGGTTCCAAGGCCAACGATGCCGAAATCGCCGCTCAGGTCGTCCATATGAAGGCCGAGCTCGAACGAATTCGAGAACAAGTGCAGAACGTCGAATGAGCGTCACGACCAAAAATCCAGCCCGATCACCTGCCGGACCGATGGGTGCGTCCCTCCACCGTCACGGCGTCTTGTTCATCATTTCCGCGCCGTCGGGAACCGGAAAAACAACGCTGTGCAAACAACTGGTCGCGAGCATCCCGGGTCTCTGGCACTCCATTTCTTGTACCACCAGAAAGCCGCGGGCGGGCGAGGAACACGGCCGTGAGTATTTTTTCATCGAAGAAGCCACGTTCCAGGAAATGATCGACCGTCATGAGTTCGTCGAGTGGGCGCGTGTGTACGGTCATCTCTACGGGACGCCGAGAAAATCTTTGACCGACAAACTCGATCAAGGAATCGACGTGTTGCTGGAAATTGACGTTCAGGGGGCGTTGCAGGTGAAGAAGAAATTCGACGATTCCGTGTCGATTTTCATCCTTCCTCCCTCCATGGCCGCGTTGCGCACTCGATTGCAAACGAGGGCTTCCGATGCTCCCGAAGAGATTCAACGCCGGTTGCAGAAGGTCAAGGAAGAGGTGTGGAACTATCGGCAATACACGTACGTCGTCCGCAACGACGAGTTAGGTCGTTCCCTTCGCGAACTGGAGACGATCTTCCTCGCGGAACGATCGAAAACCGCGCGGATGGATACGGCGTGGATCGAGCGCGATTTTCTTCTCGCCGACGAGTCGCAATCGGAAAATCGAACAGATCATCATTAACCAGAAAGGGGTTTCATCCACATGATCGAGATGCTGAATTTGTTGCCGCAATATACGCCGGACCAGTTTGATTCCCGTCACCGATTGGTGATCGTGGCGGCTCAACGAGCCAAGCACATTCTCCAAGGCTCGCGTCCGTTCGGTGCCTCCCGCTTCACGAAGGAAACCACCGTGGCGCTGGACGAGGTGCTGCGCGGTGAAGCCAAGTACCTCATGGGCAAGGAAGCCCGCGATGCGATGAAAGAAGCCAAGCGCGGCAAGGAGGGCGAAAGCGAGCGCATGGCCATGATGACCGGTGAGGATGCCCGTGAGATCAAGAAAGAGCTGAGCGTCTACGTCGACGACACGCCAAAGGCTCCAGAGCCTGAAGCCGAGGAGTAACCGAGGAGCAACCATGGTTGCTGGGCAGATCGGACCGACGCTCGCCGGCAAGCACGTGATTCTTGGAGTAACGGGGAGCATCGCGTCCTACAAAGCCGTCAATCTTTTGCGCGCCTTGGTACGCGAAGGGGCGCAGGTGGACGTCGCGATGACGCGGGCGGCCGCGAAGTTCGTGACGCCCCTAACCTTCGAGGTGCTTTCAGGGCGTCCTGTAGCGGCGGACCTTTTCGAAGCCCATCAGGAAATGAAGCACTTGACGTTGCCCGAGAGGGCCGACGTCATCGTCGTGGCTCCCGCGACGGCCAATTTTCTCGCGAAGGCGGCGGTGGGTTTGGCCGATGATGTCTTGACGACGATGTTGCTGGCGGCCGCTTGTCCCGTGATCATCGCGCCGGCCATGGACGGCGGCATGTGGACACATCCGACCGTTGTCGAGCACGTTCACACCCTGCGTCGGCGCGGCGTGACCGTCCTGGATCCCGAGGAAGGCCCTCTGGCCTCTGGTCGCCTGGGACAAGGACGGCTGGCCGAGGAATCGGCGATACTCGACGCGATCCAAGCGGTGCTGTTGCCCCGGCGCGATTGGAGCGGCCACCGGGTGCTCGTTTCCGCCGGTCCCACGCAGGAACCGATCGACCCTGTACGATATCTTTCCAATCGAAGTTCAGGAAAAATGGGATACGCGCTGGCGGAAGCCGCGCAAGCCAGAGGCGCGTCAGTCGTCCTTGTCACCGGTCCTACCGCGCTGCCTCATCCGGCCGGAGTTGAGGTCGTCTCCGTCGAAACGGCGGAGGAAATGTCCAAGGCGCTGACCATGCGGTTGTCCTGGTCGACGGTGGTGATCATGTCGGCGGCGGTTGCGGATTTTCGACCGAAGCACCGGGCCGTCAACAAATTGAAGAAGCGTGACCTCACGAACCCCGTGTTGGATCTCGAGCCCACCGGCGATATTCTTGCGGATCTTTCCGCCCGGCGCACGGGCCAACTTCTGGTCGGCTTCGCCGCCGAAACGGGGGATTTACTCCGGCATGCCCGTCAGAAATTGAATGCCAAAGGCGTCGACCTCATCGTGGCCAACGATGTGACGACTCCCGGTGCCGGCTTCGGCAGCGATCACAATGCCGCGACATTGATTGATCGAGACGGGGCCATCAGCGAGTTGGGACTGCGATCCAAGCGCCGGCTTGCAGACGACATCCTGGATGCCGCCCTACGGCTGGCGCGTACGGCCGTTCGCAGGCCTATGACGGGGGAGGAGTAGCCGATGCCATCGAATCAGAAACTCTCGGCCAGTGCCATGGAAATCGACCGGATGGCCTTGCAATTGGCCAAAGATCCTCAGTCCAAGGTGTTCCTGCCGCTGGCGGAAGAGTATTGCAAGGCCGGCATGTGGCAGGAAGCCGCCGGTGTGCTGGAGGACGGCCTGAAGTTCTATCCGGGCTTCATCACGGCAATGGTCGTGCTTGGTCGAGCCTATGATCAACTTGGACAATCAACGAAAGCCAAAGCTCTCCTTGAAGAAGCGGTCAGGGTGAGCCCGGAAAACCTTCGTGCGCATCGGACCCTCATCAAGATCTACGTGGCTCAAGGCGCATCGGATGAGGCGTTAAGAAGCTGCGAGGTCATCCTGGCGTTGAACCCTCGGGACGAAGAAGCGCGGGCCATCAGGGAAAAACTGGGGAAATCATCCGAGTTGACGACCAGAACGCCGGGACACATACGTCCTGTCGCTCCAATCGTTCCCACGGCCGTCTCGACTTCTCCCGTATCGGAGGAAGCGGACCGAACAGAGACCGTCGATCCGCGAACTCCGTTTCAGGACCTTTCGGCTGCCGCGACGACGACGCACGAGGTCGCGGACCCTGTGCCAGCCGCAGCCGTCGATCAGGCCGGGCAAGATGGGGCTGCGGCCACTCCCGAGCCTTCACCGAATTCCGTCGACCCCGTTTCCGCCCCCTCTCCCCATGCCGGCACCGTCGCACAGCTGGAGGCTTGGCTCCGCTCCATCGAGCGGGCCCGACGTGATCGCAACGGATCGGATCGGTCCGGTTCCTTAAGTTCTCAATAGAATTCAGCAGTTTGACCGATACCTGGCGGCCTGTTACAATGCCGCCCTGCCGGTCGCCCGTGAAGGCCGCCTGTCGAGCGTTGCATCCGACCACAGAGTTGTTCATGCTACGGATACTCGTATTACACGGTCCAAATCTGAATCTGCTGGGCACCAGGGAACAGGGTATTTACGGGTCCGTCGCTCTCGACGCCATTGATGGCGATATCGTCAAGCTGGCGGAGGAGCTGTCCGTCGAGGTCGACATCCGGCAATCCAACCACGAAGGAGAATTGGTGTCGTGGATTCAGGAGGCCCGAAGCGGGTGTCACGGGGTGATCATCAATCCCGCGGCCTACACGCACACCAGCGTGGCGATTCGAGACGCCCTGTCGGCCGTGAGTCTGCCGACGATCGAGGTCCATTTATCCAACATTCATCAGCGGGAAGATTTCCGCCATCAATCTTATGTCGCTGGAGTGGCGCTTGGGCAGATTTCGGGGCTCGGGCCGGCGGGGTATCTGTTGGCGCTTCGGGGACTGCACGGGCATCTCACGGCGCGACCTCCGAGGACGCAACCCTCTTCCAAGGCGGCAACGTCTCATCGGCGGACGGGTCGCCGCTAATGCACGCATGACTTGGCCAACTACGATTCAATCAACGTGAAGGGAGCATCGAGTGATTTCGACCACTGATTTCCGAGGAGGCGTACGGCTCTTGCTTGACGGGGAGCCGTTCTACATTGTCGAGTTTCAGCACGTGAAACCGGGAAAGGGCGGGGCATTTGTCCGTACCAAACTCAAGAGTTACATATCGGGCAACGTACTCGATCGAACCTTTCGGTCCGGCGAGCGCTTCGAGGAGCCCGACCTTGAAGAACGGGACATGCAGTTCCTCTATGCCACGGGTGACGATTATACGTTCATGGACACGGAGAGCTACGAGCAGCTGACCTTTGCCAAGAAGCAACTCGGGGATAACGCGGATCTCCTCAAAGAGAACATGGTCGCCAAGATTCTGATCTATGAGCATCGCCCGATCGACGTCGAGTTGCCGATTTTCATCGAGCTCAAGGTGGTGGATGCGGAACCGGGCGTCCGTGGGGATACGGCATCCGGCGGCACCAAGCCGGCCGTCGTCGAGACCGGTGCGACGATCAAGGTTCCACTCTATCTGGAGGTGGGCACCGTGATTAAGATCGACACCCGCACAAGAGCTTATGTGGAGCGCGTCCGGTGACCCGGGGTAAGCCTCGTCGCCCGAAGAAACGAGAGACTCCCATCGTTCTGCCGCAGAGCCTGGCGGGGGGGGCCGGAGATGCAGGACGGCCCTTCCTGACGGGAAACCAATCCAAGCACATCCAGGAATTGGTCGATTTGCTCAAGCGGAACAATCTGACCGAATTGGAATTGGAGCGGGAAGGGGTCCGTATCAGGATTCGGCATGAGGTCGGGGTCAAGACGATCACGACAGCCGTGACCGATATCGCTCCGACCGGCGCGATCGCTGTCTCTCAACCGGCGGTGGCGCCCAGCGGCGCGGCCGAGGACACGGCGGGTCTGGTCACGATCACCTCTCCCATCGTCGGCACGTTTTATCGGTCGCCGTCCCCGGATGCCGATCCGTATGTCGAGGAAGGTGATTTCGTCAAACGGGGACAGGTGTTGTGCATCGTCGAGGCAATGAAGTTGATGAATGAAATTGAGTCCGAAGTCGACGGCCAGGTCGTCAAGATCCTCGCCGAAAGCACCAAGCCGGTCGAGTACGGGCAGGCCCTCTTTCGCATCGATCCCAAGGCCACGGCCTAGCGTTCCGTGACACGTTCTGAATGACAGACTGACCACCTCATCGCATCGGAGTCACGGCTTGTTCAAGAAAGTTCTCGTTGCCAATCGGGGGGAAATCGCGCTTCGCGTCATCCGGGCCTGCAAAGAGCTCGGTATCAAGACGGTGGCGATCCATTCGGAGGCCGATGCCAGTGGATTGCATGTCCGGGCCGCGGACGAACGGGTCTGCGTCGGGCCTGCGGAAGCGGCACTCAGTTATCGCAACATTCCCAATGTGCTGAGCGCCGCCGAGATCACCGGCGCGGATGCGATCCACCCCGGATACGGCTTCCTCTCGGAAAACGCCCACTTCGCCGAAGTGTGCGAATCGATCGGCGTCAAGTTTATCGGCCCCACCTCCGAAAACATCGCTCTCATGGGGGACAAAGCCAAGGCTCGAGAGATTGTCGCCAAGCGAGGTCTGCCGGTCACGCCGGGAAGTCCGGGCGGCCTGAAGAGCGAGCAGGAAGCCATTGAGGCCGCCCAAAAGATCGGCTATCCCGTGATCATCAAAGCGGCCGCCGGTGGCGGCGGACGCGGCATGCGTGTGGTCAACAAGGCGGACGATCTGGGGCGGGCATTTCAGGCGGCACAAGCGGAAGCGAAATCTACGTTCGGAAACGACAGCGTCTATCTCGAGCGGTACTTTTTGGAGCCGCGTCACATCGAGGTTCAGATCGTGGCCGACCACCGGGGCCATGTGGTGTATCTCGGGGAACGTGACTGTTCGATTCAACGGCGGCACCAGAAGTTGGTCGAAGAAACACCTTCCCCGGCCGTGGACGAAAAGCTTCGCCGGGAAATCGGGCGGACCGCGGTGGAAGCGGTCAAGGCGGTGCACTATCGTAACGTCGGCACCGTGGAGTTTCTTCTGGACAAGGACCAAAACTTCTTCTTTATGGAAGTGAATACCAGGATCCAAGTCGAACATCCCATCACGGAGATGGTCACGGGGATCGATCTGATCAAGGAGCAGATCCGACTGGCCGACGGAGAGCCGCTTTCCTTCAAGCAACAGGACATCAAGCTGAGCGGGCACAGCCTCGAATGCCGCATCAATGCCGAGGACCCTGAAAAGTTCACGCCGTCGCCCGGTCTGATCACGAGATACAGCGCTCCCGGCGGGTTCGGGGTTCGGGTGGATTCGGCGATGGAATCTAACGCCTTGGTCGTGCCCTATTACGACTCCATGATCGCCAAGGTGATCACTCACGGCCGCGACCGGCAGGAAGCCATTGCCCGCATGCGTCGCGCGCTCGACGAGTTCATCATCGAAGGCATCAAGACGACCATCCCGCTCCACAAGCGCATCCTCAACGACCCGGACTTCCAAAAGGGGCATGTCTCGACGACGTTCCTCGACCGCTTCCTTGCCGGCTAACAGGTGTTGAAAAAGTCCGCCGGCTTCGTTCCGGTGCCACGCAGACCGTCGACGTACCAAACAGAGTAGGTCTCGGGTCCTCGTTCCACTTCGGTCTCGCAGAACAGACTTTTGGAACAGCCTGCGAGAGTTTTAACGTTACAATGACAAGATGGCTGTGACGACGCGTACTCACGAGCTTTCCGGCCTCTACATCATTCTCGATCCGTCGGTTCGTCCGGATCGGCCGCTCGGCGCGATCTTGAAGGCGGCCGCCGAAGGCGGAGCCAAGCTCTTTCAATACCGGAATAAAGTCTCGTCGATGCGAGAACAGTATGGGGAGGCATTGTCGCTGCGGAAATTCGCGGCTGAGCTTGGCGTGACCTTCATCGTGAACGATCGGTGCGATCTGGCATTAGCGGTCGATGCAGACGGGGTGCATCTCGGCCAGGACGATTTGTCTTATGGAGACGTGAGAAAAATTCTGGGGAGAAACAAAATCATCGGCTTGTCCACGCACAAGGCCGAGCAGGTGCGGGAAGCAGACGATCTCAAGCCGGACTACATCGGCTTCGGCCCAATTTTTAAACCTGCGTCGAAACAGGATCACGACCCGGTGGTGGGGATGGACGGACTGAAACAGGTCCGCGCCCTGACGACGCTTCCGGTCTTCGCCATCGGAGGAATCCAAGCAGAGGAGGTGCCTGCGGTCATGAGAGCCGGAGCGGATGGGATCGCGGTCATCTCGGCCGCTGTTGCGGCGCCGGATGTCCAAAAGGCGGTCGAACGACTTATCTCGCTGCTCGCCTGACGGCTTTCGCCAGCTGCGTGATCGCAGCGGATTGAGCAAGCTTCGTCACGGTTTTCCTGAACTGTTTTGACAATTCCGACCTGTAGGGGAGAGGCCCAAGCACCGGCACGCCGGCTTGCTTGCGGAGGATCTCGACCGTCGTCCGCTCCTGCAGGCGCTCCAGCTTGGACCGCGCGGGCCTCGTTTGATTGAGCACGAGTGCCGCGACGGGGATTCGCCGCCGGCGAAGCGCTTCGACAGTCAGGAGCGCATGGTTGATCCCGCCGAGCCCGGAGCGGCCCACCACCACGACCGGCAACCGTAAACGGGCGATGAGATCAAAGACGTCGATGTTTCGGCCAATTGGCACGTGAACTCCGCCGATTCCTTCGGCCACGACGTATTCATAGCGACCTGCCATCAGGCGATGGACCTTCTGAATGACTCCGAGGTCAATCTCTCGTCGTTCGGCTTGGGCCGCTGCAAGCGGAGCGAGAGGCAATTCAAACTGGAACGGGCAGATCGCTCCGAGCGCATCATCGGATTCGATCACGGCTTGGAGCCGTGCCGCATCGGAACGAGCCAGGCCGGAACTCGTGATCCCCGTTTCAATCGGCTTCATGACGCCGACTGCAATGCCCTTGCGTTTCATGTGTAGGGCAAGCGCGGCCGTCACGATGGTTTTTCCGACCCCCGTATCCGTTCCGGTGATGAAGATGCCACTATTCATACGTCGCTCCTGTGATGATACCTCAAGTTTCCGTTAGAGGTGTCGACTATCACAATTCCAAATCTGACCTGAGACGTCCTCCGCCTGTATGAGATGGACGACCATGCGCGCCACCGATTCGATCGACGGCGTTCGATGCAGGGCGTGGTCGATCCGGGTGTCATCGTCGGACATCGCGCTTTGAGAGAGCGGCGTTTTCTGCCAGCCCGGCAGCAACAAGTTCACGCGCACATTGCGAGGGCCCCATTCCAGTGCGGCCGTTTTCATCAATCCGAGCAAGCCGGCTTTGGAAGCCGCGTAGGCGGCCTGTCCGGTCGTGCCATGAAAGCCGGCATGAGATCCGATGACGACGATCGAGCCGCCGTTCCCGGCGCAGAGGATTCGTCCAACCGCCTGCATGCAGTGGAAGGTGCCTGTCAGATTGGTTTCGATGATGTCGGACCACCGGTCTACCCGCTGACGGATGAGCATGTCGCTGGCACCGATGCCGGCGTTGCAGACGCAGGCCCATTCCTGCGGAGCGTCTTTGGCGAAGGCTTCGGCCATCTGCCTCATGGAACGGCTGTCCCGGAGATCCGCTTGGTATAGGGCTCCCTCGCCACCGTCTGCGCGGACTTGCTCGAGCGTCGCGCCGGCTGCTTGCGTATTGCGGTGATAGTGAATCCCGATGTGCCATCCGGTTGCCGCAAAGGCGAGGCTGATGGCTCGGCCGATGATCCCCGAAGCGCCGGTCACGAGGACGGCCGGACGTTTGCCGCGCGCGATGCCGCCGCGATCGGTTTCCGATACTATCTGTGCGTGACGCATGGGCGGGATTATGATTTGGATGGGCAGTCAAGGCAAGCTCGCGGCAAGCCGGTCTGCTTGCCGCGTCACGCGAGCCTATGATACGGTCACAGACTGGTGATGATGGAGGAATCGCGCATGCTGCGTGCGACAGGGCGAATCAATCTGCTCGTGATCCTGCTTTGCTCTCTGTACATCGGTCTCTCGCCATCCGCTTCCTTCGCGGCAGAGGACCACGGGACGATCGCCCGATCGCAGGACTATTTTCCGGACACGATCGGCAGCCATTGGGAGTATCGGGGGCAGATCACCGAAGGGCCGGTCCAGACGATCGAGCACAAGTCGTTTCAAAACGTGTCGTCCGTGACCGGAACAAAGTCCCTGAAGGGTGTCACGGTGACCACGTTTCACGACACCAATCCCGGGAATCATGGTGTCTCCGACAGTTTCTATCGTCGAGATACGGTTGGTATCGTCTATTATGGGTCGGAACCCGGAACGCCGTTGGAAAAGCAGCTGGTTCCCTATCAAATCGTCCGGTTTCCCATGAAGGTCGCCGCATCGTTTTCGCAGTTCGACAAGAAGGAACTGGATTTCGGGACCGACATGGACCAGGACGGAGTCAATGAAAAGGCCGACGTGCAGGGTAGCTCGACGGTCGTGGGGCAGGAAGCCGTTACCGTTCCGGCCGGGACGTTTCCAGATGCCGTGAAGATCGAAGCCAGAATGCAGATGACCATTCAGCTGTCCGCCGCAAAGAAAACCGTGACAGGGACAGACGTCATGGCCGCCTGGTTCGTCAAGGGCGTGGGGCTGGTCAAATATGTCGAGCGGCAGGAACTGTCTCCGTTGCAGGACCGCGGCCTGATTACGGAGATCGTGGAAGAACTGGAATCGTTCGAGATCAAGCCTTCGAGAGCCTCACTCGGCCGGGGCGAATCCCCTGCGCAAGGTCTGTTCGCTGATGATTCTCACGGTAACGAATTGCAGCAGGTAGTCCTCACCACCGGCCTTCGCGCCGATCCCTGACAGCCGGTGGCCCCCGAACGGCTGGCGCGCAACCAGTGCGCCGGTGATGGGCCGATTCAGGTATAGATTCCCCACGTCAAAGAGCCGGGTTGCCAGGTCGAGGTTGGCCGGGCTGCGTGAATAGACCCCGCCGGTCAGTCCGTAATCCGTCGCGTTGGCCATGCGAAGGGCTTCGTCGAATGAGACGGCCTTCATGACGGCCAGGACCGGTCCAAAAATCTCCTCCTGCGCGATCCGCGCGTCAGGCTTCACGTCGGCAAAGAGGGTCGGGCCGACATACCAACCTGACGAAAGGCGTTTGCGGTCTTCGATCAGGTGAGCCTCCCGTTTGCCGATCTCGACGTACTCGAGGATGGTCGATTGTGCTCTCGCATCAATTACCGGACCCATGTCGATGCCGGGCTCCGCGGGGTCTCCGATACGCAGGCAGCGGAGGGCTTCCTGCAGGCGACGGACAAAAATGTCGTACACGGCCTCGTGCACGATGACCCGCGAACAGGCCGAGCACTTCTGTCCGGCATAGCCGGTCGCGGACACCACGACTCCGGTGACAGCCTCGTCGAGGTCGGCCGTGTCGTCGATGATGATGGCATTCTTCCCGCCCATTTCCGCGATCACGCGTTTCACCATTCTTTGACCCGGTAACACCGTCGCCGTCTCACGCAGAAGTCCGATCCCGACCTTCTTCGATCCGGTAAAGGCGATCGTCGCGACGTCGCGATGCCGTGCCAGCGCCTGTCCGATGTCCGGGCCTCCAGGCAGGCCGATCAGGATGTCCTTCGGCACTCCGGCCTCATGCAGCAGTGAGACGAGCAGCAAGCCGATCAGTGAGGACCGCTCCGACGGTTTGAAGATGACGGGATTCCCGGTCACCAGGGCGGCCGATACCATGCCGGTCGGAATGGCCAAGGGAAAGTTCCAGGGAGAGATCACGACGGTGACGCCTCGCGGCTCGAGGACACGATGGTTCAATTCTCCGGGCATCCGCCCCAATCGTGTCGGAACTCCCTGCCGCAGCCATTCTCGTGCGTAGAACTCGAGAAAATCGATCGCCTCGGCGACGTCCGCATCCGCCTCGCGCCACGGTTTCCCGCATTCCATGACTTCCCATGCCGCCAGTTCCGACTTTCTGCCGCGCATCAGCGCCGCCGCACGGATCAAGATCTCCGCCCGGTATTCCCCCGTCGTCTCGCGCCACGCGCCCCAAGCCGTGAGGGAAGCCCCGACGGCGCGGTTGGCGTCATCACCAGAAGCCGCGGGAATCCGTGCGACGATCTCGTTCGGTTGCGCAGGATTATGCGAGAGCAGGACCGGGCCGGACGGTGAGGAAGCGAGGAAGGGAACGTTCCACTGTCGATCGAGCCGAGTTTGGGCCGTCTTGACGGCTTGCTGCATGGCATCGCGCGCGGCGGGCTGGGAGAAGTCCAGGGTCGGTTCGTTTCGGAACGTGGTGTCGGCATCCGCTTGGAGCACCGGTTCTGTCCGGTGTGCGGCGGGCGGATCGAGCAGGTGCTGGAGCGGCTCGGACTCCACGTATTCCTTGCGGAGGAACGATTCGTTCGAAGTGTTTTCCAGCAGTCGGCGCACGAGATAGGCCATACCGGGAAGCAGCTCGCCGACCGGCGCATACAGCCGAAGGCGGCGATGGCGTTCGACGATGGCGTGCTGAAACGGTTCGGCCATGCCGAAGATCATCTGATACTCATACACCTCCGGTCCCAGTCCCAGGTATTCCGCCAGCGCTTCGACACAGGCGAGCGTCCTCAGATTATGCGTGCCGAATGCCGGCCGAATCAGCGACGCATGCGTCAATAGTGTGTGGGCCAGTTCTTCGAAGTTGGCATCCGTGTCGGCTTTGTGCTCGAAAAGGGGAATCGGCCATCCCTTTTGACGATAGTGAATGGTATCGCTGTCCCAATAGGCTCCCTTGACCAGGCGAATAGTCACCGGGGTTCGGCGCACGCGGACCCACTCCATCAGCCGGTCGACGTCGCGAACGGTTTCCCGATGATAGGCCTGCAGCGCGATGCCGGCATGGGAAAACGTTGTGTATGCCGTTTCGGAGAACAATCGTGTGAAAACCTCGATGATCACGTCTTTGGTTTCGGCTTGCTCCATGTCGAAAATCAACGAGGCGCCCAGGTGGTTGGCGACGTCGACGATGGCGCGCAGCCGGGGCGCGATCGAATCATAGGTGCCATCAGGATCGATCGGGTCAAGATGGGGAGTCAGCGCGGATAACTTGAGGGATAACTGCACGGCCGGCACGGTTCCGAACTGGTCGCGGCCCAGGTCGCCGGAGTCGTGCTCTGCGGCGGTGGAACGGGCCAATGTCCGCAAGGCCTCCAGGCAACGGTCGCGATAGCGGTCGGCCTCCTGATCGCTGATGGTGGCTTCTCCCAAGAGGTCGACCGACCATCGCTTTCCGTCTTGGCGGAGATCTTTCAGCACCGGCACGGCGTCGTCGATGGACGAACCGGCGATGAACGTTCTTGCCATCTGTTCGACCTGGGAGCGAATGGCGTGGCCGGTGAGCCGTGCACCGATGCCGGTCGCCGACAAGGCCTTCAATCCCCACCGCAAACCGAACGCGCGGTCGGTCATGGATCCGAAATATTCTTGGGCCAAGGACACGACGCGTTCGTCATTGGGAACGGCGGGCAGCACGTCGATAAAGCGGAACAGTTGGGTTTTGAACGCCTGGTCATGCATCGCCATGTTCATGGCGGCTTGGGACCACCAGCGCCGTTCAAAGACCGTTGGAGTTTGGCCGGATGACAATCGAGCGAGGTCTTCACCGATTCGACGGATGGCGAGTTCCAGGTCGGGCGGCGCAGGTCTCATGGACAGATAGGGCTCGGGGGCAATCTGACACAGTATACACCGCAATGATTTTGTTGAAAATTATTCAATAGTTCGCTACTATATGTCTCGTATGTGACGGGGCAGTGGGTGACCGCCAGGACAGACTGATCGCCGGTTTTTCTTCATATCAACGCGAGGAGTAGGGATGCCCGATACCAAGTGGACTTCGCCGTTTGCGTACAAGACGTTCATCCTCTTCTGCCTGGTGGCGGCCGTGACGTTGATCGGAACGCCGCTGTTCGGATTTCTTTACGGCTACACGCTGTTTGACTGGGTGGTGTTCGGCTTTTTGTACATCGTGACCGGCATGGGCATCACGGTGGGCTATCACCGCTTGATCTCGCATCGCAGCTTCGAATGCCATCCGTGGGTCAAGGCAATCTTGTTGATCGCCGGAGGATGGGCGCTGCAGAACTCCGCGTTGCGGTGGTGCTCCGATCATATCCGCCACCATGCCCGAACCGACCAGGAAGAAGACCCGTATAACGCGCAGAAGGGTTTTTGGCACAGTCACTGCGGGTGGCTGTTCGTCAATACACCCCACCGCACCGAAAACTATGAACGGCAGTTACGCAAGGATCCGATGATCATGTGGCAGCACCGGAATTACCACGCCATCGTCATCTCCGGTCTTGCCTTTCCCCTCATCCTGGGATTCTTGCATGGAGGAATCCAGGGGGCGATCGGGTGCTTTATGCTCGCCGGCATGTTTCGGATGTTCATGGTGTTGAATTCGACGTTCGCCATCAATTCGCTCTGCCACATGTATGGCACGCAACCGCACGGCAACGGTGACAGCAGCCGGGACAGCTGGCTGATCTCCTTGGTCAGTTTCGGGGAGGGGTACCATAATTATCACCATACCTACGCGCGCGACTATCGCAACGGTCCCCAGTGGTACAACTTTGATCCGTCGAAGTGGATCATCTATTCCCTGTCGCTCTTTGGACTGGCGACGAATCTTCGCCGGCTGGATCCGACGGTATTTGCGGAATAGCCATTTCTATTCCCCGGTCGTCCCATCCCGGTTGGCCCAACCGGCCCATTTCTTTCTCTTCCTCCATCGCTTATGATGCGAGCATGCGGGCCGTTCGGCTTGGAGGCCGGGTCTGGTTCGTGAGAGGAGGTCGTTCCGATGGCGGATGAACATACTCACCAGGCGCAATCGACGCAAGCCAAAGACACGCTCATTTCCGGAGTCAAGCACGTCATTGCCGTCAGCAGCGGTAAAGGCGGCGTGGGTAAATCGACCGTCGCATCCAATCTTGCCTGCGCGCTCGCATTGAGCGGAGCGAAGGTCGGCCTGCTGGATGCGGATCTGTACGGGCCGAACATTCCGATGATGATGGGGAGTACCGCCGGTCCGGAGCAGAAGGACGGGAAAATCCTTCCGGTGGAGAGTTACGGGGTCAAATTAATCTCGATGGCATTTCTGGTTCCGGAGGAGGCCCCATTGGTCTGGCGCGGGCCGATGGTCCACCAGTATTTGCAGGCGTTCTTTCGTGACGTGCTCTGGGGCGATCTGGACTACCTGTTGATCGATCTTCCGCCCGGTACCGGAGACGTCCAGTTGTCCTTGTCTCAAATGGTACCGTTGGCCGGCGCGGTGACCGTGACGACGCCGCAGGAAGTGGCCCTCTATGACGTGCGAAAGGGCATGGCGATGTTTCAGAAGGTCAACGTGCCCTTGTTGGGCATCATCGAGAACATGAGTTTCTTCGTCTGCGGGCATTGCGGTGAGCGGACGGAGATCTTCTCGCACGGGGGAGGGGAGCGCGCCGCTGAAAAACTGGGGGTGCCTTTCCTGGGGCGCATTCCGATCGATCCGGCTATTCGTGACGGCGGTGACAGTGGTCATCCCATCGTCGTCGCGCACCCGGAATCGCCGCAGGCCGCCGCGTTCAGGGACATCGCCCAGAAGCTCATGAACCGCTTGGGTGGATCGGAGAAAGAAGGCGCCTCGATCGACAGCCTATTGAAGAAGATCAAAGAACCGTTCGGCAAGCAATGAGAGCGTCACACTGGGGGAGGGGGATCCATGGGAGAGTTCGTACGGGTGGCGGGAAGCGGGGATATTAAGCCAGGCCACGGAATCGTAGCGGAAGCGCAGGGGAAGGCCATTGCCCTCTTCAATGTCGACGGGGTGTTTCACGCCATCGATAATACCTGCATTCACCGCGGAGGGCCGCTCGGCGAAGGTGACGTGGAAGGCGAGGTGGTGACCTGCCCGTGGCATGGTTGGCAATTCAACGTCACCACCGGAACCTGTGTGAACAATCCGTCGGGGAAGGTCGAAGTCTATCAGGTCAAAGTCGACGGCTCGGACGTGAAAGTGCTCCTCTGATCTCCCTGTCTCGCGCGAGACAAGAAAAGGATTGACCATCATGGCCGTAACCGCCACGGAACAGGTTGACATCGCTGCCGCGCTGGTCCGGTTGTATGTATTTCTTGCGCAGTATTTGGATCGCTGCCTGGATGAATCGGCTCGGAAGGCCTATCCCGACGCGGAACTGAAAAAGCATTTGACCGACACGAGGCGCCAGCTCATGGATATCCTGTCGGTCAATCCCGTGGTGAAGAAGAAGTTGACGGAAGAGTGCGATCGCATCCTCGCGCTCGGCGAGGCCTGTTTGCGGGGCGCGTCGGCGGATCGGCAAGTCCACGAAACGATGCAGGTGGAACGGATCGCGCTCAAGCACAAGACCTCCGCGCTGAGCGATTTGGTCGCAGTGTTTCGAGCCCTGGAGTGACGGGGGCAGGCGGGCGACCTGACTGTTCGTGTCAGAAGGGCATCGGAGGCTGATGCCGAAAAACTGGATCGAGAAGCACCAGCTGGCCGGTCTGGATGAACGCGAGCGGGGGTTTAGTCGCCCCGTCGAATTGGAACAGGCCGATCCGGGCTATCGGGCCCATCTGCAGTACGAAGACCTTCGACTCTCGACCGGCTGGTGTCCTGTCCGCGATGCGGTATTGCCGGCGTTGACGGATATGCTCCAGTCCCGCGGCTATCGCCAGCTGAAAACCCAGATGACATTTAGAGGCGAGTCGTACCTGGGTTCGCAGGAGCCCTGGGTCGAATATCCCGATCCGCCTCAGGAATCGGTCACCTCCGGCGGCTGGCTTGATTCGCTGATGTATTGGTTTCGCACGCGCACGGCCCGCAACTGAACACCATGGATTTGATCCCTGTCGATCGTATCGGGCGGCCTGACGCTCCATCCAGGCTTCAGAGCGCTGATGGACTGTCCTCTTCGGACATGTCACGGCCCAGGCTCCCTGCGTGGTTCCGTGTGCAGGCGCAGACCGGGCCCGATTACCTATACATCAAGCGGGTGCTGGAGGAACTCAAGCTTCACACGATTTGTGAAGAAGCCCGTTGTCCGAATCGATGGGAATGTTGGAACGCACGGACCGCCACGTTTCTGATCCTGGGGGATATCTGCACCAGGCGGTGCCACTATTGCTCGGTGCAGACCGGTAAACCGTTGCCACTCGATTTGAAGGAGCCGGGGCGGGTGGCCGAAGCGGTTCGGGCTCTGGGTCTACGGCACGTGGTGGTGACGTCCGTAAATCGTGACGAGTTGTCGGATGGAGGCGCAGGGATGTTTGCGGCGACGATCCGCGAGACGAGACGACTCAATCCCGATTGCACGATCGAAGTATTGATTCCGGACTTTGGCGGTGATGCGGCGGCGCTCAACGAGGTCTGTTGCGCGCGGCCGGACATCCTGAACCATAATATCGAAACGGTCGCCAGGCTGTTTCCAGCCATCAGGCCTCAGGGCAAGTATGGGCGGTCGATTGAAGTGCTCCGGCAGGCCAAGCAGCAGGGCATGACGACGAAGTCCGGCCTGATCGTGGGTATGGGGGAGACGCTCGACGAGGCTCGTCAGGTCATGCGTGATTTACGAAGCGGCGAGTGCGATATTTTGACGATCGGACAATATCTTCAGCCGACCAAACAGCATATACCGGTTGAGCGATTTTACGAACCGGCGCTCTTCGATGCGCTGAAGACGGAGGCGCTGGCTTTGGGCTTTCACCATGTGGAATCCGGACCGTTGGTGCGCAGCTCCTACCATGCGTCCGATCATGCAGGCCTTGACCGCAACCAGGAGTGAAATAGTTCAGGAAGAACTTGATGTATTCGGTATAAATGATGCTATTCGAGGTAAACGATTCGTGCTGGCGATACTATTGTGGAGGGTCTGACCTCCGCTGATGGCCGCCAGGCTGTGCTTGCAGCCGTGTCATGACCATCTGTTGTCCACGGGTGATTTGTTCGGAGGTCATCTGCTCCATGACATACTCACGGGCATCAGACGCCTTGCGCTCTCCCTGGGCCACCGCTAGACTGAACCAGAAATAAGCCTGAACCGGATCCGGCGCCATCCCTTGCCCGTTCATATACATGATGCCGAGATTGTATTGCGCGCGAGGCTCCCCGCGCTCTGCGGCCTGGGTGTACCATCGCAAGGCCAAGGCGTCGCTCTGCGGAACTCCTAAGCCCTGATCGTACAGTAATCCCAGGTTGTACTGGGCACGCGCATCACCGAGGTTGGCGAGCGCTTCCAGTTCTTTGGCGCTCTTTTCGTAGTTTCCCGAGGTATAGGCCTTGTCGGCGCGGCGGTCTTGGCAGGCCGTAAGAAGCAGGGAAGAAAGGGTCCAACAGATCACGAGCAAGGCGGAACCGAAGTGGGAGCGTATCATGGGTTCAACAATCCTGATGATCAAGAATGGCCGGCAATGTGCTCGCCACGGTAATGAGAAACGCGAGGGAAGTCAAATGTCGGTGAGACCGATGATCGTTGTGCACGAGACATAAATCACCCGTACCGTTCAGACGCGACTCGTCCGCTCAAGCAGGTCGGACCGGTCGTGTATACAGAAGCGGTTGTGCGTGCTAGCATGAAGTCGATCATGAGCCCGGTTCTGTGGCGCCGCCATGTTTAGGCCGGTCCCCGTCACGGTGCGATTCCGCGGCGTCCCGTTGTGGCTCATGGCTGCGGTCTTTCTGTCCCTCGCGCTGCTATTGTCCTTTCTGCTGCTGCTCAGCCTACAACAAGACCAGCGACTGCTGCAGGATTTCTCCAAGGATGGATCGGTTCCTACGAAGCATTTCGCCGCGCTGTGGCAATCACGCCGTGACTTGGTGTTAGTGGCATTGCTGGTGTTCGTCGCGGCCGCGGGAGCCATCGGCGCCGTCATCGCATTTCTGCACTACGATAGCGCACGGCGCACGCTGGAGGCGGTCAAAGGGTTGGCCCGCAATATTCTAGAGAGTATTCCCACCGGGATCCTGACCCTGAACCAGAGCGGAATTATCACCGCCGTCAATCCGGCGGCCGAGGTCGTCCTGACGCGTTCGTCAGGGGACTTGCTGGGATGCGCGTATGAATCGGTTTTTGCACCGGGAGACGTGATCCGCCACGTGCTGGACACCGCCTTGCGAATGCAAGAGCACGTGCGTCAACAGGATCTGCCGTATCAGGGACGAGACAGGGAATCGCGCACGATCCGCGTGACGACGGCCGAACTGACCGGCGACGACGGACTGTCGGCGGGGATCATTCTCCAGGCACAGGATGTGACGGACTGGCTGGCGCTGGAACAGCGGCTGCGCGTGGCCGAAAAGTTGTCGGCGCTGCATACGTTGTCCGCGGGGGTGGCGCACGAGTTGCGCAATCCATTGAGTGCTGTGGATCTCAATCTGCATCTCTTGGAGGATGAACTGGCCAGGCAGGCTGGGCTACGGGAAGATGCGGATCACTACATTCGGATTTTGAACGCGGAGTGCCGCCGCATGTCGGCCATTTTGGACACCTTCATGAAGTTTGCCGGCCCCGGTTCACACGGACTGCATGAGGTGGACGTGCCGTCGGTCATCGACTACATCATGTCACTGATGCGTTTCGAAGCGGACGAGCGGAGTATCCGGCTGGAGCATCTGGTGGAAGACGGATTGCCTCCTGTATTGGGCGATGAGACGCAGATCAGTCAGGTGCTAGTGAACGTGATGGCGAACTCGTTCCATGCCATGCAGAGCGGCGGCCGCTGCCGTGTTGAAGCCCGCTGCCGTCGCGGAAACGGTCAGGAATGGGTCGATATTACGGTCAGTGATACCGGCAGCGGGATCAAAAATGAAGACATTGCGCATCTGTTCGAACCCTTTTACACCACGAAATCGGAGGGGAGTGGTCTTGGCCTTGCGATCGCCTACAGGATCATGCACGACCACGGCGGGACGATTCACGTGTCGAGCGAGTACGGGCAGGGGACGATCGTCTTGCTGCAATTCCCTGCGGAAACCGGCCAATTGCGCTCCGTAACGGTGACGGCATGACCGATCGAGCGGGGATCATCGTGGTCGATGACGAGATCAACATTCGAAATGCCCTGGTCACCGTTCTGTCGAAGCAGGGGTACGACGTCCGGGGTGTTGGGTCGGGGGAGGAGGCATTGGAAGAACTGACCCGCTGCGGCGCGGAATTGGTCATCACCGATCTGAAAATGCCGGGCGTGGGAGGCATCGAGTTTATCCGTCGTCTGAAGGCCGCATGGCCGGAGACCGAGGTCGTGGTCATGACCGCCTACGGTTCCATCGATACGGCGGTGGAAGCGATGCGGTCCGGCGCCTATGACTACCTGACCAAGCCCATCGATCGTGAACGGTTTCCCCTGGTCGTCACCAAGGCGCTCGAACGGCGGGCTCTGGCCAACGAGAACAAACAGCTGCGGGATCGCCTCGAAACCAGAGTTCGCTACGACCAGATGGTGGGCGAAAGCGAACCCATGCAGCGTGTGTACAGCCTGGTCGAGATGGTGGCCGATAGCGGCGTGACCGTTTTATTGACAGGGGAGAGCGGCACGGGCAAGGAACTCGTGGCCAGGGCCATCCATCACAAGAGCGCCAGAGCCGACGGCCCGTTCGTCACGCTGAACTGCGGGGCGCTTCCGGAGAACCTCTTCGAAAGCGAACTGTTCGGCTATGAAAAAGGCGCCTTCACCGGCGCGACGACGACGAAGGTCGGGCGGTTCGAACTGGCGGACAACGGCACCTTGCTGCTCGACGAAATAGGGGAGTTATCGCTGAAGTCCCAGGTCGACTTTCTGCGCGTGCTGGAAACGAAGGAGTTTCGACGGTTGGGCGGCACGAAGGTGATCAAGGTGGACGCCCGCATCGTCGCCGCCACGAATCGGAATTTGGAAGAAGCCGTCAAACAAGGCGACTTTCGAGAGGATTTGTATTACCGGCTGAATGTCGTCCCGATTCGCCTCCCGCCTCTGCGCGAGCGTGGCGAGGACATTCCGCTCCTGGCCGAGCGCTTTCTCCGGGAGTTCTCCGCACAGCATCATCGGGACCTCAAGGAGATCTCACGGGATGTGATGCGTCTGATGCGGCTTTATGCCTGGCCCGGTAACATTCGGCAGTTGAGAAATTTGATGGAGCGGCTCGTCATCACGGTCAAGGAGCCGGCGATCCAGCCGGAACATTTGCCGGAAGAGATTCAGGCGAGTCAGGAACATGCACGCACGATGGTCGTGACGCTCGGCACCTCGCTCAACGACATTGAACGAGAAGCGATCAGGCGGACATTGGCCGAAGTCGTCAATCATCGCGAGAAAGCGGCAAAACTCCTCGGTATCAGCCTCCGCGCGCTTCAGTACAAGATCAAAGAATACGGCATCCGTGAATAGCCCGCCGCCCGCTCGTACCGTGACAGATTGATTGCGCCTGCAAATTTTGCAGGAGAATTTTCCCGCAAGAACGAAAACCTGCAATTCTTGCACGAGCCACGGAAGTGGCATTTTGCCACGACTCTCCTCTCTTGTTTATCTCGTCCAAATGCATCGTCTTCTTCACAACTTCTTAGTCAGCCCATGTCCGACTATTCCAGGCACCGTCCCTGCAGGGTGGAAGGGATCTGGGGGAATCGATGTCGACCGAATGGATCAACCGCCTTACAACGCTGCAGCGGACCCTGACGGTCTGCCCGACCAATGGGAGCGCGCGCTGTGAGTTGGCCTCCCTGCTTGAACGTCTGAACCAGTCTGAGGAGGCGCTGGTCCATTGGAAAATGTTGTTGGCCGCGGATCCCAACAGTCTTCAGGCTCGCGAAGGTATCGCTCGCTGTGCACCAAAGGTTGGACGTCCGTTGCAGTCCCCTTCATGAGAATGCGCAGGCAGGTGTTGTAAGGAGAATCCGTGGCGGTGATCTACCGTCAAGGGCATGCGGGTGTTCTGGAAGGGCTGAGACCGTGTACGTTCAGCCGGATAGGATTGCTGTTGGCCGTTAGGCTGACATATGACCGTTGGAATCCCGAGTAAGGAGACAAAGAGATGAGAATCACTCGACGCGTTTCCAGTGGAATGATGGCATTGGTGCTAGGCTTCGCTACGCCGGTGCTGGCTTCTTATGAAGCGATGACCGTCTCGGACGGAGGAGCCATCACGGGCACAGTGAAACTCGATGGGACGGTGCCCAAACCCAAGGGCTACAACCTGACGACGTTGCCCGATCCGTTCTATTGCGGTCGCATCTCCGATGGACAGGGTTGGCGGATCCTACAGCCGTTCAACGTCGGGCCGGCCGGCGAGTTCCGGGACGTCGTGGTGTATGTGGAGGGAATCGACAGGGGCAAGCCTTTCGACGACGCGGGTGCGCCGCAGATAGAAGCAAAAGACTGTCTGTTTCTGCCCTTCACCACGGTCGTCCGCGATGACCAGTCGGTGACCGTGGTCAACATGGATCCAGTGATGCATGACATTCAGGCCTATGAAACCTCGCATCTCGGCGCGCGTGTGTTGTTCAACGTCCCCTTGCCGATGAATCCACAGCACCCGCGTAACTTCAAAGATCGCAGCGAAATCGGGTTGTACCACAAGCACATGGCGGGTCCGCCGATGAAACAATTGGTCAACCTGAGCAAAGGCCGCCGCATCTTCATGATGCAGTGCGGATTTCACGTCTACATGGAGAGTTGGGGGTTGGCGGTGACCAATCCGTACTTTGCCAAAACGGACGAGCAGGGGAGGTTCACTATCACCGATGTGCCGCCGGGCACGTACAAGCTGTCGGTGTGGCACCCTTACATCCGAACGGTGATCGAGCAGACCGTGACCGTAGAGCCCAAAGGCACCGCAGAGGCGGGGCTCGTGGTGCTGGCCCCGACCGGTCGACTCTATGCCAACGAGGTCTTGGACCATGAATATGTGCGATATAGCGTGACCGAGGATGCAAAGAAAGAAATCGAACCGATGATTCAGAAGCAGGGTCATTGATCAGGGGAACTGATTCGAAGATCCCCCGCAACAGGGCCGCCCGTTCCAGGGTGCAGGGCCTCCGGTTCGTCGGGAACATGTAATCGATGACCATTTTGCTGACAGTCATTCTGGTGGCATACGCCGCCGGTATGGTTCTTCCCCTCATCATTCCCGGCAAGCCCGATATTCAGAATGTTCTCGCCCATGCCTGTGCAGGCGTTGCTACTGGAACGGGGTTGGTTCTAGGCGTTGCCGGCATCGTTGCTCAGGCGCCGCTTACTCTCGTCTCCTCCTCGACGATGCCCCTTTTGACCTTCAGCATTCGCCTGGATGCGCTGGCGTCGTTCTTCCTCCTGACCGTCTCTCTCGTGGGTCTTGCCGCGGCAATCTATGCCGTCGGGTATCTGCGGCATCTTTCCGGACGCGCGTCCCCCGCCGTTTTGGGCGCTCTTTTCAATGCATTTCTTTGTGCCATGACGCTCGTCGTGCTTGCCGATGACGGATTTCTATTCTTGCTCGCATGGGAGCTGATGTCGTTGATCTCCTACTTACTCGTCGTCACGGACCACGGAGATCCGAAGGTGCGGCACGCGGGGTTCCTGTACCTGGTCATGACGCATATTGGCACCGCATTCATTGTCGTGACGTTCATTCTGCTGTTCCAGCAGGGGGAAACATTCTCGTTCGACGCATTCCGTCATCCCGAACGGGCGCTATCTGACGGGGTGCGGACGGTCGTCTTTCTGGCGGCTCTGATTGGATTCGGGGTTAAGGCGGGGATCGTGCCGCTACACATCTGGCTGCCCTACGCGCATCCGGCCGCCCCGTCACATATTTCGGCCCTCATGTCCGGCGTGATGATCAAGACGGCGATCTACGGCCTGCTGCGTGTCTCGTTCGATTTTCTCGGCGGTCAGTTTCCCTGGTGGTGGGGGTTCACGGTCCTGGTCATCGGCGCGGTATCCGCCGTGCTTGGGGTGATGTATGCCCTCATGGAACATGATGTCAAACGGCTCCTGGCCTATCACAGTGTGGAAAACATCGGGATCATTCTCCTCGGCATCGGCGCCGGGATGCTGTTTCACACCTATGGGCTGGAAGCGTTGGCAGCGCTTGGTGTGCTGGCAGGTCTGTACCACACGGTCAACCACGCGGCGTTCAAGGCCCTGTTGTTCCTCGGGGCGGGGGCGCTGCTCTCCGCCACCCATAGCCGCAATATGGAGGAGTATGGCGGTCTGCTGCGCCGCATGCCCTGGACCGGAGCGTGCTTTCTCGTCGGTGCGGTCTCCATTTCGGCCTTGCCGCCTACCAACGGCTTCGTGAGCGAATGGTTGGTCTTTCAAACGCTTTTCCAATGCGTTCAAGTCCCCTCGCTCTTGATGAAGCTCATGCTGCCGCTCGCCGCCGCGCTGCTCGCCCTGACCGGAGTCTTGGCCCTGGCCTGTTTCGCCAAGGCGTTCGGCATTTCTTTCCTGGCTCTGCCTCGCAGCACCCATGCCCGCTATGCCGAAGAAGTGCCGTGGAGCATGCGGATTGGGATGGTGATCCTGGCGGCGACCTGTGTCCTGCTCGGATTGGCGCCCATGGTCGTCGTGCCGCTGCTGGATCGCGCGATTCAGCCGATGATCGGCGGCTCGGTCGCCCATCAGATGCTCGCGCCGGACGGGTGGACGCTGATTCCGGTCAGCGCCGAGTTTTCGAGCCTGTCGCCGCCGGTGTTGGCGCTGATCCTCGCCGGATCCGCGGCCGCGGCGCTGGTGCTCACCACTCTGGCGGGCGGCCGGCGCAAGAACCGGCGCGCCGGAACTTGGGTGTGCGGCCTCAATCTCTCACCTCGGATGCAATATACGGCCACCGGTTTCGTCCAGCCGATCAAGCGAGTGTTCAGCACGATCTATCAACCGACCGTCAAACTTGAAACCGAGTTCTTGCATGAATCGCAATATTTCGCCAAGCGCCGGCACTTCACCTTTCGTATCGAGCCGGTATTCGAAATGTATCTGTATCAACCGGTGGCCACTCTGGTTCATGCGCTGGCCGGCCGGCTGCGGGTGATCCAGGCCGGAAGTCTTCATGTGTACCTCGCCTATATGTTCGTCACGCTCGTGCTGCTGTTGCTGATCGCCTTGTGACGGAAGCGATGTCGATACCGACCATTCTGCAAGCCATCGCCCTTTCCGTCGCTCAGGCGATCATCCTGTCGATCCTGGCGCCCTTCATCGTCGGGCTCATCCGCAAGCTGAAAGCCAGGCTCCAATGCCGGCGAGGGCCGAGCCTGTTCCAGCCGTACGCGGACCTGGCCAAGCTGTTCAGGAAGCAGCCGGTGGTCTCCACGACCGCGTCGTGGATCTTCACGGCGACGCCCTACATCGTCTTCGGCTCCACGCTGACCGCCGGGCTGTTGGTGCCGGTGTTCGTCTCGCAGGTTCCCCTCGGCTTTGCGGGCAACATCATCGCGCTCGTCTATTTGTTCGCTCTCGGCACCTTCTTCCTGATCCTGGCCGGGCTCGATGCCGGATCGGCCTTCGGGGGCATGGGCGGCAGCCGAGAGGCGATCGTCGCCTCGTTGACCGAGCCGGCCACGATCATGTCGATCTTTGCGATTGCGCTGACAGCAGGATCGACTAATCTCAGTACCATCGTTCACAGGACTGCGTTGTTGGAGGGAGCGACCGATCCGGTGCCGCACCTGATGGCGCTTGCGGCGCTCTTCATCGTCACCCTGGCGGAAACGGGCCGCGTCCCCGTGGACAATCCGACCACCCATCTTGAACTCACCATGATTCACGAAGCCATGATTCTGGAGTATTCCGGGCGGTACCTGGCCCTTCTCGAATGGGCTGCAGCCATCAAGCTGTTGGTGTTCTTGACGCTCATCGCCAACGTGTTCGCCCCTTGGGGCATCGCCACGTCGCCGACGCCGCCGGCGCTCGCGATCGGCGTGGCGGTCTACGTGGCGAAGGTGTCGGTCCTGGCGGCATCGATCGGCCTGATCGAGTGTCTGTTCGCCAAACTGCGCCTCTTCCGCGTCACCGATCTGCTCGGCGTCGCATTCATCCTGGCGCTGCTGGGGTTGTTGTTCTTTTACATTTTGCAAGGCTGACCATGTCCTGGCTCACCCCTCATGTCGGCGCACAGCTCGTGGATCTCGGGTCGGCCATGCTGCTCCTCACGTGTTTTGCGATCGTGGCCCAGCGCCGGCTGTCCGCCTGCGTCGATCTTTTCGCCCTGCAATCCTTCTTTCTCGCCATGACGGCGGCGCTGGTGGCTTTCCTGACCGGGACGCGGCACATCTACGTCGCCGCGGCCCTGACGGTGGCGGTCAAGGGCCTTGTCATTCCACATGTGCTTCGGCGGGTCATCGAGCGCCTGAACGTGACCCGCGAACTCGTCATGAACGTCAACGTGCCGGCGAGTCTGCTGATCTGCGGCGCGCTGGTGATGCTCGCCTTTTTCATCACGCAACCCATCATCTCGTTCGGCCATCTGCTGACCCGCAACTCGCTGGCCATCGCGTTGGCCATCGTCCTGATCGGCTTCTTCACGATGATCGCGCGGCAGAAGGCCGTCACCCAATTGATCGCGTTCCTGGTCATGGAGAACGGGCTGTTTTTGGGCGCGACCGCTGCGACGTACGGCATGCCGCTGATCGTCGAGTTGGGCGTCTTCTTCGACGTGCTGGTCGCGGCGTTGATCGCGGGCATCTATACGAACCGGCTGCAGGACGCGTTCGACAGCGTGGACACCAGCCGTCTCAGCGAGTTGAAGGAATGAGCGCCGCGATGACGACCGTCGCCGTCGCCGTGCTTCTGTGTGCGCCGTTCACGGCCGGATGCTGGAGTCTGTTCATCCGGACGTCGCGGCAGCTTCACCTGATCAACCTGGGCAGCATGGGTCTGCTGGTGGCCGCGGAAATACTGATCGCCCGAACGGTTCTGATACGAGGCGCGGTGACGGCGTTCGATGAGTTGGTCTACATCGATGCGCTTTCGTCGGTCATTTTGTTCATCATCGGAACCGTCGGTCTGGCGTGCTCTCTCTATATGCGATCGTATTTGGATGAGCAGGTGGCCAGGGGAACCATCGCGCCGAACCGCCTGAACATGTTTTTCTTCCTGTTCCACATGTTCTTGCTGGCCATGGTGCTGGCGACGGTCGCCAACAGTCTCGGCGTGCAATGGGTGGCGATCGAAGCCACGACGCTGGCGACGACTTTCTTGATCGCCTTTTGGCGCCGCCGAGAATCGTTGGAGGCGGGATGGAAATATTTGATTCTCTGCTCCGTGGGGATCTCGCTGGCTCTGTTCGGCGTCGTTCTCATGTACTATTCATCTCTCCGCGTGCTCGGCGACGTCAGTTTGGCGCTCAATATCACACAATTGCAGGAGATTGCCGCTCGGCTGGATCCGCATATTGTGAAACTGGCTTTCGTCTTTCTCTTCGTCGGCTATGGCACGAAGGTCGGGTTGGTCCCGATGCACAGTTGGCTGCCCGACGCCTATTCGGAAGCTCCGGCCCCTGTCGCCGCCATGCTCGCGGGCGTCCTGGAAACCGTCGCCGTCTACGCCATCCTGCGAAGCAGGGGCATCGTCGACCAGGCCGTCTCGCCCGAGTTTTCCGGCAACCTGCTAGCACTGTTCGGACTGTTGTCTTTCGCGATTGCGGCCCTGTTCCTGCTCTTGCAGCACAACTACAAGCGGTTGCTGGCCTATTCCAGCATCGAGCATATGGGCCTGGCGATGGTCGGATTCGGAGTCGGCGGACCGGTCGGAACCTTCGGGGGCTTATTCCACCTGGTGAATCATGCTTTTGCAAAGGCACTGGCGTTCTTTGCGGCCGGCAATATCCACAGACGATACAAAACGGTCGAGATCGGGGAGGTGCAGGGGCTTGTCAGCGTCATGCCCGGTTCCGCGTTGGCGCTGATGGTGGCGGGACTGGCCTTGGCGGCCCTGCCGCCGTTTGCGCTCTTTGCCAGCGAAATGCAGATCATTACTGCGCTGGCTTCGTCCGGACTCCCGGGCAAGTGGGGAGGGCAGGGCGTCGGCGGCTCCGTTCTGCTCCTGCTGCTGTGCAGCCTGGTGGCGTTTTCCGGATTTCTCTACCGGATCACGGGTATGGTCTGGGGGCCGGCTCCCCAGGCAGTGGAACAGGGAGAATCCTGGTCGGCCGGGCATTTCTCGCTCCTCTTCCTGGGCCTTCTGCTCGTGGGATTATGCTGGGTCTTGCCCGCACCCTTGCGCCAATTGCTGGAAGCGGCATCCGCTTTGTTGGCTGTCCGATAGCATCAGGAGGCATGATGCTCGGTGATTCTTCAATCCAACGGCAGCTCCGAGAAATCTTTCCGACGCTGTCGCCGGTTCCGTCGTCCCGGGAGGGCGTGATCCATTATCGCGTGGGTCATACGGAACTGCCGGATCTTGCGCGCTATCTACACGGTAAGCCGCGGGGCCGTTTGGCATTGCTGTTCGCCACCGACGGCAGACCGATCGCGGATCGGTATGAGATTCACTACCTGTTTGCGTTGGAATCGTGCCGCCCCTGGGTGATGCTGACGCTGGAGCAGACGGGAAGAGATCGACTCTTTCCATCGATCACACCATCGGTCCATGCGGCGCAATGGTACGAACGGGAGATTCGGGACCAGTACGGGTTGATTCCGGGCGGCCATCCGGATCTCCGCCGCTTGATTCGCCATGAGCACTGGCCGAAGGGAACGCACCCGCTCAGGAAGGATTTTCCGTGGAACCACGTCATGGGAAGGCATCCGGGCGAATATCGTTTTCGGCATATCGAAGGGGAAGGGGTGTTTGAAATTCCGGTCGGCCCGATTCATGCCGGGATCATCGAGCCGGGACATTTTCGCTTCTCCGTGGCCGGTGAACCGATCATGCAGCTCGAAGTGCGCCATTTCTGGAAGCACCGCGGTGTGGAAAAGCTGTTCGAGCAGCAACCGCTGGCGGCCGCGCTGCCGCTTGCCGAGCGGATCTCAGGCGATACCACGGTCGGACACGGCCTCGCGTACTGCCAGGCCGCCGAGGCGCTCATACACATGGGGGTGCCGCGGCGAGCCCGGTATCTGCGCTCGTTCTTTCTGGAACTGGAACGGCTGCACAACCATCTGGGGGACGTGGGGACAATCTGCAACGATACGGCTTACACCCTGGCCCATGCGCATTGCGGACGGATAAAGGAACAGCTCATGCAACTCAACGATCGGCTAACCGGTTCGCGATTCTTGCGCGGAGCCCTCTGTCTCGGAGGAGTGGCCCGCGATGTGGGGCAGAGGAGACTCGACGAGACGGTGGGCGAATTGGACCGGATTGAGCAGGATTTTTCGGAACTCGAGGCCATCATTCTTGCAAATGCCTCCCTGACCGACCGCCTCGAAACCACCGGCGTACTGACGGAACGGATCGCCTGGGACCATGGGGTCATCGGCGTGGTCGGACGGGCATCGGGACTCGATCAGGACGTGCGGCGGGACCGCCCGTTTGCGGCCTACGATGAAGTGCCGGTCAGAGTGGCGCTCTACCGATATGGCGATGTCCGTGCGCGTCTGCGGGTGCGCATGGATGAGATTCACGAATCCATGCGCCTCATCCGGGAGATCGGTCGACTGATTCCCCGAGGAGAGGTCGTCGCTGAGTCAAACAATCTTCCGATACCAGGCGACTGGGCCGTCTCAGCCGTGGAAGGTTGGCGCGGAGAAATTCTCTGCTTCGTCATGGCGGGAGAAGGAGGACAGATCCACCGCTGTAAGGTGCGCGATCCGTCCTTTGTGAACTGGCCGGCCATTCAGTGGGCGGTGACGGGAAACATCATCCCAGATTTTCCACTCATCAACAAGAGCTTCAATCTCTCGTACGCCGGGAACGATCTCTAGTCGGGAGGTGCACATGTTCCGCATCCTGAAGAAGAGTCTCAAGACTGGAGTCGTGACAGGCCGTCATCCCGACGGTCGGGAGCCGGTCGAGGAGCCGACTGCGGATGCCCGTGAAAAAGCCCTGCCGTTCCGACGCTCGCTGACGATCCGGGAAGTCGACACGGGGTCGTGCAACGCCTGCGAGATGGAAATGAACGCTCTGACAAACCCTGTCTATGACATTGAGCGGTTCGGCATCCATATCGCCGCGTCGCCCCGTCACGCCGATGCCTTGGTGGTCACAGGGCCGGTGACCGTGAACATGGAACGGCCGTTGAAAAACGCATACAAACAGACAGCGGATCCGAAGCTGGTGATCGCTCTTGGCGACTGCGCCATCAACTGCGGTTTGTTCAAGGGGAGCTATGCCGTGACCGGGCCGGTCGAGCGCCACGTGCCGGTGGATGTGCGCATTCCAGGATGTCCTCCCAGACCCGAAGCGATTATTCAGGTACTCCAAGATTTGAGGAGGAGGCAACGATGAAAGCGGTTAACCGCTGGAAACATCCTGGAAAGCTCCTCCTTGAAAATCCCCGCTCCGAGCCGGTCCTGCACTTCACTCACGATGTCGATTTCTGTGCGATCTGGCGGTGAACCGCCGGGCTGTGTTAGCGTAGATCCAAAGGGATGCCTACGGACGACAGGAATGCTTAAATGGTGGACGACTGGATGAGATCCGGTACGGGAACCTTTTAAGTTGACATAATAACCCTTATCAGACGCGATAGATTTTCCGAATCATGATGTCCCTGGAATTCATCGGCCGCTTGCAGAAGGAACTATCACTGACCGGCAGCGCGGTCTATGAATCGGTCGTGGCGGTAGCCGAACGCGTCAATCGAAAGGTCCACATCCTGCGCCTC
Organism: Nitrospira japonica; assembly: GCF_900169565.1. NCBI lineage: Bacteria > Pseudomonadati > Nitrospirota > Nitrospiria > Nitrospirales > Nitrospiraceae > Nitrospira > Nitrospira japonica. Next base: position 3,247,800 of record NZ_LT828648.1, on the reverse strand, counting down.
CACAGCCAGGCTGCCCAGCTTCTCAGCCAGATTGAACGCGCGCATGGCGAGCTCGGGCATCGAATTGCCGACGTCGTGTCCGACAAGGTCTCTACGGGCCGCGGCAGCCTTTCGATCGCGCCGGACGAACTTCAGCGGACCCTGGATCAGTCGCTCGGGCGCGTCCGGGATCTCAAGCAGGCCTTGCATCAGGTCGACGGACAGATTCGTGAATTGAAGATGGAAACCATCCACGAAGATCTGCTGACGCTGCAGCGCGACTTGAGCCTGCATTCGGCCGCGCTGGAACGGATGCCGGTGGTCCGGCGCGCTCCCGCCATCGGCAAACATCCCACGGATCTGATGATTCCGGAGTCGGTGCGCTTCATCACGGTGTTTCGCGGACCTTTTCTCATTCCACCGTCCGACTCCCTGGTATTCCAGCCGGATGACGTCGTCGTCATCATGGGAACCCGGTCCGACCTGGACCAGGTGGCGGCTTTGTTCGGCACGCCTCGAAAAGTCAAGCCCATCTACCGCGAGGAGTGATCCCCGACGGGTCTTCCCGTAGGTTTCTGGATTCCCGGTGGTGTACACTGCCGGCACCATGTCGCCGGTCGTTTCCAACCGAAGACGTTCTGTGCTGCCGGCCGTGCTGGCGGCCCTCGTGGTGTCTGCCGTCGCGGTCCGGTGCGCGGACGTACAGGCCGCGGAGGCCGGAAAGACGACCGGTCTGCAGATGCTGGAGGAAATCCAGGCGGTCATCACCGACTTGGCCGAGGCAACCAAACCGTCGGTGGTCAATCTCTTTCCCGTGACGCCGAGCGGCAAAGGACGGGATTTTCTCCAGGATCGAACGCCGAATTCCCCCGGCTCCGGATCCGGTGTTCTGGTGGATTCCGACGGCCATATCATCACGAACAACCACGTGATCGGCGATGCGAGCGAAGTCGAAGTACGGTTTTCCGATAAGTCGAAGCTGATTGCCCAGGTCGTCGGCAAGGATCCGGACACGGACTTGGCTGTCTTGAAGGTCACCTCCGACCATCCCCTCCCCTATGCCAAGTTCGGCGATTCATCCGGCGTCCGCGTGGGGCAATGGGTCTTGGCCGTCGGTAATCCGTTCGGATTGGATCGGACCGTGACCCTCGGGGTGGTGAGCGGGATCGGCCGTGAGAACGTGAATCTGTCGCGGTACGAAAACTTTATTCAGACCGATGCCTCGATCAATCCGGGAAATTCGGGCGGGCCGCTATTCAACCTGCGTGGCGAGGTGATCGGCATCAATACCGCTATCATCAATTTTGCGCAAGGGATCGGGTTTGCGATCCCGTCCAATATGGCCAAGCAAGTGCTGCAACAGCTGGTAGCCCAAGGCCGTGTGGTGCGGGGATGGCTGGGCGTGGGCATCCAGCCGCTCACGCCGGAACTGGCCAGGAAGTTCGGCGTGACGGACAATGAAGGCGTGCTGGTCAACGAAGTATTCGAGAAGGATCCGGCGGCGGTGGCCGGGATCAAACCCGGCGACATCATCACGCGAATCGAAGGGACGGTGGTGGACACCCCTAACCGGCTTTCCCGGGTCGTGGCCGGGCTGCAGCCGGGCGTCATGACCAAAGTCGAAGTGGTGCGGGACAAGAAACGCATGGTATTGGACGTCGCGCTGAGCGAACGGCGGGATCAAGCCGTGGTCGCCTCTTTGCCGCCGTCGCGTACCGACGTCAAGCTGGGACTGGATCTTCAGGATTTGACCGCCGCATTGGCGGACAAGTTTCGGTTGCGGGAAACCCGAGGCGTGTTGATTACCAAAGTGGAGCCGGGAAGCCTGGCCCAATCCGAAGGGCTGCGCGAGGGAGACCTCATCAAAGAAGTCAATCGCGTGGACGTCGGGTCTGTCGGGGAATTCACGGCGGCCATCTCGAAGGTCCGCCGTGGCGAGACCGTCCTCTTGCGTGTGCTGCGCGAAAGCCGGGCATTTTACGTCGTCCTAAAAGCGGGCGATCCCTAAGCGTCGTCACAACGCTGCGACGGTCTGCCGGGCCGCTTTCTGCTCCTCCAGGATCTTCAGGCTGATCTCGCGCGGCACTTCCTCATAGCGCGCCAATTCCATGACATAGCTCCCTCCCCCGCCGGTCAAGGCATTGAGCACGGTGGTATAGGTCATGAGTTCGGACAGCGGGACCAACGCCTTGAGCGACTCGTCGTGTCCTCTCGACTCCACGTGCTGGATTCGGCCGCGCCGGGCGTTGAGATCGCCGATTACCGCTCCGATATGGTCGGCCGGCGCGTCGATTTCCACCCGCATCACCGGTTCAAGAAGGATGGGATGGGCCGTCTCCATCGCTTTCTTGAAGGCCATGGAGGCGGCAATCTTGAAGGACATTTCCGAGGAATCGACGACGTGATACGACCCGTCGTAGACGGTCACGCGGATGTCGACGACGGGAAATCCCGCAAGCGTGCCGTGATGCATCGCCTCCACGACTCCTTTTTCGACGGCCGGAACGAAGTTTCTCGGAATGACGCCTCCCACGATTCGATTTTCGAACGAAAACCCGGCTCCTCTGGCGACGGGGACGATTTCCAACCAGCAATCGCCGTATTGGCCATGTCCGCCGGTCTGTTTTTTGTACTTCCCCTGAGCCTGAGCCGTGGCGCGGATCGTCTCCCGATACGGGATTTTCGGGGTGTGAATTACAACCTCGGCTCCATACTTGCGATGCAATTTTTCCAATGCCAGATCGAGATGGAGCTGTCCCATGCCGCTCAGGACCATTTCCTTGGTGTCCGCGTTTCTTGAGAAGTCGAGCGTCGGATCTTCTTCGATCAGCTTGTGAAGACCGAGACTGACCTTGTCGATATCGGCGCCGGATTTCGGTTCGACGGCGAACGACAAAACGGGACGAGGAAGGGCGGGCCATGCAAGGCGAACCGGAGTACGCTCTTCACACAGCGTATCCCCCGTCTGCGCGTCTTTCAGTTTCCCGATGGCGACGATCTCTCCGGCCGTGGCCGACGACAGAACCGTGTGCTTTTTCCCGAGTAGCGCATACAGATGGCCGCATTTTTCCTTGATCTGTCTCGAGCCGTTAAAAATCATGGAGTCGGTTTGTAACACGCCTGAGACGATGCGCACGTACGACAGTCGCCCGACGAACGGATCGATGAGTGTCTTGAAGATGAACCCGGAAAAGGACGCCGGATTATGGGGCTTGGACGTGACACCATCGGCTCCGTCATGATCTATGTCGCTGAGCGGCATCGCCTGCGGCCGTTCCTCCGGGGACGGAAGCCATTCCTTGATGCCGGCCAACAAAGGTGCGACGCCGATGTTTCTCAACGCGGAGCCGCGATAGAGCGGGACCAATTCCGCCTTGTGCACGCCGATTCGAATGCCGGACGCCAGTTCATCGGCCGTCAGTTCTCCCGCAGAAAGGTACCGCTCCAACAATCGGTCATCCATGTCGGCGACGGCTTCTTGGAGGCGCTTCACGCTCTCGGTGACCTGCGGCACGATCGCGTCAGGCACGGCGCCGGTCTCGCACTTGGGACTGTCGGCTTTGGATCGGATGACCGTGTGACCGAGGAGGTCCACGACGCCTTCCATCGCCGTATCGCGATAACAGGGCAGCGTCATGGGCACGGGACTGATGTCGAGTTCACGCCGGCACGCGGCCAGCAACTCGTCGAGGGGCTTCGATTGAGTCTCGGGTTCGTTGACAAACAGCAGGCACGGCAGACGTCGCTCCCGAGCCCGGGCCCACAGCCGAATCAACTCACTGCGGATGCCGGTATCGGGATTCAGCACGACGATGACGGCGTCCGCGGCTTCCAGCGCCGTCAGAGGCTCGCCGAGGAGACTCAGCGAACCCGGCGTGTCGAGCAGCGTGATGGTTGTCTGATTCCAGGCAAACCGAAGGAGAGCGGTACTGACGGAGCTGCGGTGCCGCTGCTCTTCCGGTTCGAAGTCCGAGACGGTCGACCCTTGCGCGATGGTGCCCAGTTTCGAGACGGCTCCGGCAGAGAAGAGCAAGGCCTCCGCAAGCGATGTTTTTCCTGCCCCCCGGCTCCCGATCACAGCCACATTCCTGAGAGATGCGGTCCGCAGCTCGTTCATGAGGCCCTCCTCTGGGTTGGCCGGAAGCGTCTGGACTTCCGGAGGGATGGATTACAGTTCGATTGCCTCCTCTGGGGTCAGGTCAGTCTTGTCGGATCGATGCAGCCATCCTTGATCGGCAAAACTGACATAGTGTCCGTCACCGATGACGAGATGGTCAAGTACGCGAATGCCGAGAATCTCCCCTGCCGCGACCAGCCTGGCGGTGAGCAATCGGTCTTCCCGGCTGGGTGTGGGATCGCCGCTTGGATGGTTATGGAGAAAGATGACCGCCGCCGCGGACTCCTTCACCGCCAGTGAAAACACTTCTCGGGGATGAACAATACTGAGAGTCAGGCTGCCCTCCGACACCGTGGTCTCCCTCACGATGCCATGTTTGGCGTCTAACAGGACCACCTTAAAGATTTCGTGGCGGAGATCCCGGAGGCTGGAATGAAAGTGATTGAACAGATCCCGGCTGGAAGAAATTCTCGTGCCTTTCGACAAGGGCATCGCCATCGCTCGTCGTCCCAGTTCCAGCGCGGCCTTGAGTTGCGCGGCCTTGGCCTCGCCGACGCCGGGGACGGCGCACAGTTCCTCAAGTCCACATTGGGCCAACCCGCTGAGTCCGCCCACGTGGTGCAGGATGTCCATCCCGACGTCGACTGCCGTGGACCGTTGGCGACCAACCCGCAGCAGGATCGCCAGCAGTTGCGCATCCGTCAGGGCGGCGGCGCCGCGAGCCAAGAGTCGTTCCCGGGGCCGTTCAGCCTCCGGCCAGTGCGAGATACCCATGCCTGTCGCCCTCGTCGGCATTCCTTGGATTTCTGCTTTTCCCGAACAAAAATATGACACGGTGAACGTTTTTGTACCGGGAAAAGAAGCCTTGGATCCCCCTTGGTGGCAAATACGTAGCATCTAAGGTGTTGAAATTACGTATGGGAGCCATGTGGTGTAGCTTTTGCTTAGCCATGCCCGCAGCTGTGCACGTCATCACCTGGGAGGGAACGATGGAATGTCCGAAGTGCAAAGGTCTCATGATGCTGGAGCGGTTCTCGGATTTCTTCCTGATTTTCTACGCCTGGAAGTGCATCAACTGCGGCGCGATCATCGATCGCACGATTTCGAATAATCGGCGTAAGAGCCTTGCCGCACGCGATGCGCAGCCGAGCACGCCGGTGGCGGCTCGATAACGCATCCTCTTCTCGCGGTTGCGAGAGTCATCGAGCCGGTTGTTGTTCCGCCCTGGCGTCTCTCGCCGCACAGGTCGGCCTCACCTCCGCAAATTATAGTCAGCGACGCATACCTCGTCAAAATAACACCATTCATGTGAACCGGATTCTGGCCATGAGCTCGGATGGCCGAATCTGCTCGTCGAAGATTTCCTCGCGCGCACGCTCCTTGACCCCTTCAAAAACGCTATGTTAGAGTCATTCGCTCCTGAGCGTCCTCTCACCTGACTGACTATGCGCATCATCGCCGGATCCCACCGAGGTCGACACTTGTGTGGGCCACAAGGGACGACGCTGCGTCCTACGTCAGATAAGGTGCGCGAGGCGCTCTTTTCCATTCTTGGTGCTCGAGTGTCGGGCAGACGATTTTTGGATTTGTACGCCGGGACCGGGGCGGTCGGAATCGAAGCGATCAGCCGCGGGGCGACGGCGGTCACGTTTGTGGAATGCGATTCTCGCGCACTGCAGGTGCTGCGAAAGAATTTGGCGGCCTGCGGGTTTGAAGACCACGCGCAGGTGAGGGTCGGTCGCACGGAGAATTTCCTGGCGCGGCCCGATTGGTGGGACGGGCCGTACGGCGTCGTGTTTGCCGATCCGCCGTACGCCGATACGCAGGCGATCGAAACTGTGCGGATCGTGTGGGCAACGGAGCTTCTCGCGGAGGACGGAGTGATGGTCATTGAGCAGGACGCCAGGGCCGTGTTGCCGCCGTCGGTGGCGGGCGCGGCGCTGATCCGACGATATCTGTACGGCGATACCGCCCTCTTTCTCTATGGCGCGGCCCCCCGGCCAGGGGGTTCGGCATGAAGATCGCCATCTGCCCCGGCACCTTCGACCCGATTACCCACGGGCATGCGGACATCATTACGCGCAGCCTGCGCGTGTTCGACAAGGTGGTGGTGGCCGTCGCCCCGAACCCCACCAAGCATCCGCTGTTCGACATGGCGGAGCGCGTCGAGATGGTGAAGCTGGTCATGAAGGACCTCGGACAGGTCGAGGTCGTGACCTTTGACGGGTTGCTGGTGGATTACGTTCAGAAGTCCGGGGCGCATGCGATCATTCGAGGCTTGCGCGCAATTTCGGATTTCGAGCACGAATTTCAAATGGCGCTGGTCAATCGCAAGCTGGCGAAGCAGGTCGAGACGGTGTTCCTCATGCCGAGCGAAGAATATTCCTATCTCTCATCGACGATCATCAAGGACATCGCGATGCACGGCGGGTCGCTGACCGCGTTTCTTCACCCGGAGGTGGCGCGGCGCCTCCAGACACGCATACGGAGTCTCAAACCATGAAATTGGCTTCCCGCGTCGGGCGCATTGCTCCCTCCCCCACGTTGGCCATGGCTGCGACGGCGAAAGCCATGGCGGCCCAGGGAATCGACGTGGTCGACTTTTCGACCGGCGAGCCGGATTTCGACACGCCGGACTCGGTTAAGGCGGCGGCGGAGGCGGCGATTCGTGCCGGGTTCACCAAGTATACGCCGTCGTCCGGAACCGAAGAACTGCGCGGCGCCGTCGTCGACAAGCTGCAACATGAGTTGGGCCTTCGGTACGAGAAGTCCCAGGTGCTGATTTCGTGCGGGGCCAAACATTCCTTGTACAACGTGGCGGAGGCGCTGTTGGAAGCGGGAGACGAGATCATCATCCCGACTCCCTATTGGGTCTCGTACTCGGACCAGGCCCTCTTGAATGACGCCACGGCGGTGCTCCTCCCCACCAAGGAGGAAGAGGGCTACGCGATCGACGCCGAGGAACTCGAACGACTGATCACGCCGCGCACGAAAGCGATTCTCGTGAACAGCCCCTGCAACCCGACCGGCGCGACCTACGGCCGAGCGACGCTCGAGGCCATCGCGGCCATTGCGCTTCGGCACGATCTGCTGGTGATCTCGGACGAAATCTATGAGAAGATCGTGTACGACGGGACCGTCCACGTCAGCATCGCGACGCTCGGCGCCGACATCGCCGCCCGTACGGTCATCATCAACGGCGTGTCCAAAGCCTATGCCATGACGGGATGGCGAATCGGATACGCGGCCGGTCCTCGCGAGTTGATCGCGGCCATGGGGAACGTTCAAAGCCAGAGTACGTCGAATCCCTGTTCGATTTCCCAGAAAGCGGCCGTCGCGGCGCTGCGGGACGGCGGTGCCTTCACCGAACGGATGGTCGTGGAGTTCGATCGGCGGCGACGCGTGATTGTGGAAGGATTGAACGCGATACGCGGCGTCTCGTGCCGTATGCCGACCGGTGCATTCTACGCGTTTCCCAATGTATCCGGCGTCCTGGGTCGGCGCGGGCCCGACGGCGTGGTCAAGACGCCAACGGATCTGGCCAACTATTTGCTGAACACCGCGCACATCGCCGTCGTCCCGGGCGAGCCGTTCGGCAGCCAGGCGCACGTCCGGTTGTCCTATGCCACCGGCATGGAGACGATCACACGGGGGTTGGAACGACTTGACAAGGCGTTGGCTAGACTTACCTGATCACGTAGACGAGTGTGTGCTGCACGAGTGAGCGAAGGAGGAATCCTGTGCCGATCTATGAGTATCTGTGCGAGGGATGCGCGTACAAGTTCGAGATCAAGCAAAGCATCAAGGACGATCCGATTGCCGCGTGCGAACGATGCGGCAAGCCGGTGCAGCGGTTGATCTCCTCTCCGGCCATCATGTTCAAGGGCAGCGGCTGGTATGTGACCGACTATTCGGACAAGCTGAAGCCGCCTTCAGCGGGAGGAGAATCCACGGCTGACAAGAAAGAGCCGGCTCCGGCAGCCGCTTCCACGGCGGCACCGACGACGAGTGCGCCTCCGTCGACCAACACCTCGACCGGCACGTCAACGTCCGCACCGGCGCCCACGTCTGCTCCGGCGTCGACCCCGTCCACGACTCCCTCTTCAAAATAACCGGGTATCGGCCGCCTCCGCTATCGCTGGGCGGTTGCCTTGGCGGCCGGCCGTTTCTTGGCCGACGTCTTGACCACCGTCTTGGGTTTCGCCTTGGCGTGTGCTTTGGCCGGTACGGCCTTGCTTGCCCCCGCCTTGGATGTCTTATGGACCCGCTCCTGCAGGGAGGTCACGCTGTTTTGAAGATTGGCGATCATGGCACTCTTGTCGCGGTTCGCACGGCTGAGATCGTCGACCTGGACCTGCAGGTCGTCCTTCACCTTGGCGATGGACGCCAGCTGCGTCTGCAATTGACTCTTCTCGGCAGTGACGGTCTGCAGTTCAGAACGAAGCTGCTCGATCTGGGTTTGGAGCGCCGGCGGCCAGTAGTCGCAGCCAGCCAGGGTCAGCATACAACCGACGGCCAGTATCGCCACGCCATGCTTCATCACCCGTGTCGCCAATGTCATGCCTCTCCTCCTCCGTGCGTTGCTGCGTTCATTGCAGCGGCTGTGGTCTAAGCGGCCAGCACAATCCCGTGTGTCTCTAACACGTTCCGTATCGTCTGTCGAGGGATTGCGCCGTCTCGAACAATCCGGACCGGTTCACGGACATCCACCACGGTGGACGGCAGGCCGCCTGCTGTCCTGCCGGCGTCCAAGATCATATCGACTTCGTGCCCCAACTCCTGTTGCACCTGTTCGGCGGTGGCTGCCGGCGGATGGCCTGATCGGTTGGCGCTGGTTCCCGTGACCGGGCCGATCTGTTTCAGGAGTTCCGTGAGCGAAACGCAGGAACTCAACCGTACGCCGACCAGTCCGCTTCGCGCCGTCAGATTGAGAGGAAGGGACGGATGGGCCGGCAGGAGGATCGTCAGGGCGCCCGGCCAGAAGGCCTCCGTCAGGATGTGTCCGATGCGCGGCATGTCGGCAATTAGCAGGGGAAGTTGGCCGACGTCACCGATCAGCACCAGGATCGGTTTCCCCTCCTCCCGGTTCTTGATGGCCAGCAGACGATCGACGGCCGCGGTATCGAACGGATTTGCGCCCAAGCCATAGAAGGTTTCCGTCGGTATGGCGATGAGGCCTCCGTCCCGTATGACCGAACGAACGGAGGAGGCAAGTGTCGGGATCGTGGCCGGGGACAATGGATGGACGGTGGCCATGAGCCGGTCGGGGCTGCTCAACTGGACGTACGAGGATGCAAGGCTCGATGGGCGATGTCCCGACGGTAGTGACAGCCGTCGAATGAAAGCGCGTTGGCGGCGCGATACGCCGTCTGTTGAGCCGACGCAATGTCGGATCCCAATCCCGTGATGCCCAGGACACGCCCGCCGGCGGTCACGACGGCTTGCTGATCGAACGCCGTTCCTGCGTGGAAGATGACGGCATGCTCCGGGGGGACCTCCGACAAGCCACGAATCGGCACGCCGGTTCGGTATGGACCGGGGTACCCGCCCGACGTCATGACGACGCAGACGGCCGCCTCCTTGCTCCATTCGACGCCAATCTGATCCAGCCGGTGTTCGACGACCGCCTCGATGACTTCGAGCAAGTCCGTCTTCAGCAGCGGCAGGACCACTTGGGTTTCGGGGTCGCCCATCCGAGCGTTGAACTCCAGGACGTACGGCACCCCCTTCACGACCATGAGACCGGCGTACAGCACACCCTGGAATGGGGAGCCGATCCTGGAGAGGTGAGTCACGATGGGCTCCAGGACCTGTTGCCGGACTTGTTCGCGAAGCACCGCCGTGCCGAGCGGCGCAGGCGCATAGGCCCCCATACCGCCGGTATTCAGGCCGGTATCCCCGTCTCCGACCCGCTTGTGATCCTGGGCCGGCGGCATCGGCACGATCGTGCGACCGTCGGTGAAGGCCATGATCGTCAATTCTTCTCCGTCGAGAAATTCCTCGATCAGCACTTCTTTTCCGGCCTCGCCGAAGACGGCCTTCTCCATACAGTCGACGATCGCCTCCCGCGCCTGCTGCCGGTTCGTGGCGATCATCACGCCTTTGCCTTGCGCGAGGCCGTCCGCCTTGATCACCATGGGGAGCGGCTGCTGGTCGGCATACGCGAGCGCCGACGCCGCGTCGGTAAAGCTCTTGGCCCGTGCGGTGGGAATGCCGGCCCGTTGCATGAGCTCTTTGGAAAAACTCTTGCTGGCTTCGAGGCGCGCCGCGCCTTTGGTGGGGCCGAATATTTTCAACCGATGTTTGCGAAACTCATCGGCGATGCCCAGGGCGAGCGGTACTTCCGGTCCCACGACGGTCAGATCGATGTGATTGCGGACGACGAAGTCTTTCAGGGCTTCAACATCGTGAGCGGCAATGGGTACGCAGGTCGCGAGGGAAGCGATTCCGGCGTTGCCTGGAGCGCAAAAGATGGTGGGTTTTCTCGGGCTTTGCCCGAGTGTCCAGACGATGGCATGTTCGCGTCCCCCGCTTCCGACGACGAGAATTTTCACGAAGGCTCACCGTATGACTCTGCACCAGGCGAACACGCGCAGGTGCGGGAGGGAGAGAGGTCCGCCTGATGGCGCGACCGCGCCCTGCGCGAGAAGAGGCCGAGGCTGGAACGTCGTGCCGACATCCGTCAGTGGCGGAAGTGGCGCATGCCGGTGAGGATCATGGTCATGCCGTGCTCGTCCACCGCCTTGACGATCTCCGCGTCTCGAATGGATCCGCCGGGCTGAATGACGGCGGTGATGCCGGCTTGCGCCGCTGCGTCGATCCCGTCCCGGAAGGGAAAGAACGCGTCCGACGCCATGACGCAGCCTTTGATCGGCATCTGCGCTTTCATGGCCGCGAGCTTGACGCTGTCCACCCGGCTCATTTGACCGGCGCCGATTCCGACCGTCTGGCCGGGTTTCGCATAAATGATGGCGTTGGACTTGACGTGTTTGCAGACCTTCCAGGCAAAGGCACAGGCCGCATATTCTTCGTCGGTGGGCTTGCGGACGGTGGGAACCGAGAGCGACCGTAGATCGGTCAACACGCCCAAGTCGCGATCCTGGATGATCAGGCCGCCGACCAGCTTTTTCAGATCGTAGCCTTCTTGCGTGACCTTCACCAGCGGCCCGACGTCGAGTAGTCGCAGATCCTTCTTGCGTTTGAGCTCGGCCAGCGCATCATCCGTAAATCCCGGGGCGATGACGACCTCCACGAACGTGGACGTGATCTCTTTCGCCGCCGCGAGATCCACGGGGCGGTTGAAGGCAATGACGCCGCCGAAGGCCGAAACCGGATCGGTCTCGCGGGCTTTGACGTAGGCCTCTACCGGTGTGGCCCCCAACGCGACGCCGCAGGGATTGTTGTGCTTGATGATCGCGACCGCCGTCTCATCGTATTCCTTGGCCAATTCCAGCGCGGAATTCGCATCGAGAAAATTATTGTACGACATGGCCTTGCCGTGGAGAATCTTGCCGCGCGAGACGGAGGGCTCCTGTGAATGGAGCTCGCGGTAAAAGGCGCCCTGCTGGTGGGGATTTTCTCCGTAGCGAAGGGTCTCGGCCAGCTCGTATTGCAGCGACAATATTTTCGGAAATTTGGCGGTGGCGCCGTGGATCTGTTTTTCGAGATATCCCGCAATCAGGCTGTCGTAGCGTCCCGTATGCTGAAACACCTTCATGGCCAGTTCCCGGCGGAGCGGTCCCGTGTCGCCGGTACTCTTGGCCGCTTCCAGCACGCGCGGATAGTCGGCCGGGTCGACGACGACGAAGACGTCCTCATGATTCTTGGCCGCCGACCGCAGCATCGAAGGGCCGCCGATGTCGATATTCTCGATGGCTTCGTCGAACGGGCAATGGGGTTTGGAGATCGTGGCCTCGAACGGATAGAGATTCACGACGACCACATCGATCGGCCCGATGTTGTGCTGCTTCATCTGGTCGACGTGTGCGGGAACGGACCGGCGCCCCAACAGGCCGCCGTGAATTTTCGGATGCAAGGTCTTGACGCGGCCGTCGAGAATTTCGGGGGAACCGGTATAGGCGGCCACGTCGGTGACCTTGACGCCCGCGTCGCGGAGCGCCTTGGCCGTGCCCCCCGTCGAAAGGATCTCGGCGCCCAAGGCTTCGAGTCCCTTGGCCAAATCCACGACTCCTGTCTTGTCTGAAACGCTGATCAACGCCCGCTTGATGCTGGCCATGGTCTGACTCCTTGGGATCGCCCGTTGAAATGGTGCATGCGTGGAAGGTGCACGAGAATAACAAATGGAACGGCCAAGGCACAAGGCCAAACTCGAAATTCGAAATCCGAAATTCGAAACGATAGAGAGGGGGATAGTTCCAAAACCAAGACTCAAATCACAAAACTCGACACTCAAATGGCAACAGCCAAATCACAAGAACCCACAATCCCACGGAAGTCTGTCATTCCCGCGGAAGCGGGAAACCAGGCGATTTGTTTTCCCCATCCTTGAGTCTGATGAGAGATGGATGCCCGCTTTCGCAAGCATGTCGCAAGCGGAAACCGACCGGTCGGTTGTCGTCCCGGTTCTGACTCGGTAAGATGCCGTCACGATGAGCGAGAGCCGTCCCCTCCTCTATGTGTCCAGACTGTTGCCGGAGCCGGTCATGGCGACCGTCCGTGAGCGGTACCAGTTGCTGACGGAACCGGAGGAAGGTCCACCTTCCCCTGCCGTGCTGCGGCAAGGATTGCAGGAGGCGACTGCGGCCATCGTCACATTATCCGAGCGCATCGACGCGCAAAGTCTCTCTGCCGCATCCCGGCTCAAAGTCGTGGCCAACTATGCTGTCGGCTATAATAATATCGATCTCGCGGCCGCTCGACATCACTCGATCGTCCTGACGAATACGCCGGACGTCCTGACGGACGCCACCGCGGACCTGACCTGGGCGCTGATCTTGGCTACGGCCCGTCGGGTCGTGGAAGGCGATGCGCTGGTGCGGGCGGGAGACTGGACCGGGTGGTCGGCGACGCAGCTGTTGGGCGCCGAGGTTGCCGGTCGGACGCTGGGCATTATCGGGATGGGACGAATCGGTCAGGCTGTGGCTCACCGGGCTGTCGGCTTTCGCATGCCGGTGCACTATTACAATCGAGGCACGCGACTCACCTCCCCGCCCGGCGCTCAATGGGCAGGTGTCTCGCTGCCCGACCTGCTGCGCGATTCGGATTTCGTGTCCGTCCATGTGCCGCTGACCGAGCAGACACGGCACCTGATCGGCGCATCCGAACTGGCGGCAATGAAACAGACGGCGATTCTCATCAATACGGCTCGGGGACCGATCGTGGACGAAGCGGCACTGGTGGACGCATTGGAGCGCCGCACGATCGCCGGGGCCGGCCTCGACGTCTATGAAGACGAGCCTCGCCTGCATCCCGGGCTCAGCTCATTGCCGCACGTTGTGTTGCTGCCGCACTTAGGATCAGCCACCTGGTATGCGCGGGTGCAGATGGGCATGATCTGCCTACGCAACGTGGACGCGGTCCTCGCGGGGCGGCCCGCCCCGAATCCCGTACTGTAGTTCGACTGCACCTGGTTTCGGATTTCGAGCTTCGTATTTCGAGTTTGGCCTTGAGCCTTGGATTTTGTGATTTGGGTATTTGGGATTTGGAACTTCCCATCCCATGTTTCGGATTTCGAGTTTCGTATTTCGAATTTGACCTTGAGTGACCAATAGTCAGCTGGCGTATCCGAACGCTTTGGCGGCAGGCTCGGAAGCGGGGTGTTCCGCGCGGATCGAGGACAATCTCTCCGGAACGTCGTGGAAGGTGGGAATCGACTCGAACATCGTCACGGCCTGCTCCCACTTTCCCTGTTGCTCGTAGAGCAAGCCCAATTCGTACCGAATCGCCTGACCCTTGGCTCCCTGGCAACGGGAATCCGTCAGCAACCGCTCCAACTGGGCGCTGGCCGCATCGGCCTGCCCGCGTTCCTTCAAACACACGGCGGTCATGAGGCAAGAGTCCAGGAACACGGCCTGTGCTCGCATCGCGACGGAGAATTCTTCCTGAGCTTCATCGAGGAGGCCCATGTTCTTGTAGGCTATGCCGAGCGTGTAATGCACCTCCGGGTCGAGTTCATCGGCCATCTCGGTGACCGTGTCCGCCGTTGCACCCTGGGGATTCTCCCGGGGAGCGAACAACGGAGCTAATTGTTCGACAAGCGGATGGGCCGGCGCCAGCATGCTGAGCTTGAGGTACAACGCGCTGAGCGGTTCGGTAACGGTTTCGGGCGGGGTAGAAACGTACAGTTCCAACGCCTGTGCATAGTGCAATGCGGCGGCGGCCGAGTCTCCCTTGTATTCGCAGAGTCCGCCCAACAATTCGCGTAGCCCGGCGTCCTGCGGCGCCTGGCCGACCAACCGATTCAGCCACAGCTCCGCTTCCGTGGTCTGTCCCGCGTCCAAGAACGAGCGAAGCTGGGCGTCTCGTGTCAGAGACGGGACCGCGACAGACATGTCTGCCGTCGGTTGGTCCGAACCGGATCTTCCCACGGCGCCCGCTTGGGATGTGGCCCCCGACGGAGCGATGGCGACTGAAGAGGCGGTATCGGAGGACGCGAGGCGGAACTCCGGTTCGCTCGAGTGGTGAGACGTGGCTTCCCATTCATGGTCCGCCCGCGTGCCGGCAACGGGGAGCGTATTCGTTGCAGGGGCGGTCTGGTCCGTTTGCACGGCGACGGATTCGGCGGCGGGGGAGCCGCCATTGAGCAGCGCTTCCAATCGTTGAATGACCGGGCTCTCCGGGGCGAGTTGCTTGATCTTTTCAAAGAGTTCCTCGGGCAATGTGGGGAGGCCAGGCTCAGGATGCTCGAGCAGGACTTCCACCGCCTTGCCGTAGTGCAGGACGGCCGTGGCCGGGTCTCCCTGCTCTTCATACAGCTCCCCGTGCAGTTCGAGGAGCGGCACCGAATCGGGCTCGACGGTCAGAAATTCTCGAATCAGCGCCTCCGCCTGCGGGTATTCCTGCGCCCGCAACGCCGCGCCGGCTAGAAATCGGTACTCACCGAGGGCGATCTGCAGTTGGCCCTGATGCAAATGCAATCGGGCCAGCAGCTGACACACCTGGGGATTTCCAGGCTCCTTCGAGAGCAGCTGGTTGAGAATCGCTTCCGCGCCCGCAAATTGCTTCTCTTCGATGCGCCGCCGGGCTTCGGCCAGGAGATCCATCGGTTCAAGGGATTTTCCCGCCGTGGGAGCCGTCGCGGTGCTTCTGGCGATCCGGGTCGGGTCGCCGCCCGATTTCTCGAAATGCTCGATGAACTGGCTGGCTTCGTTGTTGGACGGATCGATGCGCAGGACCGATTGATAGGCTTCTTTGGCTTCGCTGTACCGCTGTTGGGCGGAACGCTCGCGGCCGAGCTGCAGGTAGACCTTCGTCGCCTCATCCTGCATGTTCTCCTGCACGCACAACTCGGCGACGCGTTGCTGCGCATCGAGATTCGACGGATCCTGACTGACGATCTTTTTATAGACCTCGAGTGCTTCCTTGGTCTTGCGCTCCTTCAGATAGTACTTGCCCAGCGTCAGGTAATCCTGCACCGCGCTGCTGAGCAGGCCGCGCTCGGCATTGAGGTCGCCGAGGTAGCGGTAGATGTCGTAGCGGGAGGGATCGAGTTTGAGGATCTTCTTATAGGTGGCGATGGCCTTGAGGGTGGCCCCTTCCGCCCGAAACGCATTGGCGGCCTGCAGAAACGCCGCGACCGCTTCGCCGGACGCGTTCCGCTTCAAATGGAGTTCGCCGATGGAATTGTAGATGCTCCCGTCCGCGGGCGATTCGGCCGACAGCTTTCTCCATTCGTTGATGGCGGCGTCGAACTGCCCTTTCGACGCGAACAGCTGCGCGCTGTGCAAGATCTTGCTGCGGTCGATACCCAAAACGGACCTCCGTGTGGCCGACTAGGAAACGCTAACAGTGAGCCCCGATGTTGTCAATGAAATCAGCCGAATACGTGGAGTCCTTTCGGCAGGATCAGCTGACGCTGCGAGCAGATTTACTTAAGTGGCGGGGCCATGACCATCGCGGCGGGAAGCCGGTCGATATTGATGACGAGTTCGTCCTTGTTGTTGGCGAACAAGATATCGAGAAAACTGCTGTTCTGAATGATGACGGCGTCCGCCGGCTGGAAGAAAAGGTCGAAGCCCTTGGCGACGGTTGGGCGCATGGGATACCGGCGGTCGTAGATCATGCCGTACAGGGGAATGCCGTACACGATTTGCCAGTTGCCCAACAGCACATGTATCTCCGAATCCCGCACGTAGAGCCCGCCGGTGGTGATCAGGCGTTTGGCCGACGTCTGCGGCTCGCTCAGATAAAACGTGATGCGTTCGTTATACGCCGCCGCGGCGAAGGCTTCCGCGATCTGCGGCGCGAGGATCGTGACTTCCTCGTCACGAAAGGCGGGCACCAGCGGGGCTTCCCCCTGAATCCACTTCTGCAGCCAGATGCGGTGTTCCTGCACTTTCATGCCGGTGAGGATCGCGACGATTTCCTCCGAGGTAAAGGTTCGGGGATGCGAATGATGGCCCGGCGACCATTCGGGCAACACGGTGTCGTCCAGTTCCAGGCGAACGTAATTGACCGGGTCTTCGTAGACCGTGCGATAGGGCGTCTGTGGAATGGTGCATCCCGACAGGCAGAGGCAGGTCAAGGGTGCGACGAGGAGGCGCCGGAGGCTGAAACGACATATCCCCATTTCAACCTAACCCCTGGTGACGTCAACCTTCCGAAATCGTGACCGTCATTTCGATCCGTTCCAGCGGATTGTCGCGGCCGTCCCGCTTGACGCTCACGACTTTGTCGGCCACGTCCATGCCGCTGACGACTTCGCCGAAGGCCGTGTACTGCCAATCCAGAAAGTTGGCGTCGGCGACGCAGATGAAGAATTGGGAGCCGGCGCTGTCCGGATCGTTGGCGCGGGCCATGGAGAGAATGCCCCGCTTGTGCGGCGTGCTGTTGAACTCGGCCTTGATGCGGTAGCCGGGACCGCCCGTGCCGTGCGAGGCCCGGTCGGCGCTCTTACTGTTGGGATCGCCGCCTTGGATCATGAAACCAGGAATGACGCGGTGAAACGCGGTGCCGTTGTAGAACCCTTTCTGGGCCAGATCCACGAAGTTTTTCACATGACCGGGCGCCACGCTGTGGAAGAAGCGCAGCACGATTTCTCCCATCGGTTGCCCCTTGCTCGTGACTGCGATGGTGGCCTTGGTCTTGTCGGTTGCTTCTGACATCGTCATGTATCCTTTCCCCTGGTGTTAGCGAAAGAGGAAGGGCGGTGGCGGCAGCCCCCCCTCGAGTCCGTGATTGATCGCGGCCCATGTCTTTCCGTCGTCGTCGCTGCGGAACGCTCCGGCGTTGGTGCCGGCGTACAGCGAGCCGGAATCCGATTCGATGAGCACCTGGACGGACATGCTGGTCAGTCCGTTGTTGAGCGGCGTCCACTGGCGTCCCCTGTCGACGGTCTTGAAGATGCCGTGGCCGGTGGCGACGAAGAGGCCTCGAGTGTTGAACACGATGCCTCGAATCGAATCGTTCGGCAACGCCCGGCTGATCGGGCGCCAGGTCGCGCCCGCGTCCTCGCTTCGAAAGACGCCGCCGTCGAACGTGCCGGCATAGATCGCACCTTCCGAGTCGATGGTCAAGACCCGGATGAAATTTTCGATCATGCCTTCATGATCTTTCAATCCTTGACGCAAGCGTACCCAGCCCGTCGAGTTGGCTTTGAACCGCAGCACGCCTTTTCCCGACGTGCCGGCATACAGCGTGCCGTCGGACGATTGCGCCAGCGCGTGGACCAGAATTTCGTCGAGCCCCGTCGTGACGACCGCCCACCGGTCCTCGCCTCGTCCGAGACGATAAGCGCCATCGGCGGTGCCGGCGTACAGCACATCCCCGACCGGCAGCAGGGTCTTGATCTCGTGCCGCTTGAGGCCGTCGTTGACGGGCCGCCAGGTTTTTCCATGATCCCGCGTCCGGAATACCCCGCCGCGGAACGTGCCGGCGTACACCGTGCCGTCTTTCGAGGTGGCCAGGGAGAGAATGAACGGGTCGGTGATGCCGTCGCCCGACTTGGTCCACGTCGCGCCGCGATCGCCGCTGTGGAACAACCCGTGCCCGAACGATCCGGCATAGAGCGATTGATTACCTGCCGCCGTGAGCGCCTGAATGCTGGCCGCTTGCTGCGCGGGGATGGTTTGAGTCGGGTCGTCGGGCTGCGGTCCGTGTTGCGCCGCGGCCGGAAACGCCAGGCCTGCGAGGATCACGAACCAGAGCAATTGTAGGAGACGAGAAGCGATGACTGTCATGACACCCCCTGCATTAGCGGACGCGATGCCCCGCTGTTCCGACAGGAAGGTCCGGATCGAGCGGCAGGTCCATGTCCGTCGGCGCACGTCCGAAGATCTTCGCGCCGATGATGCCGACTTCATACAGTATCATGAGCGGCACGGCCATGAGCAGCATGGTGAACAGGGTTGCGTCGGGAGTGACGATGGCGGAGATGATCAACGAGCCCAGAATGGCGTGCTTGCGATAGGCGGCCAGAACCTGCGCCGATACCACGCCGACCCGCGCCAGGATCGTCAGGATTAGGGGCAACTCGAAGGCGCATCCGAAGGTCAGGAGAAATTTGACGTTGAAGTCGATGTAGGTGCCCACGCTGAGTTGCGGCGTGATATCGCGGTCCATGCCGAAGCTGACGAAGAAATCGATGACCAGCGGCAGGATGACCAGGTTGCAAAAGATCAGGCCGAGCGCAAAGAGCGCGCCGGCCAGCAGGAAGATCGGAATCCCCCAGCGCTGCTCCTTCGGGAGCAGCGCTGGTTCGACGAATTTCCAGAACTGGTAAAACACGACCGGGAGGCTGGCCAGGATGGCCGCCAGAAACGAGACCTTGATCGAGGCAAAGAGCGCTTCAGTGGGCCCGTAAAACACCAGTTGATCGGGGAAGGGCCGATTCAGCCATGCCACCATCTCCGCCGAGAACGTGAAGGCAACGGCCAGTGCCACCAGGATCGTGGCGCCGATGATGAGCAGGCGCCGCTTGACGGTTTGAATGTGTGCGGCCAGCGGATGGATACTGGGAGCCATAGGTATGAACTCTGCGGCCGTTGGCGTTCCGTCGGACGGTCACGGGCTTCCGCTAATGGGCGGTCGCCTGCAGTCCGTGGTCGCGGTAGACGCGGATCATCTCGGCCATCTTGTCTTTCTTCGCGAGTTTTTCCTTTTGCAGTTGTTTCTTGGATAACTCTTCGGCCGGGGTCAGGACGTGGCGTCTCTGCAGATCGTTGAGCTCCAGATCGAGGCGGTGGTGGGACTCCTCCAATTCACGGAATTCTGTGTTGGATTGGCGGAGCCGTTCCATGATCACATTGTCCGTCAGCATGTCGCACCTCCTGGTTTGAGTGGCTGCCCCATGGATGGATGACCTTCCGTATGATCCCCCGCAAGGGAGCGGTTGCCCGCTTCCGGCGCCAGGGAATCCAACTCCATCAGCACCGCATCTTCGAGCGGTGCCGAGTAGTAGTTCGGCCTGAGACCGGTCTGCCGAAATCCGAGATTCTGATAGAGGGTTTGCGCCGCGCCGTTCGATGCGCGGACTTCGAGCACCGCACGCACGGCTGACTGGAGTGCACCGGCTTGAAGAGCTGCGGTGACCAGAGAGGTGGCGATTCCCTTGCACCGCATCGACTCAATGACCGCGAGATTCATCAACCGGACTTCCTCAAACACGATCCAAAAACACACGTACCCGACAATGGATGCCGATGTTCCTCCTTCGGCGGTCGCCCGCCGGGCGACGAGAAAATGAGCGAAAGGGTTCCCGCTCATCTCCGCTTCCATCATTTTGCGCGTCCACGGGGCCGAGAAGCAAGCTTCTTCGATCGCCAGAATGTCGGACAGATCGGCATCGGTGGCCGGGAGAATTTCGCATGGAGAAACCGTCATGTGCGCCGTCGTCGTTTGTGTGGTTTCGTTATCGTGGCGCCAGTTTACGGGCCAACTTGGCCCGCCGCCGGGCCAGCGGAGACAGGCCGCCGGATTCATCGTACTTTACTTCGGCCTCCGGCCGCTGCACATAGAGCGGGCTGACGCCGAGCCCCGCCCGTTCACCCCGCCGCAGCTTGTCGATGCCCGCGTAACCGACCGACACCGCGGAGGGAGTCTGATTCCGGTCCGGAGTCTCGATCAGGGCGCGAAGCTTGCCGGTGCAGGCGGCGCGGATGGCCTCCCCCTCGGTGGTCCATCCCTCCCCGTACAGCATCGTCCGCCCGCTCAACGTGGCGGCGAGTTGGGCCGCCGTTCCGGCGCGTTCGGCCGCGAGCCGTTCCAACCGATCGCCGTGCCAACGAAAGAGCGCCCAGTACACTTCACCGCGCCTGCTGTTGACGATCGGACAGAGAGGCACGTCGGTTCCGTGGAAATTCCAAGCCATGCCTTCGAGCGTGGGCACGACCGCCAAGGGCAGACCGCTGATCGTCCTGAACCCGAGCAGCGTGGCCAGGCCGACCCGCAGGCCGGTAAAGGAGCCCGGTCCCGCGGACACGGCAAGACCATCGAGCCGCGCGAGGGATAATCCGGTGCGCGCGAAGAGTCGGCGGATGGCCGGTAGCAGCAGTCGGGTGTGGGAACCGCGGGCTTCCTGCTCCTCGAGGGCCAGGACCGTTGCATCGTCCAAGAGCGCCACGCTCTGCCACGCCGTCGCCGTATCCACCGCCAGGATTTTCATGGTCCGACCGTTCCGTTTCCGACTGTCTTCTTCGTATTCATCCTCGGCCCAGGTCGGACGGCTTGAGCGGTTGATTGGGAATCAGTTCGTGAAACATGATCTGTACGCTTCCCTCTCCGCGCCCGTCCTCGAGGGAGATTTTGAAGGGGCGTAGCATCCGGTCCTGCGCAGAGTCCGGCGAAGAGACCGGTACGGCATCCGTTCCCACGGGACGAAAATCGTCATAGCGAATCGATGCGTCGATGTTCCCGGAATCCGTGAGCCGTTCCGCCTGGACGACCAGCAGCCGTTGCCGGTCGAACCACAGCCGCCGCCGCAAGCCGTTGCCGCCGTTCGTCAGCGGACCGAAGACATCCAACCGGTAGCGGTCGCCGTCCTCGGACAGGGTGACGGTTTCAAACGGGGCCACGGCGTCGGTACCCAATACACCGCTCATCGCCCACACGCTCAATTGGAACGGCCGCGCCAATTTCCCCATCTCACCCGTATCGGAACCGTTGCCGGACAGCACCCGTCCCATCGTGGGCAGCCGGAGGGTGAATTGATCATCCGATTGGAGAAACTCGAACAATTCTCCGCCGATCGGAGTGAAGCCGCGCAGACGAAGCGCGTTCGGCCGTTCGTAGTAGAGGGTTCCCTCCACTCGGGTCGTGATGGGCAAGATCCCGCCGCGCACTTTGGCGCTGAACAGTCCCTTCAAGCTCTGTAGGGCCGCTTCCCGCTGCTTCAGCAGCGCGGTCAACTCCTCCGCCGTCGCCTGCTTGAGCGGCGGCGCATCTTTCGCCCTCCCCGTCGCGCATCCGATGACGACCAGTAACGTGATGGCCAATACGAGCGCCGAGATGAGCCGGTACATGGGAAAGTGGGAAAAGTGACGGGGCCGTGCCATGATCAATGGCGGATTATGCGAGCACGACATCCAACGCCTCCCGTACATCGGCAATGCCGATGAGTTCGATGCCCTCTACCCCCTCCAACTTCGGCAAATTCCGCTCCGGCAACAATGCTCGTTTGAATCCCATTTTAGCCGCCTCCCGGATCCGCAACTCCGCCTGGCTGATCGCCCGGACTTCTCCGCCGAGTCCCACTTCGCCCAGGATGAGCAGCCCCGGCTCCACCGGTATTTCGCGCAGGCTCGACGTCACGGCACTGACGATTCCCAGATCGATGGCGGGCTCGTCGATATGCATGCCGCCGACGACGTTGACGTAGACGTCCTGGCCCGACAGATGGACGCCCAGCCGCTTGTCCATCACCGCCAGCAGCAGGGAGACCCGGTTGAGATCGACACCGTTGGTCATCCGTTTGGGCATCGGGTAGCTCGTCGGTGACACGAGGGCCTGCAATTCGACCAGGATGGGTCTGCTGCCTTCGAGACTCGACACGACCACGGAGCCGGTGCTGCGCTGCGGCCGCTCGGCCAGGAACAATTCCGAGGGGTTGCTCACCTCCTCGAGGCCGGCGTCTTTCATTTCGAAGACGCCGATTTCATTGGTGGACCCGAAGCGGTTTTTGACGGCGCGCAGAATGCGATAGCTGTGCCCCTTATCCCCTTCAAAATACAACACCGTGTCGACAATGTGCTCGAGCAGGCGCGGGCCGGCGATGGCCCCGTCTTTCGTGACGTGCCCGATGATAAAGACCGGCACGCCAGCCCGCTTTGCGAACCACATCAGTTGGCCGGCGACCTCCTGCACCTGGCTGATACTGCCCGGGGCGGACGTCATCTGTTCCGTGTACACCGTCTGGATGGAATCGACGACCACCGCGGCCGGTCCGATTTCCTGAATGGCTTTCAAGATTTGTTCGAGGGACGTCTCGGCCAGGATCAACAGGTGCGGATGCTCCACGCCCAGTCGCTGTCCCCGCATCTTGATCTGGCGCGGCGATTCCTCTCCGGAGACGTACAACACCGGCTGGGAGGAGGACGCCAGCCTCGGCAACGCTTGCAGCAGCAGCGTGGTCTTGCCGATACCGGGATCCCCGCCGATCAGGACGACGGCGCCGGGAATCACCCCGCCGCCCAATACCCGATCGAACTCGCCGATCCGGGTCAGCCGCCGGTTCTCGCCGACTACTTCGATGTCGGCGATCGGCGTCGCGCGGGCCGGAGCGGCGGTCATCGCGGCCGGCCGACCCTTGCCCGTCGGAGCCTGCCGCTCTTCTTTCATCGTGTTCCAGCCGCCGCAATCGGGGCAGCGGCCCAACCATCGAGGCGATTGGTGGCCGCAGGCCTGGCAGGAGAATACGGTTTTGGCTTTCATCAGGAAGGAATCCAACCAACGGTGTGCGGGTATCTTAATGGATGGGATTGCGGAAAGGAAGGCGCCGGGAGTCGTCGTCGGTCGTGCTCAGTCGTACTGCCGGACTTTCTTGAACACCAGGTTGAAGCTTGGTGCGAAAAAGGCCGGAGGAACCTTGAGGAGCTGAGCGAAAATTCTTCCCCACCGTCCGGCGCCGGGCTGGTACCCGAAACCGTTCGAGACGTCTTCCACGTCGGCCATGACCGATTGCGGGAGCAGCTCGTGATAGCTGGAATTTCTCCAGCCGGTTCCCGCTCGGACGAACAGCGGGAAGCCGACGTCACGCATCTTCTCCCGCTTGAACAGCCTGGCGTACGCATAGGCGACGGGAGGTGGAAGGAGCGAGATGAACGGCAGTCCGATCGAGTGCGACTCCATCGGATACCATCGGTTCGGGGTGTCCCAGAAGCCCACGAGGCCGCCCTCTTTGAGGACTCGATAATATTCATCGACGTACAGGTGCCTGTTCTCGAACGGCAGGTGTTCCACGACCGCGGCGACGATCACCAGATCGAAATAGTCATCCTCATACGGCAATGCTTGGGTCGATCGAATCGAGAAGTGATCGACGCATTTGACCTTGCGAAGGCCGAGTTCGTGTTGCTTCAACCGAACGACATCGACGAAAGCCTTGTCGACGTCGAACGAATGGATCGAGTCGATGCAGGGCTGTTCATTGAGATATTCCGTGAGATGGCCGGCGGAGCAACCGACCTCCAGCACGTTCAAGCCTGTCCGGGTCCTATTCAAGACGTCGAACAGCGGGGCGAGAAACCAGGCGCGATCGGTTCGATGGACAAGAAACTGCGAGGCCCGCTCGGGGCCCTTTCGCGCGATCAGCAACTCGATGAGTTTGGTCGAATAGCTCGTCGTGACCCGCCGGGTTCCGATCGTGAGCGTGCGGGCCGCTCCGTCGTCCTCGATCGTCCAGGAAGTGGTTGCCTGCGCCATAGCGAGCGATCCGGTCATGGATCGGGTATGAGTGGACGCGTTCGAGCCTAGCAACAACCCCTTAGGGTGGCAATTGTTTTGCGATTCGCGTGAACGGACCGTGGGGTTCTGTCGGTGTAGAAACTGTCAGAAGGTTCTCAGGCCGGAAAAAATCGCGGCATCGGTTCTGGTTCCATTGGGAGCCGCGGACATCAAGCGGAGTGTTCCGAGATCGAACAGCGCGATGCCCTGAAACGTCGAGCCGGCAAAGAAACAGGGCAAGCCCCCGAATGTCGTCGTTTGATTGAAGGCATTGCCGCGAATCCTGGGTGTGGCGGTGCCGGTGAAGGCGCAGCCGTTCGTTTCTGCACCGGCAAAGGGACCACTGGCGGTGACGTTGATGTTGCCCGTCTGTACGCCGTTCGAGCTTCCGGCCTGTCCCGTGTAGAACCCCGATACGGCAGCGAGGGTCGGATTACTGTTATACACCGTGTTGAAGCTGCTCGTGAACGTGACGACCGCGCCCCCCGTGTAGGTGATCGTGGCGTTCAGGAAGCTGCGGTTCCCGTACGTGCCCGTGATGGTGGCGTCCAGCGCGCTCGCCCCGATGCGGAAGTCCTTCGCGTTACCGGAGGTGAAGGTTCCGTCGCTGGACGTGCCGGTGCCTTGAATGACTCCGGCGACTTGAGCGGGAGCGGACGCGGCTGAGTAGAAAAAGTAGTAGGTTCCGTCGTCGAGGACCACGCCGGTCAGGGTGCGATTGGTGTTGGTATTCCCGGTCCAAAATCCCTCGGCTGAACTGGTTTGCGTCGTCGCCGGTTGATCCTGTTCTCCGCAGCCGTACAGCGTCAACAGGCAGACGAGTATGAACAGGCTGATCAATGGACGATATACGAGTTGTTGCATGGCCGGCGTATCCCCTCCCCCATCATGCCTAAATGCGGTGCGAGGATCTATGGCTACTTTTGTAGGAGATGATATGCCGCCGGCGGCCGCAGGATCGGATTCACCGAGGCTTCAGCGAGGGGACTGTCGCCCTTCCGAACGGCAACTGTCCCGTTGCCGTTCGCTGGATGACGTTGTCAACAGCCCGCTATTTGAAGCATTGTTCGACGTGCAGCGCTTTGAGCGTGGCGCAGTCTGTAATCATCGTCGATCCTTTCGTATCGCTGTGAATCACGATCGAATAGGATTTCTTGTTGCGGCAGGCGACATTCCAGACGGCATCGCCGGAATTGCCCCGGCGTTGAAACTGGGTCTTGGTCGCCCCGTCGCAACGCTCGCCCGCATCCTGCAGGACCTTCGTGAAATAGGCGTTCCGGTCGGGGTCGGACATCTGCTGCACCAGTTCGTGGGTAGGATTGGCCCAAGCCGGTCCGCTGAACAGCGCGCCAATCATGATGGTCAATAGGATACGTTTCATCTACACCTCAATTCGTGTGAATGGAATGTTGGAATTAAGTGGTGCGGGAGGAGGGAATTGAACCCTCAAACCCTTACGGGTACAGGATTTTAAGTCCTGTGCGTTTGCCGATTTCGCCACTCCCGCCCGGGTAGATCACCATCGTGAAGACCGAGGAACTGCTCTGCATGCGGTCAGGGACGAGCCGCGAAACTCTAGCATCGGGGTCAGGAGGTTTCAAGCAATCCAGTGAGTGAGGGGCGAACGGGAGAATGGGAGGGGAAAACCACGCACCAACAGCCTGTGCCGGTGTCAGCAGCAGGCCGTTGGCGCTCGTATGCAGTTGCCGGGACTCGGGATGCCTCGATCCCCTCTCGACTGTTTCCTCCGTGATTCGTCAGGCTGCTTCTACGACCGGCCGTTTCGTGCGATCCGCAACTTCCTGGATGCCGGACTTGATTGCGCGGCTCCAGCGGGTCGCCTGCACCTGCGCCTTCTTCGCGTACCGATTGAGTTCACGCCGTGTCTCCGCGCCGGTCTGAGGCGCAAACAGAAGGCCGAGCCCCGCGCCGATAGCCGCGCTGCCGGCCACCATCGCCGCCATTTTCACCGCCTGCTTTCCTTGCTCTGACATGGTAGACCTCCTTGCGAATCGGTTAGAGTTCAGTGGGTCGGTGCCGCTGTGCCGACGTCCTGTCCGGTCGTTTCGCATCAACTGTGCCAGGGTAAAATCGGGGCTTTTCGAGGGATTTCGAGCGCTGCGGCGCCGCACGATTAATCAGGCTTAATTTTTGGTAGCGTTTTTCTGACACAACACAACACAGGCGTGACGGAAAGCCAACAATCCCGTCTTCGTTTTATCGAGAGGCTGTCGTGCGTGGATCCGGTTCGCGCGCCGCGTTGCTTGCAATGGCGGCATCGCTCACATATCATCCGGCACACCGACGTCACATGAGGCAGAAATGAACCGGCTTGCCGCAATCCCGTATCCGAACATCGATCCCGTGTTTCTCGAATTGGGCCCTCTCCAGTTTCGCTGGTATGGGCTCATGTATCTGATCGGGCTGACGATTGCCTATTTCGTCATTCGTCAGAAGGCGGAGGCGCAGGGGTTGGGGCTGACGAAAGATCAAGTCTACGACATGGTGGTATGGGCGGCCTTCGGGGTCTTCATCGGCGGGCGGTTCGGCTACGTGCTCTTCTACAACCTCCCCTATTACCTGGAGTATCCCAGCAAGATTCTCGCGGTCTGGGAAGGCGGGATGTCATTTCACGGCGGATTGATCGGGACGATCGTCGCGCTGATCTGGTTCGGCAAGCGCCACGGCGTTCCCATCTATACCATCGCGGACATGGCGGCTTCCGTCACGCCGATCGGTCTCGGTCTCGGGCGGCTCGGGAATTTCATCAACGGTGAGCTCTTCGGTCGTCCGGCGGACGTGGAGTGGTGCATGGTCTTTCCCGCCGGCGGACCGGCCTGTCGGCATCCGTCGCAACTCTACGAGTTGGGGCTGGAAGGCGTGCTGCTGTTTTCCGCCTTGTGGGTGATCGGGCGACGACCCACCCCGCCCGGCACGGTATTTTGGAGCTTCATCACGGGCTACGGACTCTGCCGCTTGCTGGCGGAGCTGTTTCGAGAGCCGGACGCCCACATCGGCTTTATTTTTGGAGCCATCTCCATGGGGCAGCTGCTCTCGTTGCCGATGGTCGTCATCGGCAGTTTCATGCTCGCATTGGGGTATCAGCGGCAGGCATTGGCCCGCCGTATCGATCCATCCCTCAAACCGCAATAGGCCGCCGGGCGATGTGGAGGCGAGTTCCGTCGTCTCCGGCTCTGTCCACTAGCAGTGTGTTGACAATCTACGTGATGATCTCGGAAATAGAGTCGTGTCTGATGTCACGGACGCCATCAGCATGCCCGCAGGCTGTTCAGAAAGGCCGTCCAGCAAGGCCGCAGCGAGTGAAGAGGCGAAGCGTACTCAGTTCCGTACGTTGAGCCTCTGAGCGATGCGAGAACGCTGCTGGGAGCCTTTGTCAACAGCCTGCTAATAAGGCATCTCGTCGTCGTCCAGCCCGACATGATGTCCCAACTCGTGCACGACCGTGTCGCGGATTTCCTGCTTCACCTCTTCCGGCGTGGTGCAGAGCCGGAGAATTGGCCCCCGGTAAATCGAGATCCTCGGCGGTTGTTGTCCGCCCGGCTGAAAGAACGACTCTTCGCTGAGGGGCAGGCCTTGGTAGAGTCCCAGCAGATCATCTTCCGAATCGAGATCCAGATCGGCCAGGACTTCGACGGGCGGTTCTTCTTCCACCACGACGGATACTTCTTCCACCAGTTCGGCATATCGGGCCGGCAGATCGCGGAGCGCTTCCTTGACCAAACGGTCAAATGCTTCGGGGGAAATCTGCCCCGACCCTCGCGGTCCCATCGTCAATAGCCCTTGTGCGACGGATCCTGAAACGACGGACGCTCGATGTTATGGCCGTATCCACCGGTCCGTTCATGAAAGACCGGTGAATCCCAGATGACTTTGTTGCCCGGTGCAAGGTTGGCTGCCTCGACATAATGCTTTCGCGCATCGGCCTGCTTGCCCTGATGGTCGAGCGCGACGGCCAGGTTGTAGTGGGCCTCGGCCATTGAGGGCTCGAATGAGACGACCTCCCGGTACACTTTTTCTGCCCCGGCCCAATCGCGCGACGCGAAGAGCGCGTTGCCTCGTTCGAGCTGCGCGTTGATTTCCGCGTTCGTGCCGGCGGGCGCGGAGAGGACGGTGGCAGGAATCTGCGGCATGGCGCTGGCGCATCCCGCCAGCAGGATCAGGGTCATCAGCCACGGCATGAGAGACATGAACGCCTCCTTCTATTCGCTGAGTTTGACTGCGACACCCGCCCGGAGAAATATGAACTGGAACCCGGCGATCGGCTGTCCCAGGCCGCGTTCTGCCGCGGCTCGGTAGACCGCTGCCTGCCGGGCATACCGCCGGGCTCGATCGGCCGCCTCGTCCGCCGCGACGCGATCCGTTTTATAGTCTGCGAGCCAGATCTTCCCGTCAAGCCGGTAGACGACGTCGATGACCCCGTCCATCATCTTCCTGTTCTCCCAGGGCAGCACGAACGGCACTTCACGGCCCAGGATAACGGCCGATCGAAGCCGTTCATAGGGTTCGGATTTGCCGAAGGTGAGGAACAGCTCACGGAGAGAGTCGATCAGCTCCGGGAGCCACACCCGTTCGTCCGGTCCGGAAACCGTGCGCAAGGCCGGCTCAATCTGATCCAGCAGGCGGCCGGGTGGTTCAGCGAAGTCCCAACGTTCGAGAATCCGATGAGCCAGGATTCCGACGAGGCGGGACGGTTCCCGTCCCTGGCCTCTGACGGCAGGTCTGACCTGCGGACTGTCAGGACCGGTTTCCGATTCCGTCGGCGTCACATGCCAATCGACTCCGCGCAGGGTGAGCCATCGCGCCGTCCGTTCGCTCCACAATCCGGCAACGGCCTGAGGATCGACGCACGAGGGTTCGGACACTTTGGCCGGAAACCGCTTCGGCCATTTTCGGTCCGGCGCGTGAACCAGATGGTGTGGAATGACGCTCGCGCCGATCTTCACGTGTCTGGTCGAGGCCATGCCCAACTCTCCTTCGCCGATGTCTTGGAACAGGCCCAGGACATTTTCGCCGGCGGACCGTTCCGTGACGCTCCCGGAGAGCACCAGCAGATCCTTGGCCCTGGTCATGCCGACGTAGAGGACGCGCCGCCGTTCCGCTTCCTCGCGCGCCGCGAATTTCTCGCGAATCAGCACGGAGCCGAACGTCCGGCGATCGCCGAGCGACAGGCCATAGGCTCCGCTCGACCAATCGTAGACCACCATCGGTTTCGACGGCTCGCGTCCGCTTCCCTGATGAAGCCCCGGCAGGAGGACGACCGGGAACTCGAGGCCCTTGGCCTTGTGGATCGTCAGGATCTGGACCGCATCGGCGTTCTCCTCGGCCAGGGGACTTTCCGCCTCATCCGGCTGTTCCTCCAATCGTGCCACCATCAAGTCCACGAAGGAGCTGAACGTCAGGTGCGGCCGATCGGAGAGGGAGACCGCCGTCTGTTGTACCTTGAGGAGGTTCGCCACGGCCTGTTCTCCATGGAGCGAGGCTGCCGCCAATTCGAGCAGCGGCAGACGGTCGAATACCAATTGGACGACTTCGGCCAACGAGACGGCTGCCGTGTCCCGCCGCAGTTCGGTCAGCCGACGATACAAGCGCCGAACGGCCGCCGCGCAAGGATGGGGCCAGGCCGACAGCTTGGACTCGTTCACGTGGTCGAGCAGTCCCGCCTCCTGCAGGGCAACGAGGTCCGTATCGGTACAGCCGCCCAGGGGCGATCGCAGGACTCCCGCGAGCGCCAGGCGGTCGTGCGGATGGTCGAGGACCCGGAGCACGTTGACCAGGTCGATCACTTCCTGGCGGCGGTAAAAATGTTTCTCCCCTTCGATGACGTACGGGATGTCGTGTCGGCGCAAGGCGTCGAGATATGCATCCGCTTGCGTGAGCCGACGGAACAGCAGCGCGACGTGCCGTGCCTGCAGGTGCGGATGAGTCGCGAATTCCTCCGTGAGCCAGCGGGCCAAGGTTTCGCCTTCCGCCCTGGCCGCCTCTTCCGCATCGAACGGATCGCTCCCCTCTTTCGGCGCGACCACGCGAAAGCGGACACCGGCGTCCGTACGGGCCGGCGGGCGTTGCGAGTGGGCTCCCAGCCGCACGTTGGCCGGCTGGATGAGCGGGCGACGTTCAAAGAGGCGGTCGAAGACGTCATTGATGGAATCCAGGACCGCTGCATCGCTCCGGAAATTCGTCGTCAGCGTGGCGACCAGGCCTCCGTCGTTCGCGATCTTCTCGACGACCCGATCGAACGCTTCGATGTCCGCGCGGCGGAAGGCATAGATCGACTGCTTCGGGTCTCCGACGATGAAGAGCTTTCCGGGATCGAGCGCGATGTGGCGCCAATCGGTCGCATGGGATCCCGCCCGTTCGGAGATGGCGAGGATGATGTCGTACTGCACCGGATCCGTGTCCTGAAACTCGTCCACGAGCACGGCCCGGTAGTCGCGCTTGACCCGCTCGCGTACGGCGCCATGGTTCCAGAGGAGTTGTCTTGCCCGCGCGAGCAGGCCGTCGAACGAGAGCCAGCCTCGTGCTGAAAAGGACGTGCGGATCGATCGGATCAGCGGCAGGAATAATCTCAACAATACAATGAAGTAGTCATGATCAACATTCTGTAATTGCTGGGCTAGCTTGATGATCGATACCGCTTCGGCAAAATCGGATTCCTCCCAGCCGGCGACCGGATCGCCGACATCTTTTTTCAAGCAATCACGTAGATCCTGCGGTACGGCTCGCGTGGCATCTACTCCCTCGTCCGCAAGCAGGGTCAGAAGCGATCCGGAGGCGGCGAGCATCGATTCGATCTTGCGCCGCTTCGGGCGGTCATGGGCGTCGAGGAGTACCTGAGCGCGGGTCGCGAGATGGCGGAGCCGGTCCATGAGAATCGGGTTGAGACAGGCGGCATTCAGTTGCGTCTCAACCGCGTCGAGATCGATCAGTTCACTGGAAAGTGCGCGAGCCAGGTCGCGGAGCGTATCCAAGTCGGCGGTCTTCAGGATCGTCCGCCAGTCGTCGTGATGAGAGCCGTCGCGGCCCAGTTCCCGATCGATCCACAGGTCCCAGGCTTCCGTAAAGTATTCGTCGAACCGCTGCCCGTCGTCTTCCTGGAACGCCGGGTCCACGCCGCTTTCCAACGGATGCAGTCGGAGCAGATGCGCCGCGAAACTGTGCAGCGTGCCGATTTGCGCCTTTTCCAACTCCCGCAATGCGGATTCGGCCCGCGCCGCGATTTCGCGGTCGGTGAGCCGGTAACGGGCTTGCAACGCGCCGATCGAGAGGGCCCCTCCGTCGATTCCCTTCTGACTCCCGGTCACGGGACGCGCCAGCATGGTCAGCCGATCCCGCAGGCGGGTCTTCATCTCCGTGGCGGCCTTGTTCGTGAAGGTCAGGGCGACGATCTGCGTGACGGCGACGGGATCAGGCTCCTTCATCAGGAGATGGATCAGGCGATTCACCAGGAGCGTCGTCTTGCCGGTTCCCGCTCCCGCCACGACGACGACGTTGCGATCGAAGGTGGTTTCGGCGGATTCCCTCGCCTGCCGATCCGGAATCACCGCGTCACCGGACATCGGTCACCTTTTTCACCGTCATCTTGCGAAGGGCCGCGAGCTGCTTCTGTTCGCCCGCCCGGTGCGCTCGCCACCAGGTCGACGCATGTTCGCGCCGGCAGAGCACCCGATAGGGACAGGTCGTGCAATGGGTTCCCGGCAGGATGAAGTATCGGCCGCGTTTCATACCGTCGATCAAGCCGGCGAGGGTCCGATGGATCAGCGTCCCGGTTTCCGAGGACCAGTCGCTTGCGTTGAACGTGGATCGTGCAATCGGAGACTCCCACGCAGGGGCGAGAAAGAAGAACTGAACGGCGTCCGCCTTGCCGCCTGCCGGAAGATCGAGCGAGGTGTAGAGAGGGGGTTGGAGCCGGGAGCCGCGGATTGCGGATTGGAGGAGGTGCCGGTCGTCCGTCTTCATCGCTGAGTTGCTCTTGAATTTGTAGTCGATGATCCGCAAGGCGCCCGACGCGTTGTGCCGGTCGATCCGGTCCACGCGGCCGTGGAATTTCATGGGGACGCCCTCGCCTCCCGATTCGATCCGAAGGGTGCCTTCCGCCTCCACTTCAAAGGCGAACGGAGCGAACCCCTCCGCCGCCAGTCTGTCCGAATCCGAGACGACCGCGGCCGTGATCAGGTCGATCGTCGCGGCTTTCGCCAGTTCCCATAGCAGATAGTGCCCGGTGCGCTGATGCACGGCGCACTCGGCTGCCGCCTGTTCGACAGCCGTGACGGCCGCACCGTTGACGGCGTCATCCGACAGCGCGTTCGCGGGCCAACCGGCGGCCAGGAGTGCTTCATAGCAACGACGGAGGGCGCCGTGGCACAAGGTACCGAGCAGGGCTGCATCCGGTTCCTGTGACGCCGGCACTCGCACCGGGTCGAGCTTCAGCACGTCCACGGAAAAATATTGAAACGGGCAGCGCGCATACCGCTCGAGCGGCGTCGGCGCCAACCCCCGCTGCATCGACCTGGACCAGTGGGACGTCAAGGGACCGGTTATTCCGTCGTATGCGGCCAGTGCCGCGTGGTCGTCTTCGATATGGCCCAGCGCCTCGACGGCATGACGAAGGAGGTCCGCCTCACCTTGGACTGATTGCAGAAGGTCTGCCGGATTCTCCCCGTTCATGGCCATCCACCGCGCGAGGTCGGCGGGCGGGAGCGTCTGTCGTATCGCCGGTCGCTGGGCGATCAGATCGGTCAGACGCCGGGGAATCATGTCCGTCGCCTGCGCGTCGAGACCGGAGAGGCGAGCGATGTCCCAGAGATAGGGAGAGGGAGCCAGCGTGCGGCCCGCGTCGTCGGCCCGCTGATGCGACAAATATAATCGGGAGCCGGCGGCCCGGCGGAGCAGAGCGAACAGGAGCGACTCTTCGTCGTAGCCGGCGAGCTTTTCATCGATCTTGAAGCCGAGCGTGGCGTCCAATACGCGCCGGTGCCGATCGCGGAGAAAGGCGTCTTCCCGGATGTAACGGGGAAACATCTTGTCGTTGAGGCCGAGGACAAACAGCGCCTTGAACGACAGACCGCGGGCGGCCATGGCGTCGAGCACCATCACGCCCGCCGGCGCCGGCTGATCCAGGACCAGCGTCGTCCGTTCGAACGCGTGGGTGAGCAGTTCGACGAATTCGATCCAGGTCAGCGTCTCGGCAATCGGCTCCAATTCGGCGAGGGACGCCCATGTGCGCTCGATGGCATCCCAGGCCGCCTGGAGACGGGCTGTTCCGCGATCCGGCGCGCCGGCTTGTCCTCCATCCAAACGGCGCAGATGCCTTAGGGCCAGCGGCTGAAAGGCCTCGAGCATGTGCCCGATGGTGCCTCGTTGCGGCAGTACGGCGCAGCCGTCGATGAGCGTTGCCACGACGTGCCATAAGAGTTCGACGACGTCCGGCGCAATATCCAACGGCAGCGGCAGACCGGTTTCTTCATCCGCTTCCCCGTCCGGTCCCGACGACCATTGGCCGGCCTGCTTCAATCTGGCCCACTCTTCCCGCCCTCTCGTGATCTGCAGGGATGGAACGAGGAGTTTCCACTGTTCGGGACGATAGAAGGGCGATCGGTCATGGTTCAGCGAGGTGACGAAGAGCGGCGACGTCACCAGGTCGAGCATCGTGGCGCGATAGAAGTCATTCGTGGGCAAGGAGGCCAGCTGAAGCAGCGCTTTGCACAGCGGCTCGTGAATCAGCGGGCGTGCCGTCGTCGTGGTGAAAGGAATACGGTGGCGGTCGAACACGGCATGCAGGTGCAGACGGTAGGGATCCAGAGTTCTGGCCACCACGCCGATCTCGTCGAACCGGTATCCGTTGGTCTCGACGAGCTCGAGGATCGTCCGACAGGTCGCGGCCAGTTCCTGGTCGAGACCGATGGCGCTTCGAACGGACAAGACAGGAGAACCGACTTCCCGCTGAGGGGAATCGCCGGGCGTCATGACGGACTCCGGGGACGTCACCTGTCGCTGGATGTGCCGTTCGAAAAACCGTCGTGCGAAGGTGAAGGAACGTTCCCCCTCGAGCGGGAAGAACAGCGTGGCCGGTGCGGCGGCGGTGACTGTTTCGAACAGCGAGAGTTGGATCTGCGTCAGGTCGTAGAACCCGTAATAGAAGACGTGGCGGAGCGAGCGGATGAACGGAGAAGCCGGGACGAACGGCAACAGGGACTGCGCGAGATCGTCCGCGGTTCCGACGTTGAGCGCCCGTCCGACGTCCTGTACGGCGGCGTAGAGTGAGAACAGGGCGAGGAGCCACTCCCGGTCGTCCTCGTCGAAGCAGCCTTCGGTGACTCCGCGCCGTGCTTCCGCAGGATCGACCCCTGCATCCTTCAGGTCACGGATGGATGACCACAAGGCTCCCCAGGTTCCTGAAGAATGGCCGACCTGCTGCAAGGCGGTCAGGCCGGAAAGCCGCGTCTTGACGAGGTGACGCACCAATTGCTCGAAGAAGAGATCGTCGACGACATGCACCGGAGCCGGGCGCGCGGTGTCGCCGGTCATTTCGTCGACGAGCCGCAGGGCCAGTTGGTGAAAGGTCAAGAAGTGAACGTTCAGGAAGGAAAGTTGTCGATCCAGGGTCAGCAGGCGCTTGAGTCGCTCGAGCAAGGGAGCCGAGGGGACGAGCACTGCAACGGGAACGAACGGATCTCCGGCCTTGGCCAGTTGGAGATGTTCGACGAACGCGGACTCGAGATGGGGATGAAACGAACCGGTGACGACCTTCAGCATGAGGGAATGGAAGCGTCGGGAGCTGTTGGGCTGCCGGACCTCCTGCGTGCGGACTGAACGATGAGGCTAGCCGGTTTCCGGTCCGAGGAGCTCACCGTTGCAGTCGACACAAGCCCAGTCTCCGTCGATGAACGACATCGGATCACCGCAGATCGGGCAATCCGGCGGCGGACCTTTGTCAATCCTGGGCAGGATGGGCAACTCGATGTCGTCTTCGTCCATCATGGGTTCGATATTCGATGTGGAACGCGTCGGGTATCGACAGTCGTCAGGATGTCCGGCATGTGCCGATCGCGGCTTAACCTTCCCGCGGCCGCATCTTGAGCTGCAGGGCCTTCTCCGCGCTCTCTCGACTGGGCACGCCGACGAACGTCAATCGGCCGTCGATGATGGTGGCAGGGACTGCCCGCACCGCATGGCGGCCGGCCAACTCCTGACCATCCGGTGTGGTGATGTCCACTTCGCGATAGGAAAAGCTGTACTTCACGCGCAACTGTTTCCACAGGCTCTTCGCCGATGGACAAGCGCCGCAACTGGGAGAGACGAGCAAGGTGATGTTCGGCATAGCGTGCGGATTGTAACATCCGGCCAAAACCAGGTTCAAGGCACGACACGCCTGGCCGTCGTTTCAATCTGCCGGAAATGCGTTGCCGTCGCGTCCTTTTCTCAGATCTTTCCCACGAGGTCGAGGCCGGGTTTCAGCGTGCGATCTCCCGGCCTCCAGCCGGCCGGGCACACCTCCACTCCTCCGTTCTCTCGCACGAAGGCGGCGGCTTGTACCTTGCGGAGCAACTCGTGCATGTTGCGGCCGACCGAGTTGTGATGGACCTCGAAGACGCAAAGCTTGCCGTCCGGATCAAAAATGAAACTGCCGCGCAAGGCAACGCCTTCCTGAGGGAGGTAGATTCCCAGCGCACGAGCCAGACGCCCGCCGGCGTCGGCCACCAACGGAAACGGAAGGTCTCTCACGGCTTGGGAGACGTCCCTCCAGGCCTTATGGACATAGACGGAATCCGTGCTGACGCCCAATACCTCGGCGTCCAACTTCTGAAATTCGGCATGGAGCGTTCCAAGATCTTCCAATTCGGTCGGACAAATGAAGGTGAAGTCGCCGGGGTAGAACACCAGCACGACCCACCGGCCCCGGTAGGATTGCAGATTGATTTCTTGGATCTGGTCTTGATGGTAACAGGTGAACGTAGCGTCAGGAATCAACTGTCCGATCATCGGCATTTCGGCCTCCGGGTTGGGTAGTCTCATTCCAATTTTTTGTCCGCGACGTGCTGCGGTCTTCGTTATGTCCGAGGAGATGTTCCGCTTGACGCAGGGCCTCCTGCTCCGCCGCCTCCATCGTATCGAACCGATCGGTGCTGAACCGCTGTTCGCGGCGATTGCCCTCGGTTCCGCATTCTACGATCCCCTGCACACTCCAGTGAGTCCCCTGCTCGACCCGAAAGATGAGTTCCACCTTGCATCCGGTGATGACCAGCCGTTTGACGTGACTCTGTACCGCTTGCGGTTGGGTCATCACCGGCGTGGAGCGGGATCGTGTTGCGGATTGTCGCGTGCTGGCGGTCGGTTCGGCTTCGTGCCTTGCGGCTGCTCGGGATTGACGGCCATGCCCGGGTCGACGACGGGCGGCACCACGACCGAGTCTGGATGAGGCACCGTCTCCGGCTGCTTGACGATCCCCGGATCGCGCGAGGGCGGCGGCAGATCGGGCGGCGGTGTTTTGGGACGAGTTTCCGGATTGTTGCCCGGAGGAGATTCGGAGCCGCCGGGTGGAAGCTGGTCTGCCGAATAGCTCGGCCCGGACCATGCACAGATGGTCATAGCGGTAAAAAACATCATCGGGACGATCACCGGTTTCGTCTTGTTTCGCATGAAGAAACACTAACCTATGAGAGCTCGGAGGTACCACTAGGCGATTCCCTGGAACGGTTGAGGGCTATTCTCATATGGAGTCGAGGCCTGGAAAACGCCGAAGAAATAAGCCGCTAGTCGAGCCAGTCCTTTTCCTTGAGTTTCCGCGGGAGATATTTTTTCGTGAGATACTGGAAATCCTTATTGGCCAGGGCGTCCAGTTCGTACTTCAACCCGCTGCTGAGCATCCGTTTGATTTCAGCCTGCCAGGCCGGTTTCTGGAACCATTGATAGTTCATGAGTTCCTTGGCTCTGGCGATATCCTTCTCATTCAGCTTAATGCCGACATTTCTTGGTAATTCATAACGTTCGGGGTCGGCGCTCGACAATCCCATGAACTTGGCTTTCGGAATCGCCATGCGCTGGCTCTCGAACGCCAGGTTGATGGAGCCCTGTTTGACGACGGAATAAATATAGTAGCCCCACGGGTCATTATCGACCAGGACATAGACCGGCAGCTTGTATTCTTCATGGAGGCGTCTGGTAAGCCGGCGCACGCCACGAGGCGGCTGGCCGTTTCCCGTCAACAAGACACAATTATATCGGCGCCAGAACTTGTCTTCCGACAGCCGGTTCCATTGGGTTCCCTTCTCGACGAGCAGCACGAAGTCGGCCGTGCACCGGCGGATCTCCAAGTACTCCGGTTCCACGATCGAGGGCACTGAGTACCCGCCTTTGCCGAGCTTGGAGCAATCGACGCGATCGCCGTCGTCCCCGAAGACGACCGGCCCGACGATGCTGCCGCTGTTCTCCGCCCGCACGTGCAGTTCTTCGCGCAGGGCGGCCAGGGAGACTTCCAGATCCTCGATGACCGGATCCGACTCGTCCTGCGTGTCGAACGTATTCTCATGCGAGTCTTTGATCGTGTGCTTCGTCCGGTAGTAGATTTCTCTGAGCGACGTGGTCAGGTCCGCGCGCTGCAGTTCGGACAGGGCGTCCGCGACGAGCACGGTCTGCATGAACTTCTTGGCCATGCCGACGTTGAAGAACGAACGCGCCTGTTTCTTGTCGCCCATCTCGATCAACCCCTTGCGTGGATTGAACGAGACGTTGGACAGCGCGCGAATGGGGATGGAGAAGGTCGGATCTTTGGAACGTTCCGCGGCGCCGATCACGACGTCGGCAAGTCCGATCAGTTTTCGTCCGACGACGGTCGTCTTTTTTTTGCTTTCAGCGGCCATGACTTATTTCTTTCCCCGTGGTGCGGGATGAGCCGGCTTCTTCGACCTCCCCGATGGCTTTGCCTTGTCGAAGAGCGGTATTTGCGGGGAAGGCCGTTTCTTCATTCCGCCGGTTCCCGCTTTCGGCGGCTTCATCCTGTCCGGACGAGTCCGCGCCGGGGTCTCCTCCTCCGGCGCATTGCCGAGCAGGTCGGTTTCAGCGGGGGCGGCTGCGGCGTCGGTTTCGACTGGCGAGGCCACCACCACGTCTCCCTCGACCCCGTCCGCCGTGACGATGATCGAATGGGGCAATCCTTCCGGCCCGCCGCCGGTCTTGCCCAAGGCCTCGTCGGTCTTGGCGCCGCCGGTGCGTGACGAGGCGATCTTCTGAAGTTGAGCCTTCAATTTGGCTTTCGGCAGCGTGCCGCCCTTCAGACGGTCGCAGGCCTCGACGACCTCTTCGATATAGAGCTCGAAGATATTTCGGCGCCGGAACTCGCTCGCCGCCCGTTCGCGCCGGCGGAGAAAGAGACCCAGACGTCTGCCGCACTCGCGGAGAGCCAGCGTGATTTCCTTCTGAATCTCATCGTAGTCGGCGATCGCCTCTTTCGATTCGCTCGTGAAGGGCACCCACACCGAGGCCATATGAACGAAAATGACCATCGGTCCTGCCGGCAATGCACCGCGTGATTGCGAGACGCCGTAATGTTTCCATGTGGTGCTCAGGGCGGCCTTGAACGTGGAGCAGGCCGACTGCTGATACAGCAGCGGGACCCGATTGGCATAGCGGATCACCCGTGCCAGTTCGGAGTCTTCTTCTTCGTCCTCGCCTTCCGCCTTGGGCTGCACCGGCTGTTGCGGCTTCGCTTGATCCACGGGCCGGTTGCCGTAGGCCAAACCTGCTTCGATCAGGAAAGGATTGCCGCGATAGACGGCGGGCGGCCGGCTGACCGCCGTGTAGAATTCGCCCTTGATCTGCTTGTAGAGGCCGGACAGGATGGCCTTCTCGCCGATGGGCGAGATGCAATTCGTCGGCGGCGCCATGATCTTCGTGTCCTGAATGGTTCGGTACAGCGCCTCGGCCGCCGGTCCCTTGAGGGCGCGCGGCGCCAGATTGGGCGAGACCTTGGCGGCCTTGCACATGTCTTCGGCGAGTTGCGGAGACACGCGGCAGAAGTCGCTGGTCAGGAATCCCGCGACGCCGTGGCTCTTGGTGTCCTGCAGCATTTTCAGGAACATGCCGAACTCGATGCCGTAGGGATGCGGCTTGATTTCGCGCGGCGACGGCGGCAGTTCGTGATACGTCCTCGGGTACTCCTTCGTCTCCCCTTCCGGCGTATGGTAGATCAGCCTGACGTGCGGATTGGCGATGGACGTCTGCTCGAGCCACTCGTCCACCGATGCCCGGCCCTTCTGATATTTGCCTTCGACTTCGAGCGTGACCTCCGTGCCCTGAGGCTGATGCCAGTCGATCTGCTTGTTCTCATGAACGAGCGGCTCGTTCTTCTTCGTGTCGATCTGCACCTCGAAAAAGTGCGCGGCCGCGCGCGGTCCCGTGCGCGAGATGATCTTCACCGGCTTGCCGGTCGTGAGCTGGCCGTACATGCCCGCGGCGGAGATGCCGATGCCCTGCTGGCCTCGGCTCATGCGCATGCGGTGAAACTTGGAGCCGTAGAGCAGCTTCGCGAAAATGCGGGGAATCTGCTGCCGGACGATGCCGGGGCCATTGTCGGTGACGGTGATGCGGAAGCGTGTCGCCTGACTTGCCGGCGGCGTCGTGCCGTTCGTCGGGACGACTTCCAGCCGGACGGTGACGTCCGGAAGAATGCCGGCTTCCTCGCTCGCATCGAGTGCATTGTCGACGGCTTCCTTCACGCAGGTCAGGAGGGATTTTCTTGGACTATCGAAGCCGAGCAGATGCCGGTTCTTCGTGAAAAATTCCGAGACGGAGATCTCCCGCTGGCGCGCACCCATCTCGACCGCCGTCACCTGCTGCGCGGGCTTTGCGGAAGACTGTTTTTGAACGGCTGCTTCAGGAGATCGTGACGCGGAAGGAGCGGACCCGACAACCGGAGCGGACGCTGTCTGCTTCGCCATTCATCCTCTCAAGATTAATTGCACTGTGTCTTGGTACCACAAAACATGCGGAGAGGCAAATAGCCGAGCCTCGAATTCGAACGATCTCACGTCGCCGGCGCTGAAGATTTTCTGTGACGCACTGAGTGACGTCGTCCGGCCACGAGGCAGTGAAACGGGCGAGTCGTACTCTTATCGGTACAGCGAGCTGGAAGCGAATGAGAACGTAGCCGGCGAGCCTTTTCAGCGGCTGATTAGGGTGGGAGGAGCCACGCACCTACCGAGAGTCAGCAGGTACGGCGGAGGTCTTGGGAGGACTTTAGGCTTCCCAGTACGAGCTGGGCTTGCACACCATCCTCAGCGCTCGACCCCCTGTTGAACCATATTCCCCCGGGCGTTCACTCCTCCCACCTCTGCACCATAGGCGTTGGGTTCAGGTCCGTCAAGCAAACTAATGTCTGTATCAATGTGATGTTCGAACATCTTCCGTCGCAAGATCGTCCTTCATTCAACGAATCTATCAAACCATAGCGCCGCGCGGGCAAATCTGAACGAGGGATTGTCCTAGTCTTCCTCGTAAGACGGGAGAACTCTCGTCATAGACGGGACAACTTGTCATGAGGTGTCGAGGCGTTTTGCCGGAGGAAATCTTCGGAAACTCCATCTAGAGCGGGGCAATGGCTCTTTCATCGTCTTCATTCTGTATCGGTACATGCCTTGCACGATCGACTGTCATCCCTGAAACATGGTGAGAGCCCGAGAGATAACAACAAGGAGGTTTTTTATATGAGTGGGAGATCATCCGCCTCGACTTCCGCGTTCGTGTTCGCCGCGATGACACTGTTCGTGGTGGGATGCAGCCATACGATTCCTCCGACTTCCTCAAAGCCGCAGCCTCCGCCTCAATTGGGCAAGACCCCGCCGGCCGTTCAGCCGCTCAGTCCCCGGCAGAAACAGGCGCAGGCGCCTGAGTCGCTCCTGCCGGTCACTATTACGGCGGATTTGTCTCCGGTCCAACGGACTATCCAGGCGGCGCTGCCGTCGCAGTTCACCGAAATCAATCATCCATTGGAAGAAGCCTATCGCTGGCGCTTCGTGCGCGAGGGTGAACCGCAGGTCGTGATCAAGGACGGTCTGGTGAGATATCAGGCGTTGTATCGCGGAGAAGTGGCATCGAATGCCGCCAGGGCCTGCCGGCTCGATCCGGTCTATCCGGTCATCGAAGGTACCGGTCGATTGCTTCTCGGCGAACAACCGGACGGGTTGCATGTGACGCTGGGCGAGTCTCAGATGTCGATCAACCTCAGACCTGAAAGCGACAATAAGTGCAACATGTTCAATGCCCCGTTGAAAGCGCAATTGGCGGAGTTGATGAGGATAGAAGCCGTCAAGCAAAACATCGTGCGATCAGTGGAGCAGGCCGGCTTCGTGGTGCCAGTCGCGACCGTCTGGGACCATCTTCAGGAGCCGGTGGCCGTCAAATCGTCCGAGACACAACTGTGTTTGTACGGTAAGGCGAAGGACTTCATCGTTGGGTCGATGAAAGGGCCGGCCGAACAAACCACCATCGTCGGCGCCGCCCGTCAAACACCGGTGGCATTGTTTCAGACACCCTGCCAGCTCCAGACCGGTGCGTCTCCCCTGCCTGTGCGCATGGACAGCACGGCGCCGATTCCGGACGGTCAACCGTACCGCGTCCTGTTGAGCGTGCCGGTACCCTACGCGTTCATGAATCAGCAGTTACAGCAGCGGCTGTTCCATCAAGAGATGAAACTTCCCGCGACGTTCGGCAAGACGACGATCATGATCGAACGGGTGACGGCAGCGGACGCCAATGGCCGCACGCTGTTTTCCGTCGTCACGAGCGGGAATGTAGAAGGAACCTTGTACTACTGGGCGACGCCCCGGCTGGAAGCGGACGGGAGCTCGATCATGATGCCGGATCTCCAGATGGCGGATGAGACCAAAATCGCCCTGGATGGCATCAAGACCGGCTACTGGCAGGTCGTCGACGCTGAGTTGAGACCGCGGCTGGAACAGGCCGCCATCATCGATCTCTCGCAGCGCGTGGCCAATATGAAAACCGCGCTGAGCGGTCATCACAAAGCCGGGGGGCTGACGATGGATCTGCTCCTGGCCAGGCAGCAAGCGAGTCAACTGCTGTCTACCGGTGACAATCTGGTTGCGGATATTGTGCTGGAAGGTACGGCCAGCGCCTCCGGCCGATTACCCGTCAATCAGCTGGCGCAGCAGGCTTCCCCCGAAATGACGGACCGTCCAATTGATGGCCCGCCGGTCGAAAGCCAGCCGC
Source organism: Nitrospira japonica (assembly GCF_900169565.1). Classification (NCBI taxonomy): domain Bacteria; kingdom Pseudomonadati; phylum Nitrospirota; class Nitrospiria; order Nitrospirales; family Nitrospiraceae; genus Nitrospira; species Nitrospira japonica. The sequence continues at coordinate 3,205,406 of NZ_LT828648.1, read as the reverse complement.
CCAAGGCGGTGCTGATACCGGACGAACGTCCGTAATGGTCAGCGGATCGGCCCTCACCAGGCGTAGGCTTCCGGCGCGGGAGCGCCGGGACCGGGAAAGATCTCGTCCAGCCGCTTCAACGTCTCGCGGTTCAAGGTGAGGGCCAGTGCCCGGATGCTCTCGTTCAATTGCTCCACCGTGCGCGGCCCAATGATCGGAGCCGTGACGGATTCTTGGTGAAGCAGCCAGGCGAGTGCCACGTCCGCAGGACGTTCCCCGAGCCGGCGACAGAGCGCCTCATAGGTCTCCAGTTTGTGGCGGTGGGTATCGACGTCCTTCCGGACCTCCGGATCGGCTCGTCGGCCCGCCGCCGCCGATTCGAGGGCTCCCGCCAACAGCCCTCGTGCAAGCGGACTCCAGGGAATCAGACCGATCCCATACGCCTGACAGGCCGGAATCACTTCCAGTTCGATCGTCCGCTCGGTCAGATTGTACAGGCTCTGCTCCGAGACGAGCCCGAGGAAATGGCGGTTGCGGGCCAGTTCTTGCGCTTGGGCGAGGTGCCAGCCGGCGAAGTTACTGCTGCCGATGTAAATCACCTTCCCTTCCCGCACCAGTTGTTCCATGGCCTGCCAGATTTCATCCCACGGAGTGTCCCGATCGATGTGGTGCATCTGATACACATCGATGCAGTCCGTATGGAGTCTGCGGAGGCTGGCTTCGCAGGCCCGCTTGATGTGAAGGGCCGACAATCGAGATTCGTTCGGCCGGTCGCCCATGCGGCCATACACTTTCGTCGCCAGTACGATCTGGTCACGGCGCCCTCCTTGCGCGAGCCAGCGCCCGACGATCTGCTCCGTCCATCCCTCCCCCGTTTTCCATCCGTAGACGTTCGCGGTATCGAAAAAGTTGATGCCGAGTTCAAGCGCACGGTCCATCACGGTAAAGCTGTCCATCTCGCTCGTCTGCGGTCCAAAATTCATGGTGCCGAGACAGAGACGGCTGACCCTGACGCCTGAGCGACCGAGATGACGGTATTGCATGATCGTGGTTCCCCGATGGTCCGTGGAAGCCTATCATAACGGAATCAATGCGGCACGCGGCTATTCGACGCGTGGCGAATCGATCGGACATCCTGGCGAGAATGGGACTGGCAGAAAAGGCGACTTAGAAGGGGATGCGGATACCCATCTGAAATTCGTTGGGCGCAACGCTTTGACCGAATTGATTATGCAATCCCTGGTCCGAACTAATCGTCGGAAGCCGGTGCAGAGAACGGTCCAAGTCAGTAGCATATCCGTTTCCGAACCCCGCGCCGACGTACGGCAAGAACATCTGACCGCCGATTGAATAGCTGCCGCTGATCGAGGGAATGTCTCGAAAGACCTGGGTGGATGAGGAGGCAGCCCCTTGGTCAGGAACCGGCTGCACCGTATTGCCGATCAGCCCGGAACGTTTCCCAAATGTCTCGGGACCGAGCGGCACGATGTGTCCGCCGATCACCATCGAACGGTCCAAATCCGAGGCGGCCACGGCTGACCACAACAGCAGGGCCGAGCAGCAGGTTGAAGCGAATATAAGGAGCGATTTCATCATATTCTTATCATCGATCGTTCTTGATACTGCCTCGATGCTGCCACTATACAAAATGACATGCAGCTCAAACAAGGTACAAGAACCGCGCCAGCCGGCGTCTTTCATGATCTACGCGTATTGGCAAGGCGGCGGTTTAACTCCGTCTCCTTTTGTCGCCACTGCCTGTGTCATCCAGGTGTCACGAGTGGGAGAAATGATCGGGTGGGCTCGAAATGCGCACCGTACCGCTTGTCTTCACTAGTCCTTGCTGATTTCGTAGCTCAGCGTGACCGTCGCCTCGACTCTCATCTCTCCGGACAGGAGGGGGATGTCTCCTCCACCGCTGTCTGCGGCCATCATGGCGCGGCCTGCATAGGGAGCGGGACGGATGAACTGGACGCCTTCGGTCACGTTCATCAACCGGGCGAGTTTGAGACTCAACGCTTCGCTCAGGGTCGCGGCTTTTTCGCGGGCCTTGCCCGCTGCCAGCTTGAGTGCCTGCAGGCGTGCCTGCTGCTCGTCGCGCAGTCCCCACTGCAGCCCCTGAAAGTGGTTGGCCCCTGCGGCCGAGGTTTCTTCGATCACTGCGGCCACTTTCTGCAGATCACGGATCTCGACCGTAATCCGATTGCTGACGGTATAGCCGACGATCTCGGGCGCCGCAGCCGGTGCATCCACCGGGTGTTTGCTCGGAGGCCTGTACTGTGGCATGACGTTGAACGACGAGGTTTGAATACGCTCTTTTTCGATTTTCAATTGCTGCTGCAACCGATCCATCACCTTCTGCATCGTCATGCTGTTCAGGCGCTGGGCCTCGGACAAGGACTTGGCGGCCGTTTCCATTCCCACCGTGACAAAGGCCGTGTCGGGTTGAACGGTCACGACACCGTTGCCGTTGACCGTCAAAGTCGGGATGTCCGGTCCTGCTCCCCCACCGGCCTGAACAGCACCAGGAATGATCAACAGCACGAATAGGTAAGCAAGCACTCGCATGGCCATCCTCTCTTCCGCAACGTGTCGAGGTCGTGACTGCGGCAGGCTAGGCCCGTCTCCCCGCCTCTGTCAAGAAGTGACGAGTGAGTAAATTCGCAATGATAAAACGAAACAAGAACAGTGTTGCCGAGTCCGACAGCTCCGGCATGAAAACGCTTAGTCCCCATCTTCTGTGGATAATGCTGTGTACAAGTAGTTGTGATAGGTGAGCGAAATGAGCACTAGACGCATTATCGATCAAATTGCCTATTTTTTAGGCATAGGTGCCTCAGGAGACGTGCCACTATTTGTAGTGGTCGAATCAAGGAATCCCGTATTTGTTGCACATTTTTGGCTCGAGGATCATGCCGCAGCCCGCGCCCTATCGGTAGGCGCCCGGGACATTCGGCCCTAGACCTCAATATCCACAGCCTAAGGGTTTTGCTGGGGACAAGAAGCAAATCGGCAGGCTTCACGCGCTGTTGTCCTCGATACGGTCGAGGCAAGAAAACGGCTCTATCGTACGAACCTGTGGACGACCCTGTCGGCCGACAGCGTCACGTTTTCCTCTGTCATAAGAGAGGCGGTCATTATCGGTTGCGGGATCGGACGGTCCGGGTGGCATCCGAAGAGCAGAAAAAGAAGAGCCGGAAGCAGCGCCTGAATCGTGTATCGCGTGGTCATTCTTTGGAATGGCGCGAGTATGGAGAACAGTGAGGCGAGCGTACTACTAATTCAGACAGCGACGCAAGTGCTTGCACGCGCCGCTTCGCCGCAATGTGGGCGACGTCTGTTTTTCAGGTCTATTCCTCAGCCCGGGTTTCCGTTTCAATCGTGTGATCGTCCGAGGGAATTGAATTGAGTGGCTGTGATGGATCAAATGGCTTGAGAATGGATTGGCCGTTCAAGCATATGGAATCCCATGGTGATTTCGGCTACTGTGCGGGAAACCATCGATCGCAGCACATGAACTCCATCCCGAACAAGAAATGAGCTGGAAATCATCACTGGCGCGTGAGTTTCCCGGGGCTGTGTCGCAGGACCGCTTCGTTGCCGGGTCGCATGAGGCACTCCACTGCCACGGATTTCGGGCGGAGAATACCATCGCATTCGCCAGTGTCTGCCGCGATGAGGTCGCCTTATCCCTCGTGGAAGCTATCGAGAAAACGTGGGGAGAGGTCTTCACGTTTTCCAGCCTCGGGGGAATGCTCACCTTGGGCAAGACGGGGTTCTCAGCCGCTCAGCAACATGCTCCGATTGAACATGGCCGAGAGCGATATGCCTATTATGCGCTGCCTCACATCGCGATCGATGCTCAGGGAGAATTCGGGAACTATTACCGACCAGGTCGCCAGAAGGTCTCTCATGCCTGCGGTGCCTTAGTGGCGTTTCACCACGAACTTGCGAACGGGGCTCTCGAATTGGCGCTCGATCCCGACGACTTGGAGCAGAGTATTCTCAAGCAACATCTTTTGCGCAAGCTCAAGTACGGCGAGGTTCCGAATCTGCTCTCTTTGACCAGAATTGCCCATGCGGTCATCGTCGAGGAGCTCGAACGGATGATTCGACTCACTGTCGATCCCATGCGAAGCGACTATGGCCTGTTCACCGGCATTCAAATCCACGCACCGGAAGGCCGGCATTTCGTGTGGCCGGGTACCGCATATGCGGTGCTGAACGGGACACAGTTCAACCTGCCGACGATGAAGCACTAGAGATGTTTTGAATCGCACGAGGGAGAAACCAGGGTCTGGCGGACGATTTCTCGTCGGATTGTGGCGGGTGATGGATACGCTGGCTCAATCCGGGATGGGCTTGTCGATTTCTTCCTTGTCGAGTTTGCCGGATTCAAACTTGATGGCGTTTTCAATGGCCTCGCATAGCGATTCACCATACGCGAAAATGCGGTAGCTGACATAGCCTGCAAAGCACGCCGTCGCTAATTCAGCGACGCCAACGACCATGGCAGCGCCGAGACCCATTGCCCCGCCAATAACCGCTCCGTGACCGGGGAGGTGATGAAAAAATTCCCACGTGGCGTGGCCAGCCGAGTTGACGCCGTCCTCCACCGTCCTGAGCACGCTGTTGCCGCCCGGGGCAACCGAGTCGGTCCAAGAGGTTGATTCGGTCCGATCTGTGTCAATCGTCCCAGCTGTGCCTTCCTGCATCGTTCACCTCCTAGAGAGACCACGAAGATGGAGTACTCTAGCTGAAATTCAATCGGTTTGTAAATTAGTCTTCGCATTGTGAGCAGGCCTTGAGCGGATGTTGCACGGCTATCCGGCAGTCTGAATAAACTCTGGGGATTGACCGCAAAAGGTTTGTTCGTTCAAAATGACCGCCCAGATCTGGCAATTAGGCTTCCAAGACCTCATACGATCAGCTCATGCTCATGCGCCGGAGGGCCGAATGTGGCTGTTCGAGGCATTGAAATAAGAGACCGACGAGTCTCCAAGGAGAGGAAAGACACCGATGGCTGATATTCTTTCAGGTATAGGAGCGACGTTGCGTCCTTTGGCCAAGGAATTGATCAAAGGGGGGATCTACCTGTTTGATACAGTATCCGAGGTTGCCTTGGAGGCCGGTGAGAAGTTTAAAGATATCGTCGCCGAAGCCAGAGCAGATCTGGCTCAACAGAGCAGTCAGCCTCCTGCAGAAGAGGCGTCAGCAAAAGCGGAAGCTTCACCAGTAGAAGAAGCGAACGGGGAAGTCGAAAAGAACGGCGATCAGAGCCGTCGTCGGCGCAAGACGCGTGTACCGATTAGAGGGTCTCGATGATCCATCTCTGACATAGGCATACAGGCTAACCCCGCCCTCGTATGTCCCTACCCTTCGATTGGCTTCGTCCCTTACGGAACTCGTACTCACCATTCATCCGCGATTGTGAACTAGCTTACTTCCTCAAGATACCTTAGCTATGGCAAGCTCCGGTACACCTGGTCATTAGCCAAGGGCGCGGCCTAGAAGATCCCACAAGCGGAACTCGTGATGTCATTGGAAGCAAGAAGGGCCACTCATGCTCTGAGATGAACATGAATGGCCTTCTGTTGTGGAATTCATGCGGGCACCACGAATAGGCGCCCACATCGCGCCTGTCAGGCTCTATAAGACGGAAACCGTCAGAAGAAATGCGGCGAGTTCAAGTCCAAAACCCATGATGGAGAGTACAAACGCTAAACTCTGCATGCTTGATCCTCCTTCGTTACTCTTTGATCGAGTCTGACATAACAACGTACCAAGTACATGAGAAAAGCAAATCCAGTGCCACCTCATTCTTTAGCCTTAACACGTAAAAATTGCTCTATGGGGACGGTTTATCCACCAATTGATACAAACTGTCCCCCACCCGCCTCCTTTATCTGTCAGCCTGTTCCCTTCTTTCTCTCTACGACAGAGGTTCCCGAGTACGGTCAGCGACACGAAGATGGCCTGGATTCGAACTCCGGACCCTACGGTGATACGAGTTGAATAAAGTCGAGGAATACTATAACCAAGTCGCCAATTGTGTATGGCCATCTCGATGATCACAACCGAGCGGCACCTTTCCACCGGTAGGTCGGTATAGAACAAGGAATATGAGTGTTTGTTGGTGCGGCAGGCGTATGGCTGTGATTGCCGCGTGACAGGGCGTTCAGCATGGTCCTCCGTTACCTTCTGCGCTTCCTCCTTCTCTGCAGCACGCTCACGGTTCAGGCGGCATGGGCTGAAGAGAACTCTCCGGCGAATCCGCCGAGCGAGAACTCTGCACGAATTTTAGAATCGTCGCCATCCGAAGAAGAATCACCGCGGTTCGGCCCTCTTGTGCAACGGCTCCACGACATCGTGATGTCGGATGGGTCGCCTGTACGCCTCCCTCAATCGCAATTCCATCTTGATCAGGCGCTCCACGTCCCGGACTGGCTCCATCTGAGCGTTGATTTCCGGACCCGCTATGAGTCCTACAGTCAGCCGGTCAAGAAGAATGAGACGACCGGCGGGGCGCAATTCTCGGAACGCACGGACGTGAACATGGAGATGCGCTATAAGCCGTTTAAATTCCACGCGGAGTTTCTGGACGCGCGCCCGTTGTACAACTACGGTGTGATCGTCAGCGGCAACATGGAGAATCGGAACGACATGCTTCAGCTCTATGGCAGTCTGTGGTCAGATAATTTTCTGGGATCAGGTCAGCCGACCGAACTGCAGATCGGCAAGTTTACCCAAGCGTTTGGAAAGAGCCGGCTGATTGCGCGAAGCTTCTACAGCAATGTCCCATATTCGTTTGTTGGCGCCCACTGGTCGTGGGGAAAAGCCACCGACTGGCAAGTGCGGGCGTTCGCCATGCGTCCGGTCAAAAATCAGCAGACCTCCCCCGACACGCTGGATTCGCATACAAACTTCTTTGGACTGTCATACCTCAATCAGCGCAGGCCCTGGCTCCATACCGAGCTCTATACCTTTACGCTGACCCAAACCGCCGAGGGGCAGGGCATCAACGGTCGTTCCCAGGAACAAATCACCACAGGCCGGCGCCCGCATCTCACGACCATGGGGTTTCGGCTGTTCCAGCCGGAGGCGGCCGGGGCGTTCGATTACGAGATCGAATCAGCCTATCAGTTCGGCCAATCGGCGCTCCAGCCCGGCGGCCCTCCCCTGACGACGTTCTCATTCTTTCAGCATGGAGAATTCGGCTACACGTTCAACGTTCGGTGGAAACCGGCCATTCGCCTTGAATATGACTATGCCAGCGGCGATAAGAATCCGAACGACAATCAGAATGGCCGCTTTGACCCGCTCTTCGGCACCTATGGATTTTCCTTCACTCCGACGGGAATTTGGGGGCTGTTCAAGCGGTCGAATATCAACTCACCGGGGTATGTCCTATCGGTGCAACCGGTGAACAATCTTCGCGCCTCTTTCAAACAGCGGTTTTGGTTCTTGGCGCAGGCCAAAGACGAATTCCAGGGCGCCGATCTGCAAGACCAGACCGGACAGGCCGGTACTTCTCTGGGGTCGGATCTCGACACGCGCTTGGCCTGGACGGCCGGTCCCAATCTCATCGTGGAGGGAGGATGGCTCTATCTCATCAAAGGAAGCTATTACTCCAATCTTCTCAGCCAGGGGGTGGCTGGCTCGCCTAACGACAAAAATGCCAGCTACATGTTTTTGTCAGTGCGGCTTATCTTTTAAGTGACGCTGTTCCGGTCCTGGAGAGACCATCTTGAGCAAGGGCGTTGTTCATGGTTTCCATGGGATAGGGCCAGCCTTATGTACTCGTCCGCACTGTACTGGAGCGTCGTTGACACAATTGTAGGAAAGATCCATACTCCGGCCGCAACTCCCGTGCACGACTCGCCGGCGGCCTCTTTCGGAGGACCATGTCCTGGGTCCGCAACTCAACTTTGCGGTGAATGACAACCTTGCCTTCACCTTATCGTGGATCCATGATCTGTACGATCACCATCGCTTCTCCTCGAACTACTCTTAGCTGAATACGCGCGTTCAGTTTTGAAAGCAGCGAGAGCACATGATCAATTTGGCAAAGAATGTCATGGCTACTCGATACGCGACGTGCATAGCCGATCTTCATACATGAAGTGAGATCCGAAAGGAGACGCTCCATGGATCGAATCGTTCAGAAAATGTTGATCTATGGCATGGTGATGGCGGCCGTCGTTGAGATGCCTGTACTGACCCAGGCTGCCGAGAGAATACCCAACGTCGTCTTTATTCTTGCCGACAACGTCGGCTACGGCGATATGGGGCCGTATGGCGGGGGCGAGCTCCGTGGAGCGCCCACACCGCGCACCGACCAGCTGGCCCGCGAAGGCCTACGGCTCACGCAATTCCTGGTCGAACCGGCCTGCACTCCCTCACGTGCGGCGTTGATGACCGGCCAGTACTCGATCCGCAACGGCCTATCGTTGGTCGTGATTGAAGGTTCGCCCTATACGCTTCCCGGGCGTGCCGTCACGATGGGGGAACTGTTTAAAAATGCGGGCTACGCCACGGCCGCCTTCGGGAAATGGCACCTGGGTGGTGCGCCACACAGCCTGCCGACGGCGCACGGGTTCGACGAGTTTTACGGCATCCCGCCTGATATCTCCTGGGATTCTGCGACCTACGTGGATACGATCGAGCTGACCCACTCTATTCCAGCACCGCGCCAAGCCCTGCTTGCCCGCGGACCCCAGATCGTGGAAGCGACTGCCGGAGGGCCGTTGAAGCACATCAAACCCTTCACACAGGAGGTGCGTGCTGACATTGACAATGAGCTGGTGGCCAAGTCGATCGACTTCATGAAGCGGCACACCGATGCCAAGAAGCCCTTCTTCCTGTACCTGCCGTTTTCGATGGGCCACATCCCGAACCTGGCGTCCGGCCAGTTCAAGGGCAAGTCACGCATCGGGAACTACGGCGACAAGCTCATGGAAGGCGACTTTCACGTAGGCCAGATCATGGACACGCTGAAGGAGCTCGGCGTGGAGAACAACACGATCCTCGTCTTTGCATCCGATAACGGACCGTCTGGAGAAGCGTTTCGTGAGTTCGGCAATAACGGCACGCCGGACATGGGCAGCCCGGGTCCCTTCCGCGGCGAGCTAGGCGAAGTCACCGAAGGCTCGATCCGGACCTTCTGCTTCATCCGCTGGCCGGGGCACGTCAAGCCCGGCACCACGTCCTACGCCATGTTCTCGATCATGGACTTCTTTCCGACCTTCGCCGCGATCATCGGGGCCCGGGTGCCCGCCGACCGCCCCATCGACGGCGTCGATCAAACCGACGTGCTGCTCGGAAAGTCCGACGCCGGACACCGCGAGCATCTCCTGAGCTTCATCGGCGCGGACCTGGTGGCGGCGCGGTGGAAGCAATGGCGCATGTACTTCACCGATATTCACCCAACCGGCCAGGGCCCGCAGCGTCAGCCTGGGATCTTTTCCACCAGTGCTCCCCTGGCCGGCTACCCGATCCTGTACAACATCGAGATGGATCCACACGAGGATCTGACTGCGGGAACCTTCGGGTGGGTCACTGGCCCTTTGTTCAAGACCGTTCAGGAATACCTTGAATCGGTCAAGAAGTATCCCAATCCCCCATCGCCAAACATTACGCAGTTCCGGAGTGAGACTCGTTGAGGACAGCGCATTCCAGACAGAGCGTTGGTCGCGCTCATTCCGGCCGTTGTCGGCCACTGTGCGTTCGTCGATGGGAATCGGTCATGTAGATGATTCGCGATGATCCTTGATGAACCTAGGTCATTGAATTACGGCTCTTGATGCACATGGGGGGATGAGAGGCGATTCAGAAGCATCAGGTCTCTCAACGGCACGACAAGCCAGAGAAGCAGCGCAGCATTAATGCTCAGGAAGGACACCAGAATGCTCGCTAAGGCCACACCAGGGGCTGTGTAAGCCGTCCACCAAGAAATCTTCACCCACGTTCCGCCAGACTCCTTTGTCCGCCATTCCTTTCTCTCCAGCACGTAGTGCCCAAGTATGCTCAGCGTCAATGAGGACAATCCAAGATTCGAGGAAAAGATGATGGTCGCAATACGATCTCCCTCATAGTGGCCGATCAAGGACGCTGTGTACGAGGTCAGCGAAATGAAAAACAGATGGGCGAGGTTCAATGAGAGAGCTTTTTCGTCACACAGGGCTGCCGACTGGAAGATCCGATGGTGGTTGATCCAGAAGCGGGCGACCAGAAAAAATGCGACCACATAGGCGACAAAGTTTGGGAGCTGCTCGACGAGGTCCGTCGTCAACTCCGAATTCGTGATCCCGCGGACTTCTGGCACCTTGAGATCCAATACGAGCAGGGTGAGCGCGATCGCATATACGCCATCCGAAACAGCGCAGAGCCGTTCATGCGTATGGGAGCGTTTCAGAAACAGATGTAGGACTTTCACGAGTAATCGTCAGGCGCGACGAGCGCGACTCTCCCTCTTATCAATCCGTTCAAGATAAGACACTGGCTTCGTGACGGTGACAGAGGTGTCCCATCGGTGCGCACTTCAGTGCCTGTATGAGCTGAATGAAGTCGAAGAATGAGGTCAGTCGTCACAGCGAGGAGTGCCCATACGATATCTACTCTGTTGGTTTGGTAGCGTGCCCGTCAAATTCAGGTCCATTTCCCGGTTTCGATACGCTGGCTTTGGCAAAAAAGTAACTCGCCAACATCAGGAGCGGAATACCTGGAACCAAGGGCACGGGAACCAGAACCGCTCCCACAACCATGCTGATATAGCCTGCCGTCCAGTAGCCTGATCTGACTTGTGTCTGAACCGCCCCGCTGGAATGAGGGTTCTCTTCGGTCTTGGTCAAGAATCGCCACGGCTGTAACCATTCCGTCGGCGGCGAGGTGGCCGCACCCTCCTCGTCCGCCAATGCGATCGATGCGCGTCGTTCGAGTTCTTCGCGAGTGAGACGGCGATGAAACGCGCACAGCGAATCCAGGCTCCACAGTGCGGGATCGTACATCACCGTCACGCTCTGGCAGCGACTGTTCACGGTGGCTTCGATCACACCGGTTTGATCCGAGAGCAGGGCTTGGAGGCCTTTTTCTAGGTGGGAATGGCTCTTGAGCGCGGGAACACGCAGCCGGACTCGACCGGGGAGTGAATGGATGACCCTGGTACCGGCCAAAGGTCTGTCGAGTCCCGCACCCTCACGGCAATCTTCACCCGCTGCAGGGCCGGGCTCGCCGGAGCGATCCGTGCCTCCCGCAAGTGGCACATCGGATACGCTCCTATCATCGATGGCCATTGGGACGTCCTCGTTATCCCGCGAGCATGACCTTCTCGGTCTCAGGAGCAGGAAGGAGACGTGTGGTCGTTTCACGCGTCGTCGTGAGAACCTTCACGGGTTGCTGTTCCATAATCGGACGAAGGCCGTTCATCGTCGCGATGATCGCCGACCCGTTACTGAGCAACGTGGCCCCGATCGGTCCGAGCACACCGATGCATGCCAGGCACAGGGCGATCGTGTTGGGAATTGAAATAATTTTCCAGTTTTGCTGGATCAAGGAGACGGTTTCCCGGCCGATATCGATCGCGAGCGGAACCTTCCAGAGCCCGCCATGTAAGAGTACGACGGGCGCGGTTTCTCTCGCAGCCTCCGTTCCCCCTTCGACCGCGATGCCAACATCGGCATAGGCCAACATGGGAGAGTCGTTGATTCCGTCCCCGACCACGGCCACTTTATAGCCTTGGCACTGGAGACGCTCGACCGTCTTTGATTTTTCACCCGGGAATACTTCCGCCTCGTATTCCGTGATACCGATCTCGTCGGCAACCTGGCGCGCGACGTCCTTATGGTCACCCGTCAGCATGACGATGTGCTTGATACCGCGCGCACGCAGCGCCTGAACCACCTCTTGTGCTTCGGGCCGCAATGGATCGGAAATCGCCAGAAGGCCGATGATCGACCCGTTCCGCGCGACGCAGAGCGGCGAAACCGCGCGTCGCTGCAGATCCGCGATGCGCTCTCCCGCGTCCAGTGAGAACGCGACTCCACGCTGCGCCATGAACCGTGGACTGCCGACCAGAATGACCGCGTCGTCGACCAGCGCCTCGACGCCGAGCCCCAGGGTATATTCCGAAGCCGTACGCTCAGGGATCGTCAGATGTCTCGCCTCAGCCGCCCGGACCACGGCATCGGCAACGGGATGTGTCAATCGCAGCTCCGCGGAGGCAGCCAATGCCAGGACCTCGTCGGAGGTGGAGGACTCGAACGTCACCACGTCGATGACATCGGGATGTCCCGTGGTGAGCGTGCCGGTCTTATCAAAGACGACCGCATCGACTTCTGCGAGGGTTTCGAGGTGCCGTCCACCCTTGATCAAAATGCCGTTGCGAATCGCTTTCGTCATGGCGGATAACACGGTCGTCGGGGCGGCGATCCGGATTCCGGTTCCGTAGTCGACGATCAGGACCGCAGCCGCTCCGGGGATTCCGCCTCCGATGGCGGCTGCGAAACCGGCGCCCATGAAGCTGTACGGCACGAGATCATTCGCCCACTTGACGGCGTAATTCTGGATCTTCGTTTCACGGGCAGGGGCGGCTTCCACGAGGCGCAGAATCTGGCCGGCCTCGGTTTCGCTTCCGATCCGCTCGGCTCGGATGTAGAGTTTCCCTTCGCGAACGACTGTCGCGGCATACACGAGGTGATCCGCCTCTTTCTCGACCGGGACCGATTCGCCGGTGAGAGCGGCCTGGTCCACCAGGGCCTTTCCGCTCAATACGGTGCCGTCGACGGCAATGCGCTCGCCCGGATAGACCACCACGGTTTCGCCGAGTTGAACCTCTGACACGTTGACACGGATTTTCTGTCCATCGCGCACGACCCAGGCTTCGATGTGTTGATATCCAAGGATCTCCTCGATGGCCTTCTTGGACCGCATCATCGTCAGGTCTCGGATCCAGTCGGCGACGTTGATCAGCCAGACCATGAAAAGAGCCATGGGGAAGTTGGCTTGCACGACGAGGAGCGAGGTGGCGGAAGCATCGAGCACATCCACGTTCAATTTGCCGTCTTCGGACAGCGAGCGATGAGCCCGTTTCAGCATCGGCAATGCGCTGGCGATGAGTAAGACGGGCAGCAACGGAGCCGCCAGGGGTTCGAGCAACAGCGCCATGCCGATCCCTGCGCTGGAATACCATAGCTCATCACCGGAGGTTTCCTCTTCGGTCGCCGCCTGGCCCGATCTCGTCCCGGTGGGCTCATACGCGGAGACCTGTTCGATGCTCAGCCCTCTGACCCACTCGCAGAGCCGCTCGGACGTCCACAGCGAGGGATCGTATGAAACGGTCACGCTTGCGGACCATTCGTTCACGCTCACCTCGATGACACCCGGTTGATCTCGGAGGATCCGTTCAATGCCCTGAGGCAGGTCGGAAGAAGTCTTGAGCGCGGGAACCCGCAAACGCACTCGCCCCTGGAGGCTGTGCACAATGCTGGTATCAATCAGTGAGCCGATACGATCCGCCCGAACGAGTGCGGCTTCATCAGCGGAAGCATCATGCGGAGGGGTCTGCTTGTGGTATTGCGGCCGAAGAGGAACTGAGTCGAATGTCAGGTCGTCGAACGTCTGCGGCGCCACGCCCAGTGCCGAGGCCATCGATCGTCGCACGCCCGCCGATGGGGTGACTGTCGAATCAAACTGCACGACGAGGCTGCCTATGCTTGGAGTCAGTGAAACTTGCCGGATGGAAGGAATGGACTGGAGGCTCTGCTCAAGGTCTTGGGCGTATCGACGGCTGCTCTTCAGCTGATTGACCCTCAGACGCACACGCCCGGGTGAGGAATGTATTACCGTAACCGTGGCCCGCTCGACCGACATGGTCTCATCTCCTCTCCTCAGCCCTGTGCTGCCTTACCGGTTTCCGGGCCACCCCCCGGATTCTTCCCCGGCGGTCATGCCATGCCATCCAGTCGTTCGCTCTCAATCCGACATGCGCCGACATACGCGCCGACTCCTCGACATCGACAGCCATGAGCAGGTGTGCCTTTCGGGGATTGCGGTGCCGGTCTAATCGTCCTCGGTAGGCTCTTTTGCAACGGACGCACTGTTCTGTTTGGCCAGATCCGTCTTGGCTTCAGCGACAAGGTCTTTGAACTGCTCTCCTGCCTCGGAGGCCGCTTCGGATACTGAATCGAAGAGATAGATCCCTCCCTTGATCAATTCCTTGGCCAAGGGACGCAACGCCGATCCTATTCCTGAAAGAAAATCCGTCATCGGTGTCCTCCTCTACAGGCACTTCGTGCTCATGACCGGACACAGGTGCTTCCGCCCTACACCGGTTACAGCGCTCGCCAGCATGCCTTGGGGGCCTCTGGCTTTCCTCGGAAAACCGTCGATGGGCCTGATGAACCTATGGTGAGTGACCATGAGGCTGGCCCCTGAGGAACACTCGCACGAGGCCTACTTGTGGGCCCCGACTTTCGCCGGTGCGGTTGCTGCAGCCGAGCCGGACTTCAGTTCCGCCCTCGCTTCTGCAACCAGATCGCTCAGGACGTTCCCGCTTCCGGAGAATAACGAAGCGGCAGAATCCTGAATCACCAGCCCGCCCTTGATCACTTCACGCGCGAGGCCGCGGAGTAGCGAGGCAGGACCTTCGACGATTTTTGGAGCTGCCTGCGCGATGACCGCTCCGGCGACGACTCCAACCACTCCAGTGATAATCGCTTCCATGGGGTCCTCCTTCCACCTGGCCGAATTGAATTCTGACGAATGAGAGGGAGCATAGTACCTTAAGGAGCTCTTCTCGTGCAAATTCCTCGGAGATGAGTCGCTCCGACACCCGCATACGCAAGAGAAGAGGGACCGCAAGGCAGGTCTATCCGCTGGGTCTATTACGCAATTTTCAGGGCTGTCCCGGAGACGATGCGAGGGTCAAGTAAGCGAGCATGAGACGAGGCATTATCGTTATAAATCAAAAGGATGACAGCCCACCCTCGTTCGTCAGGCGGGCAAGAAGAAAAAGCCGATGGCAAACATCAGGTACACACAGACCAGCATCACGCCCTCCATCCAATTGCACTCGCCGTCGGACGTGAGACGACTGACGACCGCGACGGTGAGCGTAATGGCGATAATTTCGAAGTATGTGAAATGGAGGTTCATGGGCTGTCCGACGGCGTATCCCAGGAATACGAGGACCGGTGCGACGAATAACGCGACCTGGGTACTGGCTCCTACGGCAATGCCAAACGACAAATCCATCTGATCGTTCCTGGCAAATCGCACGGCATTCATCGCTTCCGCGGCATTGCCGACCAGCGCCAGGAAAATCACACCGGCAAAAATCGGCGTGAAACCAAGTGAAGCAGAGGCGGGTTCGATCGCTCCGACGAGCATTTCGCTCATGATGGCGATCAATACCGTGACTCCTCCGAGCACGGCAATGGCCTTTCCCTTGCTCCAGCGACCCTCTTCCTCTTCCACTTGTTCCTTGCCCGGCCCGTACTGTCCCGGTTCCGTTTCAACGAGCTGGCGATGAGTTTTGAGCGTGAACACCAGGCTCGCAATGTAGGCGAAAAAGAGGACGATCGCGATTTCCGTGCTCACCTCGCGTTCCTTTCCGGTGGCAAAATGAAAGAGCGCCGGAATGAGCAGGCCGACCGCAGCCACGAACAGCAGTCCTCCGTTGACGCCCGCGACGGTTTTATTGAACTGCTGGCGTTGGCGCCCCCAGCCTCCGAAAATCATGGACAATCCGAGAGAAAACAGGAGATTGCCAAGAATTGAACCCGTGATGGACGCTTTGACGATGTCGCCGAGCCCTTCCTTCAACGCGAAGCCAGAAATGATCAGCTCCGGGGCGTTTCCGAGGGAGGCGCTCATCAATCCCCCGATCGTCGCTCCGACATAAATTGATAGTTGCTCGGTCGCCTGCCCCATCAAGCCGGCCAGCGGCACGATGGCGAGCGCCGAGACGCAAAAGATGGCGATCGGGCTGGCTCCATACCAGTCCAACCCCAGCGCGAGCGGGATGAAGACGAGCAACCAATTGAGACTCATAGGCGTCCGATTTCTCCGGGCATCAGAGCATGATGTTGCGACCGGTCGACCGTTCCAGAAGCAGCAAATTCTCGTAATAACCGAACAGCGCGTCTAGGTGGCTGATTTCCGTGTCGCCGTAGGACCGGCGCGAGTTTTCCAAATCCAAAATGCCGATCTCGTTCTTGGCGTAGCCTTCTTGTGCGGATTGGAATACCGTCGTGGCGCGATCGATGGCGCCATTCGTCACGTCGACGAGTTTTTTTGAGTGCAGGACCTTGCGATAGGCGACACCGATATCGTTCTGCATCTGGATCAACGCCTTTTCCACTTCGGCTTCCGCGGCTTTTGAAGCGACTTCCGCCTCCATGATGCCCCCTTGATTCCTATCGAAAACCGGAATCGGCACACTCAGACCGAAGCCCCATTGCTGCTGGTTGTCCGGACCGTGGGGACCTTGGACCGCGTATCCGAGGTTCGCCGTCACGTTCGGATAAGGAATCACTTTGGCCAGTTGCAGCTGGGTTTTCCGTCTGTCACGCACGAGCCGGAGCGCGCGGATGTCCGGCCGGTTTTGCGATGCATACTCCATCAACTCGTCAAGCTTCAAGTCCAACGAGCGGTAGATAAGAGGAGTTTCCAGGTCGAGCTCGACGTCCGGTGACAGTCGTAACATGACTCTGAGATCGCCCGACGCATCTTCGACCCGCTGCAGATCGCGCAGGACCTCCGCTTCGGTATTCACGGTGAGTAGTCCCAATCTGGTCCGCTCGAGGTCGGAGGTGAATTGCTTTTTCTTGTCGGGCTGAAGCAATTTGATGAGAATGTTCAGCGCGCGTTGGTCGATGGAGAGATGTCCGCGCTGTCGCTGCACGCGAAAATAATTATCTTTGAGTGTAAAACCCAATTGCCGAACCGCGTCTTCAAACCGTGCTTCGACCGACAGCACCTCCAACTCGGCCGCTCGTATTCTGTACCCTCTTTTTCCGGCCACTTCGAACAGTTGACTGACGCTCGGTCCGACGGCGCCGCAGGTGCTCATCTGGCAACCCTGAGTGTAGGAACTCAACGTGTTGACGTTCAGCGTGGGATTGGGAAACAGGCGCGCGGTGATGTGTCTGCCTTTCGCGGCATCGATTCCGTAGTGGGCGATGATCAGATCGAGATTCTGCTTGAGGAACAGCTCCATCGCTTCGCTCAGCGAGAGCTGCATGAACTTCGTCGGGAGAGGCAGCGGTGTCTGCTTGGGCAGCGGGTCCGGATATTGGTCCTGCTTGAAGAGACCTTTAAGGATCTGCTCGATCCAGTTTTCCGTCGGCTCCGTGATGTTCGCCGCCCGCACTGAGGTTTCGACGATGAGTAGTGACGACGCGACAACGACCAGGAAGACAAAGACCGCTGCCATGTGGAGGAAACAGCGTCTCATCTTTGGAAGCTCAGGCGCGTGCGGATCGTCCATAGGTAACCTCCTCCAACCCGGCATGAACGCAGAGGGGGTCAACGATAGCACAGCTTGGACGGGTGGTGAAGAGATCTTGTCGCTCGATGCAGGCCGTGATACATAGGCCCGCGAGTGAATGAAGGTGTGAAAAGCATCGAGGTGGGCGCGTGAGATTACGTGGCACCCTGTACGAAATCACGAATATCGGATCATTCGTGCAGGAATATATGACGAACCGATCTCAACCGGGCACGAGCAGCGTCAGTCCCGTCCCGAACGCGCGCGTCATTCTCGACGGGCTGAATCAGCCAGGTCGGGGTTCTGCTTTCCTCGTCGAGTCGAACACGGATGGTACCGGCCGATTTGATCTGGATGTTTCGATGTCCTCCGACATGCCCGTCTTTTTGTCTGCGTCCGGCCGCGCGGATGTCTCGAAGGGCATCATCGAAAGCGAGCCGCAGTCCGGCCGGTGGTATCGCTCGTCCCCGTTCGTTCCTCACGCCGTCGACGGAAAGCAGTGTGATGTCTACGTGGCCCGCGTTGCCATTCCACGCGAGGCAGGTTTTTCACAGCCCCGCTTGACCACGGCTCTGGCCGAGACGAAGAAGGAAGTAGCCAACCTGGAGTGGATTAAGGGGAAAATCAAACCTGAAGGCATCACGCTGAGCTGCGGTGGAAAAGGCGCCACGGCTTCGGGCAGGGTCGTCCTCAATCCTGACACATCCGCCGACCCATCCAAAATTCTGCATCACACTGTCGAAGAGTTTCGCCTGGAGTTGCCCTGGCTGGTCGGCCTCGTCGTATCAAAGGATACCGTCGAAGCTTCCCTTCGGGCCGGTCTTGCCGATCTCGTTGCGGAAGTCGGCAAGCAATTGCGTCTCAGCGCGATTCGACTGTTGTCGGCTCAGCTTCCGTGTTCGGATCCGACCGCCGTCGACAAGATTGTGTCCAAGGCCACACTCTCATTTAGTCATCTTGAGTATGAGGCCATTCCCGCCGACGGGCAGTCCAAAGCGTCCTGCACGATTGTGGGCGAAGCCTGTTTCGGGTTTCCCGGAACGCTCGAGTCTGCGGATGCGCGGCCCTGACCCGACCCGACTCACATCTTGCCGAACAGCATAGCCACCGCATGCAACAGGAGACCGATCAGCCCCCCGACGACGGTTCCGTTGATGCGAATGAATTGCAGATCTTTGCCGACCTCTCGTTCGATCGTCTCCACCATGTGAGCGACGGACCAGTCACGGACCGTGTTGGTGACGAGTTCGCCGATTCTGTCCCGGTGCCTCGTGGCAAGCTCGACCACCAGATTCTGTAACCCTTCCTGAAATATTCTTACAGCGTCCTCGTCTCGCTTCAGAGTGTCGCCGAGGCCCGCCAACGCCGCATCGAGATAGGCACGGGTCTCCGAATGCTCCTGTTTCAAATCCGCCAGAAGCCATTCCTTCAGGCTGTGCCAGGACCCATCGATGATCTGCAGCATGACAGGGGACATCAACAACTCTTTGATGGCCGTGACCTGCCTCGATGCCCCATCGGAAGACGTGAACCACTGTTCCGCGCTCTGCCTCATGGAATCATCGGGATGGTCTTGCACGTCGCGCAGCACGGAGCGGAACCACCCAATCATGCGCCTGGCTACCCTCTTATCGAGACGGACCAGGCCGAGCAAGCGGGACCAGGGAAGCTTCTGGGCAATCATGTTGGACAGCGGGTCCCGATGCGTATCGACGTAGTCGATGGCGAGGGCGAGCGCGTCGTTGACCAACCGATTGCGTTGCAGGCTTTGCAACACGCCCGAAACCAGCTGTCGCGTCAACGGTGCAACCGTCAGACCGTCGAGCAGCTTGGTCGCGAGGTGACGGATAAAGCGCTGCACGGCGGCATCTTCGGACGTCTCGAGCAAGCGGGCGAGCCAGCCGGCCAGTTCCTGTGTCAGTCCCCGTCTGCGCTGCGGATCGACGAGCAGCGACGTCAATTCATCCGGAATGCGCCACGACTCTATCAGTCTGCCGATGGCCTCGGGCGTGACCAGCTTGCGTTGGGTCAGACTTCCGATGCTGGAGGCGATGCGGTCCTTGTTGCGCGGGATGATTTCAGTATGAGGGATCGGGAGGCCGAGCGGCTGCTTGAAGAGCGCCGTGACGGCATACCAGTCGGCGAGTGCACCGATCATGGCCGCCTCCGCAAAGGCGCGCAACCAGCTCAGCAACGGATAGCGCTGCTCGCCGAAGAGGGCCGCCAGGAATAGCGCAGCCATGAAAAGCAGAAGTCCGGTCGCGGCCAGCCGCGTGCGCCGAAATGCCGCGGAGGGGTCGTGTGGAATTATCGGAACGTCGCCGTCCATTGCAGACCTCATCATCTCGATGGTCACGACCCTATCACAGTGAACGGGGTAGTTCGACTGTCGGAGCATCGTCCTGTCGATCTCTGCACCTAGGGAGGTTCCCGGTAGCCTCGTCATGATGGATGCGTTACATAGGATGAGCCGATCCGGGAATAATCGTGGAGATGTGTGATGCCCCATCGTAGTTGGATCGTTCAAAAGACCGCGCGCAGAATGGACCGAGCGGGACTGGCAGTGGCCCTGGCGTTCCTGGTGGCTCTGGGCTTCTGGGCTGGCTTCCGCGGGGAGAGGGCGGAAGATACTGCCTCGCCAGAACAGCAGACCCTCGAGACGCCCACCCACCCGCCGGCCAGCACCCCCTGATGCATGACGCCAAGTCCCGATGAGGGACGCTCGTCGAATCCAAACGGTCGTCATCCGCCGACAGATGAGCCAGGCACTACTCGGTGGTTAACTCCAGGCGAGGGCTGACCAGTTCGATGCGCACAATCGGGCCGAGTAATTGGAGAGGACCTTCGAACTTGACGAACGCCGGGATATCGTCCGCCAGAATCCAGCAGTAATAGTGGAAGTCGTCGGGCAACGTGCCGAGTACTTTGCCGAAGAACTTTTCGATGACACCCAAGGCCGGTTCAAACGAGTACCGAAGCGCCTTGCGCGGCTGCTCGCCGATGCGGACGGTGTGCTCATCCATGAAACGCAACGCCAGCTTGATGATTTTCGGTTCCGGCGTAAAAGTCAGGACCTTGATCGATTCGCTGGCTCCGGGCGGGAGGTTCATCAGCACGGTCAGCAGCATGCCGTTGTAGACGTCCTTCGGTACTTCGATCTTGCCCCTCAACAGCTCTTCCTTCTCGTCTCCCCACCGCCCCGAACGGACCTCGTAGGCCGCGCTGCCACGGTTGAAGGTCACGTCCAATTGCTGCGGGAATGAGGGACCTCGTTGCGTAAGCCGATATCGGACGAGACTGAACAGACGTTTCTGTGAAAACGACACCCGCTCTTCGTGCCTGGAGCCATCCTTGAAAACGAAAAGCAGCCGGCTTTCCACGAGGTCGACTTCCTTGACGGTCTGTGTCAGTTCTCCCCTTCCGAGAAGGTCACCGGCCGGCGAGTGTACTTGCAGGAAGCCATGGGTCAGCCCTTCAGGAAAACGAACCGCAACCGGATCGGCCTGGGCCAGTGTCGGGTGGAGAACAGTCAGGATGAGGATGAGGAAGGCCGTGAACCCGGTCGCCGTCCCCAGTCGTTTCAATGTCGCCAATCGCGGGTGCGAAACGAACAGGTTGGCTGCAGCGTAACTGAGGAAATCCAGCCGCATCGTTCGGCTATTGTAGCAGGGGACCTATTGCCGGCGATCGAGAGGTAAGCGGCGATAAACGTCGTACTGCTGTACAAGTGTGGTGCGGCCGTTTACCGTATGTTGGAAAGACGATCCGCCCAATTTCAGGAATATGCGGAGCGATGATCGGAACATCGATAGAATTACAAATGTTTCCGGCGAGATCGAGGCTCGGTGACCTGAATCTCCGGCACTGGTTCGTTCCGGAGTAAATGGCATTTCCTTTGCTTTCTTAAGACGGATCAGGTGTGTCAAGAAGGAGGCACAATGAAAAAGTCCACTGAGATCGCGCTGATGGGACTCCTGGTGGTATCCGCACTGGGTCTGCCGGCGTGCAGCAGCCTGTATGGATCCGGCACCGGTGACGAACAGGTGTCCCGGAATGAGCGCATAGATGAACCGGTCATCAAACACATTGCACCACCAGACCCGAGTTTGGCTTCCCGACGCTCTGGTCCGACGATGCGTGCGGAATTAGCGGCCCGAAACGATACCGGGATGCCCAAAGGTTCGCTGGCTGACGTTCTCTTCGATTTCGACCGGTATACGATCCGGGCGGAGGCCGTGCCTGCGTTGGAGGCCAATGCCAAGCGTCTGCGCCGGCAAGGCGTCACGGGTGTGCTGCTCGAAGGACGAGGAGACGAGGTCGGGACTGCCGCCTATAATATGGTATTGGGGGACCTACGGGCCAGGAACGTGAAGCAGTATCTCGAGGACCTTGGCCTGGATGTCGAGGTCGATACGACCAGTTACGGAAAGGACCGTCCACTCTGTTTCCGGCACGATGACGACTGCATGCAAGTCAATCGAAGCGTGCATTTCGTGGTCAAACAGTAGGTCTGCCCGCCCCTCCTTCCTTTCTTCAGGATGATCCGTAACCGATAGGAATCGGGTACACTACGCTCATCGATGAGCGTAGTGGATTCGATTCCTTTCTCCGGACAGCCGATGCCGGCTCGATTTCTCATCGGACAAGCCGTTCGGGTTTTCCGTCCTGTGCAGACGGCGTGGGTTGCCCTCACCCTATTTTTCGCGAGCCCGATCATCATGCCGGCTGCCCTGGCGCAGGACGATCCCCCACCGTTGCGCGTGGTCACTTACAATCTCCTGCACGACGGTGCCGCTTCAGGCTTTATCGAAGGCGATACCCATCTCGAAGACCGCCTGGAGATGGTCATCCGGGAACTGAAAGCGCTCGATCCGGACATTGTAGGGCTGCAGGAGGCTTCGGATAGCCGCACGCATGGCAATATCGCGGAGCGTCTCGCTCAGGCGCTCGGGTTTCATGTCGTCTTCGCCCCGGCCACGGAGCACATCTTTCGCCTGCCTCCTCTCGATTGGGCCGTCGTCGGCGCCATGGGGTTCAAGGAGGGATCGGCGATCCTCAGCCGATTTCCCATCGTGGACTCAGAGGTGACCGATCTGCCCCGTTGCCGGCGATGGATCGAACCGAGGATTCTCTTGCGGGCGGAGATCGCGACCGAGAGAGGACCGCTGCAAGTGTACTCGACGCATGTCGCGCGCGGT
The DNA here is from genome assembly GCF_900169565.1 of Nitrospira japonica. Taxonomy (NCBI): domain Bacteria; kingdom Pseudomonadati; phylum Nitrospirota; class Nitrospiria; order Nitrospirales; family Nitrospiraceae; genus Nitrospira; species Nitrospira japonica. Next base: position 3,182,744 of record NZ_LT828648.1, on the reverse strand, counting down.
GACGAGTGTCAAATGCGGCGGGTCGGTGAACTCGTGCGCGAGCGCGGGTGGCTTGGGTTGTCGCTTCTCATGGGGGATTTCAACACTCCGGAAACGTCGCAAATTCTCACGGCGCTCCGCCTCGAGGCCGGCTTCGTCGATACCTTTCGTGTCGCCAATCCCGATGCGCCGGGTCCGACCGTCTGGCAACGCATCGATGTGGAAGCGCCCACCGCGTCGACGCGCGTAGACTTCATCCTCTACTTGCCTGGTTCCGCATCGTCAGCCGTGGTCCGATCAAGCCGTGTCATTCTCGATCGTCCGGGACGGCTGCCGGATGGACGCGCTCTCTGGCCGTCCGATCACTATGGCGTGTTGGCAGAGATCGACATCCAGCCTCTGATCCGGCAAGGAGCGGAGGGCCGGTAAGTGACAACCTAGGGCGGGCTATCGTCCGGGATCTTCGCTGACGTCGCCGACGAACGGCAAGCGTGCGAGCGCCGGACGTTCCGCCATAGCGTCTTGCAATACTTTGAGCAGCACGGCTGGCGTGACTTCATCCGTTCCGACGACGCGCTGATACCGATCTTGGACAAGCGCGAAGAATGCCGGCTTCGATTCTTCCGGCACGCCGAGAAGCGTAGCCAAAGACGCCAAGTGCTCCCCGTTTCCTTGCGCCATCTCCTCGGTCAGCCGGTCGAATGCGTGACTGGCAATATTGATGTGCTTGTTTTTCATGACGACACCGTCGTTGGTGCAGCCGGATGTGCCCGATGAGATGCCGAATGTCTGACTGCCGAACGTGGCGTTCGTCGTCGCCATCATGACCTGAGGCGCGATTTGCTTGGGACCGTCATAATCCATCCACGCAAGTTTCCCCAGACCGCAACCAGGCCCGTTATCCGAAACGGCTGCGCCCTGTGCACCATGCTGGTGCAGCAGCGCACACAAGCAGAATACAAGACCGCCTATCGTACGGGATCTCATTGAGGCCTCGTTGCCGCATTGAACCTGTCGATCGCCATCCTTAAGGTACCCTACCCCTTTCATCAGTCAAGAAAACACACGTGCCTGATGGACGGACAATTCGTCTGATTACGGACAGTCCATCCCTGCCAGGTTGAATCGTCTGCGGGCTTGCCCGGACCTTTCGCCCGTAGCAGCATCTGCAACCGATTGGAAATCTTTGGATCGTGACCTTTTATTGGGATGGATGATACCGGCGTGAGCTCGGCATCGACTATGCGGGGGGTGATATCATAAACAGCGGGGAGCATGTGGTGGGCGTCACCTGAAGATGAGGTGCGCACATGGCACTCCACGACAGGAAGCCAAGTCGGACGATCCGGCTGGTCACGGTGACGATGGCGGGTGGTATCCTGGCCACGCTCGCCGCCTGCGATCCCTTTCGACCGACCGCCGACCGCTATTTCGACGACGGAGAGATCACCGTCGCCATCGAGTCCAGGCTGGCCTACGAGAAGGTCGTCGATCCTGCTAGGGTGGAAGTCGAAACCAAGAACGGCATCGTCCATTTACGGGGCACGGTCGAGACTCTGGATCAACGGATGCAGGCGGGAAAGGTGGCATCGCAGGTGACGGGGGTCACGAGCGTGGACAACGAGCTGGAAATCTACCGTCGCTGAGCGCTACTCGATATAGCAAGACCAGCCTCAATACCGTACGGCCGATCTTTGTCCGTCCAAGCGATGATGAAGCCCGCCGACGTTTCTAGGGAGAAGACGTTCGCTCTTTGCGATCCCAGAACTGAATCTGTTTACCGGCCGGAGCGCCGGGGTTCGATTCCGGATAGTCGGTTTCTACCCTGATCAGTTTTCCATCGGCGGAAAGCTCCGCTTTGGACACACCGATCTCTTTCCCCCCGAACTTGATGATATTGACGGTGTGGTGGCCGTCCACCTTGCTGATGCCCATCGTCTGCTTTGAGGCTTTGCCGTCGATCAGGACCGGTACATCCTTGCCGTCAAGCATGGTGACGATGGTCGTGTCACTCGCCCCGGGCGCCCCGGGCCCAACGACTTTGTAGGTCATCTTCCAGCCGGCATTCGTTTCTTCGATCTTCATGGTGAGTTGGCCGCCCGGTTGAAGTTCCCGGAGCACCCAGGTGCCGGTCCATGCCGAGTTTTCGGCCCAGGCCGGCAGTCCAAAGCACAGGAAGAACAGGAGGAATGACACACGCTTCATCACAGCCTCGCTTTCTCTGATTCCGACAGCTTCTGAGGACTATCGTATTCCCGTACATGCGTCCGGCCTATTCTCAAAGTATATGTCCGCCGGACCGCGACTGAAAAGCCCATTTTTCACGGTTCATCCAGCGAACGGCGGACGAGCAACGGCCCGTAGGCCACGGCAAAAAGGAGGTATGCGCCGCTCCATGCCGCGGCGGACAATTGGAGGATCGTATGGGTCAGCGCCGTCGGCGATTCCGACTGCGGGACGAGAATACGCAGCAATGCACCCACGTTGACCAGCAGATAGATGACGACCGTCAGAGCGCCGGCGCGCTTCGCCCGTCCGGTATGTCCGAGGCTGGCCCGGGTCATGACGGCAAGGGTCATGGCGCCGACTGCGCCAGTGGTCAACGTATGGAGGGCATTGGCCTGCGGCATGCCTGCCCCGAGTACCGTGTCTCCGAGTACGAGCAGAGAGATCGCGACCCATCCGTATCCGATATGAAGAATCAACACCAGCGGTTCCCTATAGGCCACCCATCCGTACCAGCGCAGGAGTCGCGCGACATTCATGACACCGGCCGCGATGAACGCCCATCCTGCGGCCGGCAGGTCCGGCCCGACAATCCAGATCACCGCGGCAATCAGCACCGACAACATCGCTACGACGTCGAGACGTGAAAAGTCAGCCGGCAGGCGCGCCGTACCGGACTGCGCCAGAAACTCGCGGGTCAAATTCGGCGTGAGCCGTCCGCCGATGACCGTCAACAGGAGCATGATCAGGGCGAGCACGAGCCGCTCAGGGAGATCGGTCGACAAGCCGCGCAGGGCCGCCGCGTGAAAGAGGAGGTTGGCCGCGGCATAGAGGGTGATCATGACCGCGATGGGCATCTGCGCGCGGGCCGATACCGCGTACAGTTCCCGCCAGAGCAGCGAAGCTAGGACGATGAGGAACGAGGCATCGAGGGCGGCGACCGTGATCGGCGAAGCGGCGGGTACCGCCAGACAGAGCCGGCCCGCCAACCATAAGAGCCAGAGCGCCAGCAGGGGGATGCCTCGCAACGGTGCTCGTCCGGTCCAGTTGGGGATCGCGGTCAACAGAAATCCCGCAATGACGGCGGAAAGAAAGCCGAAGAGCATCTCATGCACGTGCCAGTCCCGCGGCGGATACAGAAACGACGCACTGCCGGCTCCCGCAAACAGCCGGACCCAGATCGGCACGGCCAGGCCGGCAAACAGCGAGGCAGAGAGAAAGAAGGGCCGGAATCCGTAAGAGAGAAACGGGGGACCGTCGTAGGACGGAAACGAGGGTTCTTCCTCCGCGTCGGCCGCGGGGATCGAGGTGCCGGCTTGGATGTTGAGCGGTGTCGACGACACGGGCTGGGTGATTCTCCCGGGCTCTGAGGGCCTTGTCAATGTCCGGCCGCGCCTATTGCCGGCTCTTGTGAAACAGGTCCTTCACCGTGTGGAGCGTGTCCGCTTCTTGCGGGGTCTTGTCCGGTCTGTAGCGTTTGACACGCGCGAAGCGCAAGGCCAGCCCGCCGGGATATCGGGGCGATTCCTGGATATCGCTGAAGGCAATCTCGACCACGCGCGCCGGTTTGACGTAGACGGTCATGCCGTCACGCCGCTCTTCGAGGGCCAGGAACTGTTCCGTCTGCCAGCGGAGGAGCGCGTCGGTCATCCCCTTGAACGTCTTGCCCAGCATGATGAAGCGGCCGGTTTCCGGATCACGCGCACCCAGATGGAGATTGGAGAGGAAGCCGGTTCTGCGGCCGTTGCCCCATTCGGCGGCCAGAACGACGAGATCGAGGGTCTTGGCTTCCTTGATCTTCAGCCAGTGAAATCCGCGCTGCCCTGCGACGTAAGGCGCCGTTTGGGATTTGGCCATGACACCCTCGTGGCCGGCATCGAGAGCCTGACGAAGAAATTCTTCCGCGGCCCCGCGATCACCGGTGACGAGCCGCGGGATCAATGAAGTGGGCGGGACCGTCGCGTCGAGGGCCTCCATCCGTTCGCGATAGGATTTCGCCAGGAGCGAGCCCCGGCCTTCCACGTAAAGGCAGTCGAAGAAAAAACAGGACAGCGGGATGTCGCGCCTCGCCGCTTCGATATCGTTGACGCGCCCGAATCGTCGCATGGTCACTTGGAAAGGCAGCGGCCTGCCGTCCTGGCGCAGGGCGATTGCTTCCCCTTCCAGGACGAACTCACGCACCGGCAACGCTGCTGTCCATTGGATCAATTCCGGCAGCCGGTTGGTCACGTCCTGCAGCTGTCTGGTGAAGATGCGAATGGTCTCATGTTGCTTGTGGACTTGTATGCGTGCGCCGTCCAGCTTGTACTCGAACGAGGCCTCACCGAGCCGCTCGAGCGCTTCAGCAGGGTCGGCTGCGGCATTAGCCAGCATGGGCGCTATCGGATTCAACAGTTGGAATTCAATCCGAGCCAGCCCTGCCGTCCCCTCCTCGAGCGCGAGGCGTGCGACCTCACCGATGTCTCCGCTGAACATCATGGCGCCGCGAACCGCCGGCGCCGAGACGTCGGCGGCCTTGGCGATCGCGTCCAGCAACAGGCCCTCCAGCGCGCCTTGGCGGATTTCCCCGATCAGCAACTCGCCCAGAAACCGGCGTTCCTCCGGCACGGCCCGCTCGAAGAGGCGGCGGAGTTCCGTCCTCCTGCGTTCGAACGATCCGCTGCCTTGGTCCGAGGCAAGAAGGTTCATCGTTCGATCGACGTCGGTCAGGCCCAAGGGCATATCTGGAGGGCGATCCTCCTGGGGCATGGCCGCTTCGATCAGCTTCCATCCCACGCCGATACGGCCCTGCGGGATGGTTCCAGCCAGATAGGAGGCCAGGATGACGAGTTCTCTGCCTTGAACCTGCCGAAGGCCGGTTGCAAGCCTTGTCACCTTTTCCGTCTTTTTGGGAGTGGCCCGGACCGCTGCGACCAACGCCACCAGTTCACCGAATTCCATAGGAGGATAGTACGAAGAGGGCCGCGCATCGCGCAACCGTGAGACTTCGGTCACGGTCCGTTGTTGGCCCCGTTGTGCTACAGTGGTGTGCCTGACGGTACGGGCGGAACCAAGGGAGCCCAAGTTGATTGACGCATTTCCACGCATGGCGCGCACGTGGCTGTGGGCGCTGGGGCTGCTGGCGGTCATCGGCTGCGCCCGGTCCGCTCCATCGAAGCAGGCTGCGGTACCGGCTCCGCCGCCTCCCAGCTCGGCGGGCATCGCGACGGTGGATTACTGGCGGGATGTGCAGCCGATACTGGAACGCCGTTGTATCGTCTGCCATGGATGCTACGACGCACCGTGCCAGTTGAACCTGACCGCCTACGAGGGTGTGGCGCGCGGGGCCAATAAAAAACCGGTCTACGATGCCACCCGGCTTCTGACGGCGCAGCCGACCAGACTCTTCGAGGATGCCGACACGGTCGCGGCCTGGCGCGACAAGAAGTTCTTTCCCGTCCTGCAGGAAGACGAGAAGGCGACCGAAGAGGCGCGGCGCGCCGGCGTCTTCGCGCGCATGTTGGCGCTCAAACGGACGCACGCCTTGCCGGACCAGTCGATTCTGCCGGACAGTTTCGATCTGTCGCTCGATCGGGACCAGCAATGTCCTACCGAAACCGAAGTCGACGCCTACGCGCAAAAATATCCCCAGTGGGGCATGCCCTACGGTCTGCCCGGTCTGACGGACGACGAATATTACACGCTCATTCGGTGGATCCAGCAAGGCGCGCCCTATCACGCGCCCGATTCCCTTCCGCCTTCGGTCAAGGCGCAGGTGGATGAATGGGAAGCGTTTCTCAACGGCGACGCGCCGAAGCAGATCCTCATGAGCCGCTATCTCTATGAGCATCTGCACATCACCCATCTGTATTTCGACGGGCTCCCCGACCGGCGCTGGTTCCGCCTCGTTCGGTCGCGCACGGCCCCGGGGCAGCCGATCGACCGGATCGCGACGCGCCGGCCGTATGACGATCCCGGGACGCCGCGGGTCTATTACCGGTTCGAACCGGTCCACGCCGGTCTCCTCGCCAAGACGCACATTCCTTATCCGCTGAGCCAGGCGCGGAAGCAACGATTCACCGAGTTGTTTCTCGACGCGCCTTTCGAGGTCCGTGCGCTTCCCGGCTATGAGCCGAAGATCGCCTCAAATCCCTTCGTCTCCTTCCGGGATCTGCCGGTTCGTTCTCGCTACAAATTCCTGTTGGACGACGCGCAGACCTTCGTCATGCAGTTCATCAAAGGGCCGGTCTGCCGCGGCCAGGTCGCCCTCAACGTCATCGACGACCGGTTCTGGATGTTCTTCATCGATCCGGATAGTGCCGCGCTCGACGGCAAGGACGAATATCTGGCGGAAACGAGCGACTATCTGTACCTGCCGACCGCGGAAGGAGCACGATGGGGGCCCATCTCTTGGATCAAGTATTCCGGCATGCAGAAGGAATTTCTCAAGGCCAAACAGGCCTATCTCGAATCGCTGGATCTCAAGGGTGAGGCGGCCGGCTTGGCGTTCATCTGGAACGGCCGGGACCGGAATCGAAACGCCGCCCTCACCGTATTCCGCCACGCCGACAGCGCATCCGTCGTGCAGGGTCTGGTCGGCGACGATCCGAAGACGGCCTGGCTCCTCTCCTACGACTTGTTCGAGCGGATTTATTATCTGCTCGTCGCCGGCTTCGACGTGTATGGTTTTACGGGCCACCAGCTCGATACGCGGCTGTACATGGATTTCCTCCGGATGGAGGGAGAGTCGAATTTTCTGCTGCTGTTGCCTGCCAAGGACCGGGAGCGAGAACGGGATTATTGGTATCGGGATGCGCACGACTCGGTGAAGGAGTATGTTTTGGGCCGCCGCATCAATGTCGAAAAGGAAAGCGGGATTCCGTACCGGACGGACCGACCCAAGCACGAACTTTTCGACATGCTCGCCCGGCATGTCGGTGGCGCACTCAATCATGCCTACGACGTGGCGGGAGAACAGGATGCGGATGTGCGGGAGCAGCTGCAGGGATTGTCCAAGATCAAGGGACGAGTGCTGCAGTGGATGCCGGAAGTCGCCTTGTTGACGGTCACGGAGGGACCGGGCCGGGAAGGTCAGGGAGACCGGCTCTACACGTTGTTGCACGATAACGGATTCAGTAACATCGCCTCGCTGTTCAACGAGGCCTCTCGCCGCCTCCCGGATGAAGACGGAGTCACGGTGGCGAGAGGACTCATCGGTGCCTATCCCAACGCCTTCTACCGGGTGAACAAACAGGATCTTCCGGAATTCATCGCCATGGTCGCCTCGCTGAGAAACGAAGATGACTACCGCACACTTACGGCACATTTTGGGTTGCGCCGTACCAGCCGGGATTTCTGGCGGCACAGCGACGCCGTCCACGAAACCTATCGCCGCATCGACCCCATCGAGGCGGGGTCGCTGGACTATAACAGGCTGGAAAACCGCTAAGATTCCCTCAGAACGTGCTTGCCCGTCTGGGGACGGTCATGTCGGGAGGCGCCGGCAGGGTCAGACGGTCGCTCAGACGCATATAGGCATGGGCGAGCTCAGGATCGGAAAGGTTCAACAGGTCGAAGCTCTGCAACCGGTCCCAGCGGTAGGTGTAGATGCCGATCACGTCGAGCATGTATTGACGGATGGCTTCCCTTCTCTGCGACCGGTCGTTCTCGTCGGTATCGTGAGAGCCGGTCCGCCTATCCGGTGCCGACGTGTAGATCGCCGCGGCGCCTCGTGGAGGTTGTGTCACCCCTCGGTTGCACTCCTGCTTCTCCAAATGTTCTTTCAAGTGAGTTTCGATGTCCGTCACCGAGATGGAGGTGCCGCTCAGGCCGACCCTCCATTGATCTTCCAGATAGCGGGACCGGTCCAATTCCTCGCGCGAATGGATCGCCTGTTCCAAGGCCGCCTCCTCCTCTCCTCCGTCGAAGCGGGCGGCGGCCTTCAGCAGCAGCTGTCCACAGCGCTGCAGCGCCAAATGCGAGCATCCGAGCAGGTATTGGCTGATCTCGTTCGTTTTGGTCGAGGAACAGTGGGGACAGGGCCGGCCATTTCCAGAATGCCGCAGGAACGAGTCATGGAACATGGGACGTCACCTTACCGGTCGGCCTCGCTTGATGCTGGGACGGCTCACTGAGGAACGCACACCTCAGGTGTTGTGGTAACAGAAAGAGTGCAACTCCAATGCCCTATGCTCAAAGCGGACATTTCCTTGTGAAGGCAGCGAAATAACACCGGGATTCTCAGAAAGATGAGGTGCCTGAGTATGTCGAAAGGTGCAAGGGGCGAGAGTATTTGGATTCAGCTCGGATCTATTTAGATTCAATGAGACGAACTTAGCGGGACGGTGGCGTGAAGATCTCATGCAGGTTACTGAAGGAGCCGCCCGGAGTCGGACCTCCATCGATCACATGAATTCCTCCCTGGAGCGATGCCGCCCCCAAGCCATGCCGTCCGGTCGGCATCGGGGCCATCCTTTGCCACTCATGCCGGGCCGGATCATAGGCTTCGTTTTCGCGAAATGTTCCTTCAGGACCTTCGCCGCCGAAGACATAGAGCCGGTTTCCGAGTGACACTGCAGCAATGCCGCTACGAGCAGTCGGCAGCGGCGGGGCCGATTCCCAACGATCCACGGCGGGATCATAGACCTCGGTGACGGCGAGGTTCCGTTGGTAGTCGCCGTTCAGACGGCCACCGATCGCATAGATCTTCCGGTTGAGGGCCACGACGGCGAGATGGTCGCGAGGGGTCGGCAGCGGCGTCCTCGGCATCCATCGATCATGGGCCGGATCATAGATTTCCACCGCCGGGCTATTCCCCTTCTCGCCGAATCCCCCGATCGCGTAGAGCATTCCGTCGAGCTCCGCCACGGCCAAGGCCCCGCGAGCGGTCGGCATCGGGGCACGCTCGGTCCACTTGTCCGCAGCCGGATCGTACGCATAAACCGAGGCCACCGGTTGCCAGATGCTCAGGCCGGATTGCTTATAGCCCCCGATCACGTAAACGAGACCGCCCACGGCTCCGATGCCGGTGTGATGCAATCCCATCGGCATGGAGGCTCTAGCCGTCCACCGATCCGATGCGGGATCGTATTCCTCGAGTGCCGGCGTAATGGCTAATTTCGTCGCCGTGCCTACGCCGGGCGGTTCGAATCCTCCCACGACGTAAATCTTGCCGTTGACCGTGACGGCGACGGCTTCGGTCCGTTGCAGCGAAGCCGGCCTCGCGGTCCGCCAGGCACCTTGACCGGGATCAGGCTTCGTCGGCTCCGCGCCGGACGGCTGCGGGAGAAGGCAGACCAAGAGGAGGCCATGGAGCATCCAAGCGATTCTCGATCGCACTCAGTAACCCCTTCCCGATCCCCCGCTTCGTCCCATTCGGTCGAGCGGCAGGGCGTCATACCGTTGTTTCAGGTCGGGATTGGCCTCGAGAAAGCTTTTCACGCCGGCTTCATCGGCGAAGACTTCCTTGCTGCGCGCGCGATACTCTTCGACGGTCAAATCATATTTCGCCAGAACCTTGCCGAGCTTCGTATTGATGTCGGCCCGCATGTCCTGCATCCGCTCCGGCGAAGGCGGTTGCCCTGTCCCGTTGCTGCCTCCACCTGAAAAATAGTTGGTCATCATCTCTCCGATTTCGATGCGGGCTTTGACAAATTTCTCCACATCAGCCGGGTCCGCCGCGAACGCGGATCCGGTCCACAAGAAGACGGATAAGGCGAAGCCGATTGCCCAGTGCATGACGGTCATGAATCCCCCATGTCGCTGAATGGTTGAATACGATCATCGTCCGCCCTTGTCGGACGGGCGACGAGTTCATCTTACAAGGTTCGGTTCGGTGAAGGAAGGACGTGGGGATTCCCCTAGTGTTCCGACGGCGGTAATTGCGTGAAGCTGGACTCATTCACTTTCCAATAGGAGGACGTTCATGCCCAATACCAATGCGTCGTTTGCCCCGCGGATGCGCAGTGAGGAACTCCAGGCACTGATCGAGAAACTGGAAACCTTGGACCATCGGTCTCCGGTGCGGCCTGATCTGGAGCGGTTCGATGATGAAGCGGAAGCGGTACTCGTCCGGCTCTACGGCGCAGATCATCGCTACGTCGAAACCTACAAGTATGCAACGCTTGCCGAGGCGGAAGCATTGGTGAACCTGCCGGAATCGGCACAGGAGCCCATGGCGAAGGACCTTCCAAAGACGGCGGTGCAGCAGCGCCGTCAGGCCCTGCAGAGCATGTTAACCGAGATGGCTGAGATGGAGGCGAAGGAGGTGACGATGTTGACGGGCGAGGACAAGGAAGATCCGCCGAGTATCTGATCGACGGGCCTGCCCGTCTTCACACCGATGTCCATTCGCCTTCATCATGAGGGGGCTCCGGCGCCCTCTCATGTGAGGTTGATCGGCCTTTTTCATCTCTCCGGATACTGAATTCCAATCTCGAGTTTGAGCGATTTCGCTCAGTTGAGCATGAGCGAAAATGCCGTGCGGCATTCGGTCTGGAATCTGCCTCCAAATCGTCAGGCAAAATCTAAACATTTACAGGAACTTATGTGGGGCTCTCGCGGCCCATGCCAGGACTGCGATTTGCACAACTCTAAGGTGGTCGTTGGCGACAACGTGTCATGGTGCATGGTGAGGAGCTCCGATATGGATCAACAACACACTGCTGCCGATCAGATTCTCCAAGCGGTAAAGGCCCATCCGGATTGTGCGCTCGGCCATTTGATCCGCAGCCTGCCGGAATTGAGCTGGTTCGAAGTGTTTCATGAAGTCGATAGGCTGGGTCGCACCGGTCGTATCAAATTCAGTCGGAACAGTCTGGGCCTGGCGACGACGCTGCGCGTCCAGTGACCGGTCCGCCGATCAGACGGCATGTCGATTCAGCCTGCCCGTTCTGGGGTAAGCAAGAAAGGAATGGATCCATGATGGTACTTCCCCTCGGGATCTTGGTCAGCCTGGCCCTCGCGTTTGCAGTCGGAGCCTGCTCCGTTCCGTCGGCGCAAGGTCAGATGATGATCGAATCTTCCTACTTGGGAAGCAGTTCCGGCGAGAAAGCGACGGGGACAGGCCATTTCGGCAAAAATCCAGCCGATATGACCAGCTTCGAGGTCACGACTGATTATTTCACCCGCCGGTCTGAGGAAGAGGACCGTGAACGGGCCGACCGGGAGAAGCGGATGCGCGCGATGAGCAACTATGGCAACATGACCCAGGGCGGGGAATCCTATTTCGATCGGCTCTACTATCAACCCATGGTCGGTGCGAGATAGCCGGTAGTGCTATGCCGTCTCCTGCGGACTTTCAGCCGATCCATTGCGGTCTTCCCAGTTTTTGAACTGGTCCAAATCCCCCGCCAGGCTCTTCAATAGCCACGCGATCAAGGCAGCATCATCGATATAGCCCAGTCCTGGAATGAAATCGGGAACCGCGTCGAACGGATTGATGAAGTAGATCAGCGCCGCCACGATCGCCACCAAGGTTTGGGCGGAGACTCCGTGATAGGCTCCGTTCATCCAGGCCTTGAGCAGTCTGGTCAATAACTGGATGTCGGTCCAGATCGCACCGCCCCTCGCTCGTGCCATCGACAAGGCTTCGCCGATCAGACGCTGCAACCGCTCCTTGTCCCTGAGGTATCGTCCGGCCCGTCCGCCATATTGTCCGAACATCCTGTCCCCCGTCCCGTCCTCGTCGGACGCCAATGAGATCCAGCTTCGGTCGCCCGGCCGTTCAGCGAACCGGATGGTGAGACGGTACCGTGTGGACCGACAAGGTCAATTGCGCCTGGGTGATGGCATCCAAGAGCGCCAGCCGTTCCGCTTCGTGCTTCCTGAGTCGCGGCACTCGATTGATGAACCGCTCCGCTGCATCCGTGAGGTGTTCCAACGTTTCGATCATGCCGTGTTCGGCGTCAACGTGGAGCGTGTTTCTCTTCCGCCGCCGTCCCACGTACGTCTGCGGGGCCGACGGATTGTCTTTTTCGAGTTCAGGTCTTCTGGATCGTGCCATGTATGCCTCCGACTCATGGCAGTGTACCTGTTTCGCCGGCCGATTGCATGGCGAGATTGCCGCTATCGGTGCCGGTTGCCGCGCTCCGGCCGTCCGGTCCTTGTTGCGACGCGATAGAGCAGTATTCCGACCAGTGCGATGACCGCAAGTCCCGGCCAGCCGGCAATCGGAGGTGTGTCGAAGAGAGTAAAGGGATCGGCCGAGAGACCGGGAATCAGCGCGGCCAATGCGATCGGCATGGCCAGCAGAATACCCATCAGGGCCTCCCCTGTGATCAATCCGGCGGAAAACAGCAGGCCTGATCGGGAAGTCTCCTCTCCCGACGACGCTGCCCGTTTGGCCAAGGCGGCGACGGCACCGCCGAAAACGATGGCAGCGGAAAGTTTCAACGGCAAATACATGCCGAGAGCCACGGCGAGGACGGGCAGACGAAAGGTGCTTCCGCGCGCCTCCAGCTTTCCGTCCATGAAGATCACCAGGCCGCCGAATGCCGCGCCGAGTCCGACGAGGGGCCATGGCAGGCCCGCTCCAAAGACGCTGCGAGTCAGGCTTGCCATCAACGTAGCTTGCGGCGCGCTCAGCGGATGCGGATGTGCGACCGTCGGCTCGCCGATGCCGTACTTGGCGTGGAGTAATGACAGCACCGGAACCAGCACGAGGGCACCGGTGACCACACCGACGACTTGCATGATCTGCTGCTTCCAGGGCGTGGCGCCGACCAGATGGCCGGTCTTGAGGTCCTGGAGATTGTCTCCTCCCATGGCGGCGGCGCAGCACACCACGGCTCCGATCACCAGCGCCGCGGCGGGACCTGCCGGATGGCCGGATCCCATGAAGAGCACGAGCAGTAATGCAGCCAACATGATCGTGGCGATCGTGACTCCGGAGACCGGATTGCTCGAACTTCCGACCAATCCGGCCATATAAGCCGCGACCGAGGAAAAAAGAAAGGCGGCGAGCGCCATGACGACCGTCATGACCAGGCCGATCGACAGGCTGTCGACGACGCGTGAATAGAGCCAGGCCATCGGGAACAGCGACAGGACGAACGGCGCGACGATCCACGGCAAGGAGGCATCCCGGTCCGTCCGGTCCGTCCGGTCCGTGTGCTGATTGATGTGCGCGACGCGGGAGGCTCGATACGTATCATGAAGCGTCCGGAGACTTCTCCAGACGGGTTCGCGCAGTTTGGTCAGGGTCCAGAGGCCGCCGATCAGCATGGCGCCGATGCCCACGTATCGGATGTGATGGCTCCAGATCGTCCTGGCCGCCTCCAAGCCCGTGAGATCGGCCGGTAGCCCGTTCAGGAGGCCGTATGCGGGCATCAGCACGAGCCAACCGATCACGCCGCCGACGAACACGACGACCGACGTCTGAAGGCCGATGATGAAGCCCACGGCCAGCAACGCGGGCGATAGATTGATGCCGGCATACAGGACCGTCCTGCCGATCTGCGCCGCCGCTTCGATCGATTCAGTCCACAGGCGCAAACCGCTCTCGCAGAACTTCGCCGCTCCGCCGATCATGGCGGCGGTGGCCAGCGCCTTGAAGTCATCCGATGGTTCCCGTCCCTGTTCGCGATGCGCGCCTGCCGACACCTTCAAGACTTCGGCCGTCGCCACTCCTTCCGGAAATCGCAAGCGAGCCGTCACGATCAGCGCGCGCCTCAATGGAATGGTGAACAGCACGCCCAATAGTCCGCCGACCGTGGCGATCACGGTGGTCTGCCAATAGTCGAAGTCTCCCCAATAACCCACCAGCAGCAAGGCGGGAATCGTGAAAATCACTCCGGCCGCCAGCGCTTCTCCTGATGACGCGGCGGTCTGGACGATGTTGTTTTCGAGAATGTTCGATTGCCGGAACAATCTGAGAATCGCCATCGAGGCGACGGCGGCCGGGATGGACGCGGAGACGGTCATGCCGGCAAAGAGCCCCAGATAGGCATTGGCTGCCGCGAGCACCGCGGCGAGGATGACCGACAGAACGACCGCCTTGACGGTGATCTCAGGCAGTGAAACCGCAGCGGGGACGACAGGGTGCTCCTGATTCATACGAGTCGATACTCCAGGGCAAACCGACGCATGGGGGAGAGAAAAAGGCCCCCATGATAACGCAGCGCAGGGGGAAGGCAACAGGCCGGAGTGCGGCCGGCAAGCACCAAACAGTGAATTTAATAGGTTTCCGGAACGCTTCTGTTAGAGTGACCCCGGAGGCGCCATATGAAGACCGTACCGATTCTCTTCCACGACATTGACGGGGTGTTGTTCGGCGACTATGCGGGCGAGTTCCAACTCAGGCCGGGCGTCAAATCCTGGCTCGCCTGGGCGCACGAACATTTCGAGCTCGTCTGGCTGACGTCGTGGGAATCGGAGAGGATCAAAACGCTGCTGAAAGTGCTGTACTGCGAGAAATTCAGACCAGACGAGGACCCACCGGTCTTCCACCATGCCAATTGGACGAAGCTCGAAAACAAAGTGGCGTGGGTCCAACAGGCCGTGCAAAAGTTGAACGGCCGTGAGTGGTTCTGGATCGACGATGACATCGGAAAATTCGAGCCGGAAATCGAAGCGGCGGGTATTCCGCTCACCCGCTGCATCCAAGCCAACCCGGCCGGTCAGGACGAATTGACCGTCATCCAATCCGTCTTGGCCCGCCGTCTTGCCGGGCTCGGCACGAACGTGGACGGCCCCGAAAAAGACCGCGCCGCCTAGCCTTCCGATCTAGCCCGATACCCGCCTCAATATGTTCTGATCCGTATGATGGAACAGATCCGGTTTGCCCGGCATGCGAAGCAGCGAATCTTCCTTATAGTGAAATCGGTCCCGACCGAAGATGGTGACGGTCAATTCGAATCGTACGGTCTTGAATTCCCGGTCGAGGAACCGGTTCGAGCAGATGCCGTACGTTTCAGACCCCACGTCCGCCACCAACGTGAATTCCATGGACGTGGGTTCTGCGGCGCCGCCGGCAATCAACGCGATGCCGCGCGGTATGATAAAGCATCTCAGGACCTGCCGTTCCACGGGGTCCCATAACCAGTATCCGACTTCCTCGTGAAACGGATAGGTTTCACCGATCCGCCGTGCCACGGTCGCATAACGCAACCCGTACAGCATCTGTTCGTGGTTTTGCACGGGAATAATCGGCTCGAACGTCATCCGTTCATGAAATTTGTTATGTTCCGTTCCCCGATCATCCGACGGTGCGACGTCCTCCCCCTTCTCTCCCTCCCAAATGCCGGCCAATGGTGCCAGCGGCCCAAGTTTGCTCAAATCTGACTGCATCATACCCTCCTGTTTTCCCATCACGTGCTGGCGTCGCTGATTCTGTAACTGCCAGCGTTGACTCTGCAGATCCGTGTGGACCAGGTATATTCGATGACCACACAGTTCTCGTAACCCTTGAAGCGTGCGAGCAGCGCCGGCAGACAGCGGTGCGGACCGCTCCTCTCCTGATAGATGAGACCGTTCACCTCGCGCGATTGTAATTACAGGCTCCTGTTCATTCAACTGAATGCACCATGTCTGACGACGCATACGACTGCCGATTCGATTGTTGGATCGTGCGTCTGACGTCGGCGATGAGAAGTCTGTACAATCAATCAAAGACAGATGCTCGCACATCGCTCGAACAGCCGTGCGGTGTGATCGGTGAGCGGATCGTGACCTGGATAGGATGGAAGCCGGCGTCGTCGGGGAATGAGGAATGTCCGGCGACCGAACGCTGCAGCGTCTAGACAGGAGGCCTGCCATGAAGCTGGTATCGGTGCAAGTCGGCCGTCCACGCACGGTGCGATGGCGGGGAAAATCCATTACCACCGGCATCTATAAGAAGCCGGTGACGGGTCGCATCATGGCACGGCATTTCAATCTGGAAGGGGATCAGCAGGCCGATCTCACCGTCCATGGCGGCCGGGACAAGGCGGTTTACGTCTACCCATCCGAGCACTATGCGTTCTGGCAAAAAGAACTGCCGGGCACGCAGCTCCCCTACGGCAGCTTTGGGGAGAACTTTACGACGGAGGGGCTGGACGAGCAGTCCGTGCACATCGGCGACCGTTTCAGGATCGGGGGTGCGGTGATGGAGGTGACCCAACCGCGTCTCCCCTGCTACAAACTCGGTCTCCGATTCAGACGCCCAGACATGCCGAAGCGGTTTCACGTGAGCGGTCGCTGCGGCTTCTATCTGGCGGTCATCGAAGAAGGCGAAGTCGGCGCTGGCGACGGATGGGAACGCCTTGCGCACGACGATCGGGAGATGTCGGTGAGCGAGAGTTATCGGAGCGTGTTCGAAAATTGAGAACGGGTTTCTATCTTTCTTTTGGCCAATAGTCTCGGCTAAAGGCCTTCAAGACGCCGTCGGGCGTGAAAATCAACGTCTTCCGCCAACCTTGCGCCCCGCCATATGCACGCTGCTCCCACGTCCACACGATATCTCCGTCGGCGGTCGTCGTGCGCTTCGCCGGCGGTCCCCACTCATCCAGATAATAGTCCTTGGTCTTGACGCCGATCTCCTGTCGTCTCTCCGAATCGAACCATTCCCATCGCTGCTCGAGCGTCAAGGGACAGCCGGTGGAAAGGGTGAGAATCATCAGTATTGCGCAGAACGATGCGACGGGATGCGCCATTGATCGTCCCAGGTAAATGGCTCCGAACCGCACATGAGAGAACCGGCCCTATTGAAACTCCTCATGGCTCGATCAGTTTGACCGACAAGGCTTGGCCTTTCTCCGAAATCTGAGCCTCTACCCTGTCGCCAGGATTCGCTCGGGCCGGGACTCTTGTCTCGCGCGTGAGCGTCAATTCAATCTCCTGGCCGGTCGGTGTCGTGATGGTATAGGCCTTGTCGACGAACTGGAGAATGTCTTTTCCTCCGCCATCCTTCGCCATATGAAAATTCCCTTCGACCGCCGAAACCTGACCTGTCACGGTTCGTGGAGATGAAGGGCGGGATTGAGTCTGGGCCTCGGGGACGAAGAACCAGGCGCTTGCAATACCGAGGCTGATCGCGGTGACCGTGGAACGGATGAACTTGACGTCAGTCATAGTATCCTCCTCACGTCTGCCCACCTGATCTCTTGCAATCTACAAAAGAATGCACCACAAGTGCCAATACCCTAGAAGACTGTTTTCGCAAGCAAAAGGTTCACTGTGGACATTAAACCACCTGAATTTGTAGGGACTTTTGCCACATCCCATGTGGGCGCCAGCCACTAGGATAATCTCTAGGAGCCAGATTCAAGGCCCGAGCCTGTGCGCCTACGATGTGAGCGCCATGATCGGCCACGCACGATCTCTCGCGTTGCTCTGATCAGGGGCAAGTGCTATCGTCGCCGCCAGGAGGATCCTGCCATGGCCGGTCACAATCCCATGCCGAATTCGTCACCAGCCATGACTCGACGTGGTTTTGTAACCGCGACGTTGGCGGCCGGCTTCGCGTTGGCCGTGCGGCCGATTTCTGCCGCCACTATCGCGACTGACGAGGCGGAACTGACAGCCGGCGAGATCAGGATCTCCACCGGAGATGGCCCCATGCCGGCCTATCGTGCGAAGCCGCAGAGCGGCGCCGGGTTTCCGGTTGTCCTCGTGGTCCAGGAAATCTTCGGGGTCCATGAGCACATCAAAGACGTATGCCGCCGGTTCGCCAAGCTGGGCTACTTGGCCATTGCGCCCGAGTTGTTCACGCGCCAGGGGGACGTGTCGAAGATGACCGATATCGACGAGATCCGCTCCAAAGTGGTGTCGCAGGTCCCCGACGCACAGGTTCTGTCCGATCTCGATGCCGCCGTCGCCTGGGCAAAAGAATCCGGGGAAGGCAACATTGAGCGTCTCGGCATCACGGGATTTTGCTGGGGAGGGCGAATCGTCTGGTTGTATGCGGCCCACAATCCCCAGCTCAAGGCCGGCGTGGCCTGGTACGGTCGATTGGCCGGCAATCCGACGCCCTTGCAGCCCAAGCATCCGCTCGACGTCGCCTCGTCGCTCAAGGCTCCGGTGCTGGGTCTTTACGGTGCGGAAGACAAAGGCATCCCACTCGATACGGTGGAACAAATGAAGGCGACGCTTCAGTCAGCCGGCGGCACGTCGCAGTTCGTGATCTATCCGAATGCCCCGCATGCCTTCCACGCGGACTATCGGCCAAGCTACAGAAAGGAAGCGGCGGAAGACGGCTGGAAGCGGTTACAGGATTGGTTCAAGAAGAACGGTGTCGCGTAGCACGCGTTTCATGCCTGTGCCTCTGATGACAGTCGGCTGCCGTACGGATTTGGCGGGGTGGAGCATCTCCACCCCGCCCTCCGCAAGCTTCCCTATTTATTAGGCGACTTCGGGGAAATCGCGACCACGCGACCTTGCGAGTCAATCTGCGTCTGCACCATGTCTCCCTCTTTGACCTGACGGCTCATCTCCGGAGACATGAATACCGGCGTGTCGGCGCCGGTCTGAGGATCTCTGACGACATAGGCTTCCTGCTCCGGAAAGGTCGAGATGGTCGTCGTCCGTCTCAACTCCCCTGTCAGGATTCGGGAACTTTTCGTGCCGGCCGTGCTGACTGGATGGACGGCTGAGGCCTGCACCAGCTTGACCCGAGCCTCTTTGATGGAGGATGGGGCAATCTGATCGCGCTTTCCGACCATGATGGTTTCTTTCAGATTTGCGATACCGTCGTCCAGATCGGGATTGGCACCGGCCACTTGCGCCGCCTTGGCTTGCTCCAATGACATGTTTGTGTGTCGCAGCATCTCAGGAATGTTCCCTTCGTTGCCGGCGACCTCGGCCTTCCGCGCGTGGGCCACGGCTTCGGATAGCTGGCGGTCGTAGGATGCGCGGTCGGCCGTCGTCGCTGTTTCCGGACGATCCGACGGGACCATCTGAGGTTGGTCAGCGATGGGCGGTGGGGGTGGGGTAGCGGCGGTCTGGGCGTTGGACGAACAGGGAGCCAGTCCGAGGAACAACACAAGACTTCCGCACAAGATGAGTACACCTCGACGTAGCATGGTGAACCTCCTCTTCGGCTATGAAATTAGGTCCGTGCATGGGTGAACTGACTCCGGCTTCGTTCTTCGACGGAGCCTGCCTGTCTGAACCAGAAAAGCGGTGTGTTCACTGCCAATCATGCACCTCCTCGCAATAGGTTCACTGCGCAGGTCTTGCCTCGGCATCGTACTCAATACCTGTGCTGATCCGGAGAGCCGACTCTTTGTTCTGGTGCGGCCTGACCGGACGGCACTGTGCGGGCAAGAATCTCGTGGCGTGTGTGAGCGGCGGAGGCTGGAGAATCAGTCGCGCGAAAAGAAATGTGAAGCGCGAGAGATAGGGCAGCCGTCAGCGTCGCTTCACGCCTGACAGCATGGCCAGTACGATGGGCGCAATGAAGACCGGAGTCAAGTTCTAAGATTTCGAGCCAGGCAGATAGAATGCAGGTCGATGGTAAGAGGGTTGGTCTATAAGACCATTGACAGGAACGTGGCCGAGGCGTATGAGAGGTCATAGTGTACGAATAAGAGGAGGTCAGTCATGGAAGACCTCAGTCCACCGGACCTCAATGGCCCGCCGAGATAGAGGCGGGTTTCACGTCGGTCGCATTGGCCGGATTTGAAACGGCAACACAATCTCCCGTGTACGGGAAGACCGACAAAGCGCCTCTCTCTCCCGCTTCTATCTCGTTCGGGTCCCTATCCCAATCTCTCTCGCACAGGGTTCCAGTGTCCTCAGCGCGCTGCATAGGCGATGACGGCCGCCCGCGAAGCAGTTGCCGGTCAGGCATCAGGAGGGACAGAGCGTGTTTTGGGACCGAGTCCACCCGTCGCCCGAGCCGAGACCCGTCTGCTGGTTTTGTGGGAGGAGCGAGACCACGGTCCGCAACCTCGTCGCCAGCCCCGTCGAGCACAGCTGCAAGTCCTGCGGCGTCATCTCCAAGGTCCTCATCTGCGAAGAGTGCCTGCAGCGTTCGCTGAATAGGGATCGGATTGGACAGCCTTCAACGTCCTCCTCCCTGCCCTCCGTGATTCCCAAGCCGACCGACATCAAAGCGACGCTCGACGAGTTCGTAATCGGCCAGGAGCGCGCTAAGAAGGTGCTGGCGGTCGCGGTCCACAATCACTACAAGCGCATCGTGAATCGCGACCGTCTCAAACACGTCGGCCTGCAAAAGGGCAACATCTTGATGATCGGGTCGACGGGAACGGGCAAAACCCTCTTGTCGCAGACATTGGCGCGGATTCTCCACGTGCCCTTTGCCATCGCGGATGCCACCACCCTGACCGAAGCCGGTTACGTGGGCGAGGACGTCGAAAACGTCGTATTGAAACTCTTGCAGAATTGCGATTACGACGTCCCGCGTGCCGAGACCGGTATCATCTATATCGACGAAATCGACAAGATCAGCCGCAAGTCCGAGAGTCCTTCATTGACCCGCGACGTGTCCGGCGAAGGGGTTCAGCAGGCGCTCCTCAAGCTGGTCGAAGGCACCACCTGTAACGTGCCGCAGAAAGGCGGGAGAAAACATCCGGAGCAGGAGTTCATCCGCGTCGATACGACGGACATCCTGTTCATCGCGGGCGGAGCTTTCGTGGGGCTGGATCACATCATCGCGGAACGGACGATGCCGAAGCGGCTTGGATTTGATATGCACGATCCGTCCGTCGGCATCGACGGCCATACCGAAATCCTCGGCCGGGTGCGATCGGAAGACTTGCTGAAATTCGGGCTCATCCCGGAATTCGTCGGACGATTCCCCGTTCTCACGACCCTGGCCGACCTTGATGTGCCGGCACTGATCCGGGTGCTGACCGAGCCGCGCAACGCGCTGGTCAAACAATATCAGGCTCTCTTCGAGATCGAAGGCGTCGAATTGACGTTCAGCGACTCGGCCGTGAGGGCGGTGGCGCGGCGCGCAGCGCTCATGAAGACCGGCGCGCGGGCCTTGCGCACCATACTGGAGGAAGTCATGCTCGATCTCATGTACGAGGTACCGGCCATGGGCAGCGTAAAATCCGTCGAAATCACCGAGGATGTCATCGCCGGTACTGCGCAGCCGCGAGTCCTCTCGTAATGGTTTTGTTCACAGCCCCGGTTCAGTACAGACCTTTCCTTTCCCTGATCAGGGAGCCTCGAACGGTCTCATGAGTCAATCTACGTAACCGGACTCAGGCCGCCTGTCTCGGCCGCGCGTGCGTCGGTGTGACGTCCAGAGAGTGATTCCCTTCGTGAGATAGATGCGTCCGTTTTCTTTCAGAATCGCTCTCCCGTGCCATCGACCAGGCTTGCAACCAGAGAAGCGCACAGATTGTGACGACACCAATCATCTCCACCATAGTGCACCTCATAGGTTCTTCCAGGCGCCATGAACCATGGCGGCCTGGAATGAGGTTTATTGCCTCGGCGTCACTCAGGCCGCACGACGGCCGCTTGACGCCCGTGCGATGTGCTCTTTCAACTCCTCGAGGCTTTGCCTTGATGCGTCGGATGGTCTGGCCTTTGACCCGATCAAGGCAAAACTGACGAACAGCGTCACGACCATCAATACGAGACCCGTCACGATTCCCCAATAGACGAGCGACATATGTCACCTGCTCGCGCGCATGAACGCGCGAGTCCCTTCTTGCGCCGCTCAGGCGGCCGGCCGATAGACCCACTTGGACGCCTGGTGCTGGATCTCGGCCATGGCAATACGATCCCGTCGCTGTGCCGACAACGTGATTCCGCCGAAGAAAACGGCCATCAACAAGACGCCGGCAGCGGCAACGAAGCCGACTGGAATGTCCGGCCAGGAGGCCGGTTCGGTCGTGGGCAGGGCCGGTTCTTCAGGAGACGACTCGATGGCTGCCAGCAACGTGAGCCGTTCCTCCAGTGCTTCCGTCCGCACTGCGGCGAGAACGAGACTTCCCATCTGCGAGGCCAGCGCCGTGCCGCCTTCCTCCGCCATCCACTGCCCTTGCGTCAGGTGCACCAGCGCCGATCCCATTTGTTCCTGAATTGCGCCGGCTCGATCCGTGTAACGCTGAAACGCGTCCACGATGCTTCGTCCCAGGACGGCTTGCCAGGTGGAGGCAAACTCCTCGTCAAGCTGCTGTCCCCTGGTTTCGATCGTGCGGATCATGCGGGTGTTGTAATCCGACAGATACAAGTCGGCGGACAGCACGCCGCTTCTGATTCCTCGTTTCGTGTCATTGACAATGGCGCGCCCCATGATGCCCTGAACACGAGCTTGATGGGCGACCGGCATCATTTCCGCTTGATGCATCACCGAACCGAACGGATCTTCCGCGGTGGAGGTGAAGTCATTCGCCGCGATCGTCGCCCGGTTTAATTCGGCGGTGGATTGATCGAGGAGTTGATTGGTCCGGCGCTCGAAGATGGCGCCATCGACCAGCGCCTGGCCAATGACGGGTTGGAGCCAGTTCAGTCCGCTCAGGCTTTCGACCGGTTCTTGCGTGATGGCGGGCTCGGGGACGGCCACCTGGTAGGTGCCGTTGGCAGCCGCAAAGAGCAGGAGAGCACCGAAGAGAATCGCACACATGCCGACACCCACGATGATGTCGACGGAATTGTAACGGTACGACATCACGACCTCCTTTCGCCTTCCGGCAGGTCGGCGCGCGGCAAACGCGCGGACCGCCGTATGGCGCAAGCGATATGAATGGGTTGTTGATCCGGAACGGCGATACCCGTCACGTCCCGGACTGGTATCCGGGAAGAGCGTCGCGCCTGGCGATTGAGGGAACGAGTTCGAACGGGAGAGAAGCGGAGAATCATGGCGGCAACCACCTCCATAATTCTGAGGTAGTGTACGACAGATCCTTTACTCTACGCTCCGGTCAGGAACCGGTCAAGACGGCTTAGACCTGGGATTGTCCCGAGGCGGGAGCTTGGACCATGGGGCGACGATGATGGTTTGATCGTCGGGATCGTCCCGCATGCCCGCGGTCACCACCTTCATTGCCGTGGCCGTTCGGTCGCGGCGCCGGGCTGCCTGGGGCAAGCGGAACCGGTTGACCCAGCAGGGATTCGATGGCCAGGAGTTGCGGGCGGTCCTCGGCCGTCACGAAGCTGGTGGCGCGGCCGGTGGTTTTCATGCGCGCGGTGCGGCCGATCCGGTGGACATAGTCCTCCGGACATTGCGGGAGATCGTAGTTGACCACATGGCCGATGTTGGCCACGTCGATGCCGCGAGCGGCGATGTCCGTCGCCACGAGCACGCGATAGGTCCCGCGCTTGAAGCCTTCGAGCGCCGCCCGCCGCTGCGGGAGGGTCCGGTCTCCGTGCAGGACCGCCACTTTGTGCCCGGCTTCGCCGAGCAAACGACCGATCCGGTCGGCGCGATGCTTCGTGCCGGTAAAGACGAGCACGGTCTCCTTTTCTGCGCCGAGGAGCGACACGAGGAGCTCGCCCTTCCGCGCATGCGTCGTATGGTGCAGCGCCTGCGTCACGCCGTCCGCCGTCGTGGCAGGAGGCGTCACCGTCACATGGACGGGATCCTTGACGTTCGCCTGCACCAGGCGTGTGAGATCGGCCGGCAACGTCGCGGAGAACAGCAGGGTCTGCCGGTCTTCCGGCAGCGCGTCGAGAATCTGATTGATCTGCGGTGCGAAGCCCATGTCCAGCATGCGGTCGGCTTCATCCAGCACTAGGATCTCCATCAATCCGAGATTGATGGTCCCGTTCCACATATGGTCCAACAGGCGGCCCGGCGTAGCGACCAGAATGTCAGGCCGCTGTTGCAATCCCCTCACCTGCGCTTGCATGTCCGCGCCGCCGACCAGCGTGGTCGCGAAGACGCCGAGATTTTTGGCGAGCCGATCGATCGTGCTCTGGATCTGAATGGCCAACTCCCTGGTGGGCGCCAGGATCAAGGCGCGGGGATGTCCCTTGGGATCGGCGGCCAGCCGTTCGATCAGCGGAACGACGAAGGCCGCCGTTTTGCCCGTGCCCGTCTGTGCGCAGCCGAGGACGTCGCGGCCGGCCAGCGCATGTGGAATAGCTTCGGCCTGAATGGCCGATGGGTTCTGAAAACCGGCTTTCGTGAGATTGTGAAGGAGACCTTTGGACAGACCGAGGGCGTGAAAACTCGTGGGAACAGTCGTGTGCACGACACTATCCTTTCAGTTGGATCGCATGGTGACGAAAATCAGAGAACCGAGGGGAGTCAGAATCGGGAAGAGGAGAATCCGCTCCGAACAGGACCTGGCCGCGATGCGATCGCGAAGTCCGTGTGTTTGGATTGGCTCGTCGCCGGACTACTACGATCGAGGTGGCTTCACTCTATAGTATTCAGGCGGTTCCGTCAACCTCTGTCATCTCCTGAACATAGCGAAGGCAGCCCGGACCCGTCTCCATCACAGACGCGACTAGGGCAATCCCAGATGTACCGAGCTGGCCCAAAGCCGATACAACGAACGATCATGCTGCATGGAAGAACAATGAGACGAGGGGTCGCTTTGCCGATCAAAAAGGAAATACAGGACTTTATCATCGCGACCGAGCAGCTCTACCGGCATCTCTCTGATGCAAGAACGTTGACCTGCCACGAGGCGGAAATCCTCCGGTGTTGTTTGGAGGAACTCTCCGTCATCAAATATAGACGCTCCCCGCATGACGGGCAGACCGTCCTCCATTTCGAATGATGAAGACGTCAGGTTCACGAGGTGATGGAAGTCGAAAGAAGCGTTCAGGCGGGATTCGGAAAAGAGACATGCCGAAGCGCGGTCAGCGGTCCCATTCGCCGTAGCGTCTCGAGTTGGCGTTGGTCTTTCACGAGGAAGGTTCCGGCGAATCCCAATGCATTGATGGAAATATCTTCGAAGCGTTCTCGCGATCGGGGCACGAGTAAGGCCCACTTCCGAGTCACGAGGAGATTGTACGGAGCCGTCAGTGCATGGCTTCCTGTGGCGGCCTCCACCGACAGGCCGGCCGTGTGAAGGAGTTGGCGGTAGCAGGCATGGAAGGACGCGCCGCTGAGCTTTTCCGGATTCGTCCAGTCCGCATCCATTCCGGCATAGGCATGGCGGAACTGAAGCTTCGGGACGGTTCCCACCATCTCATCCGGATGTGCAAAGCGGAACAACGGCTCGATCGGGATCGGACCGATGGCGTCCAACGGCAGCAGCTGGAAGTGTTTGTGCGACTGGCTTGCCCCTGCCTCCCGTCCCGCATTGTAGAAGATCAGTCCGTCAATCTCCGTGAGAGTGATCAGCAGCGCTTCACAGTCTTTCTGCGTGAGCTGACAGCACTGATCTTCGAAGCTTCGGGTGACGATCAGTAAGTGACCCTCGACCACGTTGAACTTGTTCAGCAAGGCGAGATGCGTCGGAGAAATCGGCGCGACGAAAAGGTCGGGATCACAGGGAAGAAACGGGTTGACGTTCGCGCCACCGCTTGCAGCGGTTGCTTTTTTGGCCAGGGATTCCATGATCCGCACCTGGAACGGGATCCCCTCCTGTTCAATGACGTCCAGGCACGTCTGCATGAACTGGATGGCGCCGCACCGGCGCGCGTGCTCCATCCGTTCACGCAAGGAGGCCGGCAAAGTGCCCGGTGTGAGGTGTTGTGCCTGATCAGTCATGTGAAAATGGTACGCGAAGCGCCGAGATGAAAAAAGAGGAAAGTGAGAGGACTCTTGAATCCTTGGGAAGAAGCAAGCGGACGGTTTGGTAAGATGTCATCATGAGACTAGGAGGCATACGCGCCGCAACAATCCTGCCCTGCGCTAGGACAGACAGAGCTCTGCAGGCGCCATTCACTCCAGCGATCGATGAAGCGGGCGTGGTGCCACGAATTTCACCACCTCTATGCCCGATCGCATACACGTGGAGCACGCTTGTATGTTCGCGTCATTGCTTGATGAGCACCACAAAGCCGTTGGCGGGTATCACGACTTCAAGCTGGCCTGAGCTGGAAGGTATTATGGCGCCGGAATTCCCGACGTTCTGACCGCCATAGATGACCGCATCGCTATTCAACACTTCCTTCCATCCGGCATCGGGGATCGCGAGCGCATCCTTCGCGATCACATAGCCATTTGCGAACGGCGCATTATTGAAGCTCGCAGCCACGATGACCTGCTCCGCGCCGTCCCATCGTTTCCAGGCCATCACGCGGTTGGCGTTGGACTGGTGGAGGATGTCGATGTTGTGGCTGCGGACTGATTCGAGACGCCGGCCGAGATCGATGACATCCTGATAGAAGCGAAAGAGAGCCTTGCCGTTCCCGGTCCGCTCGCCGAGGATGTCTTCCCGGTGTTGAAGAAACCCGTTGAACGTATACCGCTTCTGGGCCCCGATCTCTTCTCCCATGAAAAACATCGGCGTACCGGCGGAGAGCAGCGAGAGACCGAAGGACAGGCGTGACCGGGACTCTGCGGCCATTCTCGTGGCATCCACCAGCGGAGCATCATTGACGGCCACGACCATGGTCCTTGCGGTCCCAGACGCATTCCCCGCTTCATCGTGCGATTCGTGAAAGACGACCCGCCTGTATTGGGTGTCGTACAGCGATCCCGCAAACCAATCCATCTGAAGCGGATCAATCCCGTCAAGCCCCGCTCGTTTCAGCAGACGAGCCCGGTCACCCGACATGTCCGAATCTCCAATGAGATCGTGATAGAACGCGACGTGCCACGTACCGTCAAATCCCAATCCGCCTTGCGCGGGCGGTTGCGTCACCGCGTCCCATCCCGTATGGTCTTCCGCGATCAGGATCGTAGTCGGACGAATCATATGAAGCGTTCGACTCCACTCACGCAAGAACTTTTGCCCGAACAGATTGGCGCTGCCGATGGAACGCCCATCGGCATTGAGCGTGTTATCGCGGTGAATCGCCTGGGTCAGATCGACCCGCAACCCATCGACATGCATTTCCTCGGTCAAAAAAGCCGCACTACTAATAAACTGCTGGCGGACGACATCTTCCCAGAACCGGGGGGTGTACCCTGAGGAGCCGTTATTCAGATAGCCGCCGTCCGGGAACGCATAATCGGACGAGCGCCCCTCATACCAGTAGTAGATGTTCTGTTCAGGAGCGGTCGAATCATACTGCCATTGAGCCCGCTCCGCGTCGTTGTCGTAGTGGTTGTAGACCACGTCCTGAATCACGGCCATGCCGCGCCGGTGGCACTCGCGGACGAAATGGCGGTACTTGTCGCGTCCGCCGGCGCTCGATTCGATGCAAAAGGGATGGCTGTCGCCATATCCCCATCCCACATTCCCGGAAAATTCCGCCATCGGGAGGAGTTCGACGGCGTTCACACCGAGCAGAACCAGGTGATCAAGAAACGACATCGCATCGCTCAGATCCCCCGCGCCCGTCTTCCCGAATCCCAATGAACCGACATGCAATTCATAAATGACGAGGTCTTCGAGACGATTGGGAACCGGCCGCCCATGAGTGAATTCCGTGGTCCAGAATTCTTCGGCGGAGATGAGATCCGGCGCCGCACCGGGAGCCGTCGATTCGAACGTGCGGCGGACCACGTCAGGATCGATCACGACGCTGCAGCTCACCGTGCCATCCAGCTGGTCCACCGTCCCTGTCCAACCCGCTCCATCGGGAGGCTTGATGCCGCCTCTGCCGATTTGACTGCGGGAAAAAATGTCGGTCCGGTAGACCGTGTCCCCGCCGGCGTTGACGATGCGGTACATATATGGAAGGCTCATGAACGATGCAAAGTTGCCGGGAGGACCACCCTGCCACATACCGTCGGCGCCCCGAGACAGCGTCACGACCGGTTGAGCTGCATCGATTCCGGTGCCATCGTCGGCAATATGGCCGTTCAAAGGCTTTCCGAAGACCACCTCGACGCTTCGTGCATTGGGCGCCCAGACGGCAAAACGCAGACCGGGCTTGGAGGTTGCTGTTGCGAAGTGTTTGTTGGCTCCCAACCGCCGGCCGTACGTCAGGTAATAGCGCTCGATTTGGGCCGAGCTCCCGGGAGTCAGACCGAACTGCCGATAACGGTCAGCGGAATTCATATCCGGGATTTCGGTCGGAATACCCCACAAATTATTGCCCTGCGGATCGTCTACGACCACTCCCCAGCGAAAGAGCGTGCCCTGATCGGCGAGATCGAGTGAGACCGAGGCCTTGAAGACGGGGCAGCCATCTTCTCCGACCGTCTTCTGCATCGGAGATTCCGTCCAATCGGCAGAATACCGGCCATTCGCGTTCCAGCTGCCGCGCAGGCGAGCATTTCGAAAGATCGAGCGCTTCAAGCCTGTGATGAATTGAAATTCCACCTTTCGCGTTGGCACAGGGATATCCTCCTACAAGCGGTGCGACATCGCCGACAGTTTCGTCGGCATCAGAATGTTTTACGAAACATCGAAGCGGATGCAGTTGCAAATCAATGAGGATTTAGACAAGATTTGCACTGCCGGTCAAGCGTCTTCCATGGTACGGTGCGCTGCCGGGCGAAAAGGTCTGTCAGGGTTGATGAGGGGATTCACTAGTTCTGGATTGTTCTCGGACGATGCTAACAGTGAACGAACCCTGTGAGGGAAGGATCTCATGAGCGAGAACGGTGGAGAGTCGTTGTCCGGACCCGATCTGCGAACCGTGGGAGCGGCATCGAGCGAGCTCCCTGACGGGGGCATGCTCCTCGGTCACTTCAATGGAGAGCCGGTGCTGCTGGTCCGCAAGGGTACGACGGTGCATGCCATGGGTGCCAAGTGCACGCACTACGGAGGCCCTTTGGCCGAAGGCCTGTTCGATGGATCGGTGGTTCGCTGTCCGTGGCATCACGCCTGTTTTCGACCCGAGACGGGAGAAGCCGTCCATGCTCCCGCCTTCGATCCGGTGGCCTGCTATTCGACGGAGAAGCGCGGTGGCCGTCTATTCGTCAACCAAAAGCTATCGGCGCCTCCCGCTCACGCTCCATCGACTTCCGTCCCCTCTTCCGTCATCATCGTGGGCGGCGGTGCCGCCGGGTTTGCCGCGGCGGAGATGCTCAGGCGCCTGGGCTATGAACGGCCGGTGACGATCATCTCGGGCGATGACGCCGGCCCTTATGACCGTCCGAACATTTCCAAGGACTATCTGGCCGGCAAGGCGCCGGAAGAATGGATTCCGCTCCGTCCGCTCGATTGGTACCAGCAGACCAAGATCGACCTGCTCACGGGCCGCCGCATCGTCCGGCTCATTCCGGATGCGCGCGCGGTCGGACTGGACGACGGCCGGCGCCTCGAATACGGTGCCTTGTTGCTGGCCACCGGTGCGTCGCCGGTCAAACTGAACGTAGCCGGTGCCGATTTGCCTCATGTGTTCACGCTGCGCACGTTGCGCGACAGCCGCGCCATCATCGAGCGTGCGACGACAGCGAGGCATGCGGTCGTGGTCGGTGCGAGTTTCATCGGGCTGGAAGTCGCGGCCTCCCTCCGGACGAGAGGGCTCGACGTGCACGTGGTGGCGCCTGACGAGATTCCCATGCAGCGCGTGCTCGGGCCCGAATTGGGCCGCTTCGTGCGCGAGCTGCACGAGCAGCATGGCGTGCAGTTCCATTTGGGACAGACCGTCACGTCGATCACCGGGAAATCGGCCACGCTGAAGAACGGAACGACGCTCGATGCCGATCTCGTGGTCGTGGGCATCGGGGTTCGCCCGAATCTGGATCTGGCCGAACAGGCGGGATTACGGATTGATCGAGGCGTGCTGGTGGACGAATACTTGCGGACGAGCAATCCGCACATTTGGGCAGCCGGCGACATCGTGCGCTGGCCGGACCGCTACAGCGGAACCTCGCTACGGGTCGAGCACTGGGTCGTGGCTGAGCAGCAGGGTCAAGCCGCTGCACGAAACATGTTGGGTCTCAACCAGCCGTACGCCGCCGTTCCCTTTTTCTGGAGCGCACATTACGACGTGACGATTGCTTATGTGGGTGCGGCTCCGGAATGGGATGAGGCGAGCGTGACCGGTAGCATTCCGGACCGCGATTGTCTCGTGGCGTATCGCAAGAATGGCAAGATTGTGGCAGTGGCATCCGTGAACAGAGACGTCGAGTCCCTGCGGGTGCAGGCGGCCATGGAGCGCGGCGATGCCGTTGCCGTGGAAGCCTGTCTCCGGCCACGATAGCCGCATCTTTCGTTTCGATCTCTCCCGCCCTGCTTCATTTCAGCGTCATCTTTGTGGCTGGATCCCAGCATACTCCTTCCTTTATAGTTCAATTCCTACGTGATGTGGGCAACCATGCCTTTTCTGCCTCATCAGCGCCCGGCCGTGAACGTGGCCGTCATGGCGCTCGTGACCGGCGTCTATTTCTTGGCCGGAAAGATCGGCCTCGGCTTTGCCTCTGTGCACGTGAGTGCATCGCCGGTCTGGGCTCCCGCCGGAATGGCGATCGCCTTGCTGCTTCTGTTCGGACCTTCCATTTGGCCGGCGATCCTCGCCGGGGCCTTCCTCGTCAATGTCACGACGATGGGTTCACTTGTGACATCGGCCGCGATTGCGGTCGGCAATACACTCGAAGGGATTCTTGCTGCGTGGCTCTTGCAAAGATTCGCGCATGGTCTTCAGGCATTTGAATCGACACCTGATATTTTAAAGTCCGCGCTTCTCGCAGGATTTCTGAGTCCGACGGTCAGCGCCACGATCGGGGCAGGCAGCCTCTTGCTGGGCCAGCATGCCGCACCGGAACAGTTCGTCGTCATCTGGCTCACGTGGTGGATGGGTGACGCAACCGGCATTCTGATTGTCACACCGGCGATCCTGCTCTGGGCGCAATATCCGCGCATAGAGTGGACTCGCCAACAAGGGCTCGAGCTGGGGCTTTTACTCCTTGTGCTTCTCCTCACCTGTGCCGTGATCTTTGGCCCGCTGATGAACACGGGACACAAGTATCCGCTGCAGTTTCTGCTCGTGCCCATCATGATCTGGGCGGCCTTCCATTTCGGCCCGCGAGAGACGGCCACCCTCACGGTCCTCCTGGCCGGATGGGCCACGTTCGGCACAATTCATGGCCGCGGTCCATTTGCCAGTACTTCGGAAAACGAATCGCTCTTGCTCGGGCAAGCCTTTCTCGCCGTGAATTCGCTCATGGCATTGGCCCTGGCCGCCGCCGTACAAGAGAGAAAGGACCTTGAAGCGCGGTTCCTCGACCAGGCTGAACGATTGGTGAACAAGCGGACGCAAGAGCTGGTCCACACGCAGTCACGGTTGCGCACCATGGCTCAAACGCTGACCTTGACCGAACAGCGCGAGCGTAAGCGCATGGCCGGAGAACTGCACGATTATTTGGCTCAGTTGCTGGTGCTCGGCAAGATGAAGTTGTCGAGCCTGCATGCACAATTCCGGAGCAAGGGCGGCCCTGCGGAGACGCTGTTTCAAGAGGTCGATGACACATTCATCAAAGCTCTCGACTACACCAGAACGTTGATGGCGGAGTTAAGTCCATCGGTATTGCATGAATTCGGTCTACCGACCGCACTCCAATGGTTGGCTGAACAGATGGAGAAAGATCGCCTCACGGTCGAAACGCATGTCGGCACATCCACGCTGACGCTAGCTGAACATCAAGCGATCTTACTGTTCCACTCGATTCGCGAATTACTGCTTAATGTCGCCAAACATGCCGGGACGAATCACGCTATCCTCACGTTGGAAGCGACGGATCATCTCTTAAGAATCTCGGTCCAGGATCATGGACAGGGGTTCAACACCGACAGCCTCGCCCCAGCTCAGCCTGGGCATCGTTTTGGACTGTTCAGCGTCAAAGAACGCATGGAGGAATTGGGAGGATGGTTGCGAGTCGAAAGTGTTCCGGGAAAGGGAACGACCGTCACATTGGGCCTCCCGCTCACCCCGTCCGTATCGACTTCGGAGGCAACAGGAGATAAAGGACAGGTTTCTTCACCATCAGCGAAGACGACCGGGGTGCGCCGCGTGTTACTCGTGGACGATCATGCCATGGTCCGCCAGGGGCTTCGAGCCATCCTAGACCAATACCCTGATTTGTTCATCATCGGGGAAGCGGCAGACGGCCGGGAAGCAGTCTCGATCGCAACGAAGCGGGCGCCGGACGTCATCATCATGGACATCAATATGCCGCGCATGGATGGTATCGAGGCGACCACGCGGATCAAGAAAGAACACCCTGAAACGGTCATTATTGCAGTCTCCGTGAACGATACACCGCATGTCCGGGAATCGATGCGCAAGGCCGGCGCATCGGCCTTTGTATCGAAGGAGGAAGCCAGCGAACGACTCTACGAAACGGTCATGGCCCTCACCTCCCGGCACGAGCCTTTTCTAACGACCGAAGAGGAATAGAGTGAGCTTCGTCCAGGCAGAGAGATCTTCGGGAAACAAATTATGGCTTCTTTCGATACACGTTGAGCCCGACCTTTTCCTCCCGATTCGGAATTGTGACATTCCCCTCAGTCGAGGCGATGATGATGGTCTTGCCCGAGGCGGAAGGTCCGAACTCTTTGGAGAGATCGACCTTAATCGTCAGTATCGTGCCTTCGACGGTCATGTCGACATTCTTCATGGCGTGGTCCTCTCAGTGATGTGACTGGTTGAACGTGTTCGTCTGCCTTGGCGAATCACCTTCGCCACGGCGAGTGGCGCGGTGAAAAACTCGTAAGCTATGCGTGACAGATGGCGGATCGTATTCTACGGGAACGGCAGGGTTGGTTGCACG
This sequence comes from Nitrospira japonica, assembly GCF_900169565.1. NCBI lineage: Bacteria > Pseudomonadati > Nitrospirota > Nitrospiria > Nitrospirales > Nitrospiraceae > Nitrospira > Nitrospira japonica. Next base: position 3,149,932 of record NZ_LT828648.1, on the reverse strand, counting down.
ACCGCCGATCCGCTTACTGTGCCGTGAAGCCTCCGTCTATGACCAATTCAGTGCCCGTTACATACGCGGCTTCGTCGGATGCGAGATAGAGCACGCCATACGCAACGTCTTCCGGTCGTGCGATGCGTCCCAAAGGAATCTGATTCTTGACCTGCTGTGCGAGGGCTTGCTCGACCTGGCTGAACATGGCGGTATCGGCCGGGCCGGGAATGACAGTGTTGACCCGAATGCCTTCGCGCGCGTACTCAATGGCGGCGCTTTTGGACATGATCACCACGGCGCCTTTACTCGCCTGATACGCAAACACTTGGCCATGGCCGATCAAGCCGGCGATTGACGCGACGTTGACGATCGAGCCTCCTCCTGTTTTGCGCATGGCTGGAATGGCCGCTTTCATCCCGAGCCACGTGCCGGTCTGATTCACCGCAATGGTATGGTCCCAAACGTCTTGGGTTAAATCCTCCACGCCTTCCATTTGAAGGACCCCTGCATTGTTCACCAATATGTCGAGCCGGCCGAACGTTTCCAGAGCCGTATGGATAACCTGCTGCCACGAGTCTTCCTGTGTTACGTCCAGGGCGGAAAAACAGGCGCGTTCGCCGTCGGCATGCATGCTGGTCACCGCCTGTTCGCCTTCAACGCGGTCACGCTGTCCGATGACCACGGAGGCGCCCTCACGCGCGAAGAGTCTGGCTGTCGCCAATCCCAATCCCCTGCCGCCTCCGGAAATCACCGCAACTTTTCCAGCAAGACGTGGTCTCATCGTGCCTCACGTTGGTCCGATGGATGAAATGACTGATTCTCTATCGGGCCAAATTCGTCGCTCGTCCCGTGCCTATTCCATGCGGGCGTGCTGCTCTGATTCTTGGCTCTCCGTGGCCGGTGCCGGCAGCCAGCCTCCGCCCAGGGCCTTGTAGAGTTGAACCACCGAGACGAGGTGCAGTCGGCGCGTCGAAGCCAATGACAATTCGGCATCGAAGAGGTTCCGCTGGGCAATGAGGACATCGAGATAGTTGGCAATCCCGCCTTTATAGCGCAGGTTCGCCAGGTGCAGTGCCGCCTGGAGTGCCTTGACCTGCCGCGCTTGTGCGGCCACCTGCTCATCGGCTGTGGACACTGCCACCAACGAATCCTCCACTTCTCTGAACGCCACCAGAATGGTCTGTTCGTATTGGGCGACGGTCTGTCTTGCTTGGGCTTCAGCCGCCTCCTGTTGGAAACCCAACACCTGTGCATTCAATAAGGGGCCGGCCACGCTGGGACCCGCCACTCCGAAGAAGGTCTCGTGAGCCACCAACTGAGTCAACTGAGGACTGGCGATACCGAGAATGCCCGTGATGCTCAGTTTGGGAAATCGGTCGGCCTTGGCCTGACCGATCCTGGCGGTTGCGGCGGCCACCTGTTGCTCGGCCTGCACGACGTCCGGACGGCGCTGGAGTAATTCCGAGGGAAGGCCGGCCGGCACGACCGGCGGCATCACCTGTTCGGTCAGGGCCCGCCCCCTCGAGATTTGATGGGGATTTCTCCCTAGCAACACGCTGAGCTCGTTCTCCTTCTGCACGATCTGCCGCTTCAATTCCGCAATCCGGGCCGCGGCATTCTCCCGCTCGGCCTCAAACTGTTCGACGTCCAGCCTATGGATATAGCCCTGTTTGAATCGCGCCCGGGCAATCCGCACGGATTCATCCCACGCGTCCAAGGTCCGCAGGGCGATGTCCCGCTGCAAATCGAACTGCCGTAATTCGAAGTAGGCTTGGGCCACTCCGCTGACGATCTGCAGAATGATGCCCCGCCGGTTCTCTTCCCGGGAGAGCAAGTCTCCGATCGCCGCCTCATTGGACCGGCGGATTCGTCCCCAGATATCCAGTTCCCAGGCGAGATTGCCCTGAACATAGTAGTTGAACAGGTTGGGAAATCCGGGGAAGGACAAATTTCTCGTATTGCCGAAGCCCGGCGCATTCACCGCCACATTCATCTGGGGAGCAAAATCGGTTCTGGTGACAAGCACTCGCGCGGCGAATTCGTCAACGGTCGCCACGGCCCGTTTGAGATCCTTGTTCCCCTCCAGCGCGAGACGAATGAGTTTCTGGAGTTCCTCATCTCGATAGAGGTCCCACCACGGAACATTGGCGAAGGATTGCAGGTTCTTTTCTTCCTCCGCCATGCGGAATGAGTCGGAAACTGGAATGGCAGGTCTGGCATAGTCCGGCCCCATCTTGCAGGAGACCAGCAGTCCCAGTAGTCCCACCAGGAACGATCGGAGCATCACATCGCGCATGATCGTACCTCCGTCGCGAAATGGAAGGTCAATGGCAAGACCCGGCCATACACGGTCACCCCGAACGCCCGGCAGGAAGAACCCGTTGAGGATGTATCTGACTCGTCGTGGGCGGCGGCGTGACCGCGCCACGACCGGTGACCCGTTGATTGAGTTTACCGATCAGTACAAAGAACAACGGAACGAAGAAGATGGCGAGGAACGTGGCCGCCAGCATGCCGCCGAGCACACCGGTACCGATCGATCGCCGGCTGGCGGCGCCGGCTCCCGTGGCGATCACCAACGGCAGCACGCCGAGAATGAAGGCCATCGACGTCATGATGATGGGACGGAAGCGAAGCCTGGCGGCCTCGATTGCCGCGTCCACCAATGAGTGGCCCTGTTGGTATTGCTGGTTGGCGAACTCCACGATCAGGATGGCATTCTTGGCCGACAGTCCGATCAGGGTGACCAGCCCGATTTGGAAATAAATGTCATTGTTCATGCCGAGCAGCCAGACCGCCGACAAGGCTCCAAAGACACCGAAGGGCACCGCAATGATCACGGCGAAGGGCACAGTCCAACTCTCGTACTGCGCCGCAAGTACCAGAAAGACCATGAGCAGGCCAAACCCGAATGCCAGAAATGATTGAGTGCCCGCCTTCCGTTCCTGGAAGGAAATACCGCTCCAGTCGATCGCATACCCTTGGGGCACCAACACGTCCTGCGCCACCCGTTCGAGCGCATCCAGCGTTTGTCCGGAACTGTATCCTGGACTCGAGGCCCCCAGGACCAGGGCGGTGTTGAACCCGTTGAAGTGTGTCACTGGATCGGGTCCGCTCGTGGCTTCGGTCGTGACGACCGTGTCGAGCGGAATCATGGCCTGACCCTGGCTGCTCAAGGCCCGCACGTAGATCTTGGAGATGTCCTGCGGAGCCATGCGGTATTGAGATTCTGCTTCGGTTTGAACACGGTACACCCGGCCGAATTTCACGAAGTCATTGATATAGAAGTTGCCGAAGTAGGCCTGCATCGTGTCGAAGACTTCGGAAATGGGAATCCCGAGGGCTTTCGCCCGGTCACGGTTGATGTTGGCATACAGCCGAGGCGCGGTGACGCGGAAGCTGGTGCTGATGGCGCCGATGGCCGGGTCTTGCCTGGCCTTGGCGATGAAATCCTTGGTCACGGCGGAAAATTTTCTGAAATCCCCTCCGCTGGGATCCTGGATTTGAATGGAGAATCCGCCCGTGGCCCCGAGCCCTCTGATAGACGGCGGGTTGAAAGCCAGCACGATCGCGTCACGGAACTTCTTGAACTCGGCGAAGGCGTCGGCGATCAACGCTTTCGCATGCTGATGCGGCTCCTTCCGTTCGTCCCAGGGCTTGAGGGGGACGAATGACGTGGCGGTGTAGGTTCCCCGGGTGCCGAAGACGAAATTCTGCCCGGTCAGCCCGTTCGTCGCATACACGGACGGATTCGCGAGAAAAAATCCTTCGACCTTATCCATCACGGCATTGGTTCGTTTCTTCGAAGCTCCGTCGGGAAGCTGCGCGACCACGATGATGTAGCCCTGATCCTCGTCGGGCAGAAAACCTGAGGGGGTCACGCGGAAAAGGGCCAGCGCCAGGAGCACCACCATGCCGAACAAAGCGAGGGACAGCCATGGACGTGAAATCGTCCCGCCGACGGCGCCGGCATAGCGGACTTGGGCCCAGCCGAACATGCGATTGAAGTGGGAGAATAATCCCTTTTCCGAAGGATGACGCGGGTTGAGCACTAACGCGGCAAGCGCAGGGCTCAACGTCAAGGCCACGAACCCCGAAATGGCGACCGAGATGGCGATGGTAATGGCGAATTGCTTGTACAGCTGTCCGGTGATGCCGCCCATGAATCCCACCGGCACAAACACCGCACCCAGGACCAGCACGATGGCGATCACGGGACCTGTCACTTCCTCCATCGCTTTGTTGGCCGCCTCCTTGGGCGACAATCCGTCTTCCATGTGGCGCTCGACGTTTTCGACCACGACGATCGCGTCGTCTACGACGATCCCGATCGCGAGAATCATGCCGAACAGCGTCAGCGTGTTAATGGAGAACCCGAGGGCAGCCATGCCGGCGAACGTCCCGATGAGCGATACCGGCACTGCCACCGCCGGAATCAACGTCGCTCGCCAGCTCTGCAGGAAGAGAAAGACGACGAGGATCACCAGGATCATCGCATCGCGCAAGGTCTTGACGACTTCTTCGACGGACACTTCGATAAATTTGGTGGTGTTGTACGGCACGTCGTACGAGACGCCTGGCGGGAAGGACTTCGACAGTTCGTCCATCCGCTTGCGGACTGCTTTCACCGTGTTGAGAGCGTTGAACCCCGGCGCGAGAAACGTCAGGAGCAGGGCCGTCGGTTTGGCCCGATACCGGCCTTCCAGGTCGTACGATTGAGCGCCCAGTTCGATCCTGGCCACGTCCTTCAGGCGGATCATGGAGCCGTTGGGCATCGCCCGGACGATCATCTCTTCGAAGTCCTTCACCTCCGTCAGCCGGCCGCGAGTAATGATCGGAATCGTGAGCTCGTTCTCCTGGGGTGTGGGTTCCCGTCCGACCAGGCCGGCGGGAAAGTCCCGGTTCTGTTCCCGGACGACGTTCACGATGTCGCTGGGGGTGAGACTGAGTTGGGCCATGCGCACCGGGTCGAGGACGATTCTCATGCTGTAGTTCTGCTGTCCGAAAATATAGGCGTCGCCCACGCCCGGCAGACGCCTGATGTCATCCACCAGGCGAACAGTGGCGTAATTCGCGAGAAAGAACGCGTCGTACTTGGGATCGGCCGACTGCAACACCAGCACGGCCAGCAGGTCGGTCGAGAGTTTCTTCACCGACACGCCCTGGCGGATGACTTCCGGCGGGAGTTGCGGTTCCGCCAGTTTCTCCCGGTTCTGCGCCTGGACCTGCGCGATGTCGATGTTGGTGCCGATCTGAAACGTCAGGCGGAGGGTCATGTGCCCGTCATTCGTGCTCGTGGAGTCGTAGTAGAGCAGATTGTCGATCCCTGGGATCTGGAGCTCGATGACACGCGCGACCGAATCCGCTACGGTCTCGGCACTGGCTCCGGGGTAGTCGGCGTCGATCTGCACGACGGGGGGAGTGATCGGGGGAAACTGCGCGATGGGCAGGGTCGCCATCGCCACCAGGCCGACGACCACAATCACGATCGAGAGGACTGAGGCAAAGATCGGCCGGTCAATGAAAAACCGGGGGCTCATTTGGCTGTCTGACTCTTCGGATCGGATGGCGGACTTCCGGAGGACCCGGCCTCGGTCTCGACCGGGACCGGCTTCACGGCCGTTCCAGGGACGACGCGTTGCAAACTGTCCACGACGACTCGTTCTCCGGCGACCAAGCCGTCCTCCACCAACCATTGGGTCCCTTGCCAGGCCGTGGCCTTGACGTCACGGATTTGCACGTTGTTGTCGGCATCGACGACGTAGACGATCGGTCCCTTCGGCCCTTGCAGCACGGCTCGCTGGGGAATCAACATCACGCTGCTCCGCGTCACTCCATGAAAGCGCACGGTCACGAACTGGCCGGGGATGATGATGCCGTCATGGTTGGGGAATGTGACGCGTGCCGGCCGTTCCCCGGTGTCGCTGCGCAATCCCACATCGAGCAAATCCAGAACCCCGTCTTCCGCATACCGGCTGCCATTGAGAAAAATAAGCGTCCCCGTCAGCTTGTAGACCCCGGGGTGCTGGATCTTCTTGGCGGCCGTATCCTCCCGTCGTTTGATCAGAAAGGCCTCCGGCGCGTTGACGACGACATACATGGGATCAATCTGGTGAATGACGGTGAGCAGATCCGTCTGGGCCGAGACCAAGCGGCCTTCGTAGACTCGTGTCCGCTCGACCAATCCGCTGATCGGCGCCGCGATGACTGTATTATCCAAATCAAATTTGGCCTTGTCCAAGTCTCCATGCGCAGTCTCCAGCGCGGCCTTGGCCGCCAGTTGCTCGGCCACCGCATCATCGAAATCCTTCTGGCTGACGGCATCCTGTTCGAGGAGCGGCTTCACACGAGCCAGATCTTGTTTGGCGTGAACGAAACGGGCTTCAGACTGGGCGACTCGTCCTTTGGCACTCACGACAGCCGCGCGGAAAGGCACCTCATCGATCCGATACAGCCGATCGCCCTTCTTGACCTCCCTCCCCTCTTGGAAAAAACGTTCCTGAATGATGCCCGTCACCTGTGAGCGAATTTCGACGATCCGCGAGGCTTCCGCTTGACCGATGAACTCCGGCTCGTCGGGCACGGAAGTGGGTGTCACCGTGACCACACCGATTTCCAGCGCTTGAGGGGGCGGCGAGGAGGCGACTTCGCCCTTACAGCCGAAGAGGAACGTAGTAATGAAGATCGCGAGAAGACAGGCTGCCGACTGTTGACGCGCGTTCCAGTCGAGATTCATGGGTCACCACCCACAAACTCATCTCCGGCCAGGGTCGCCACGTTAGGGAAGTGGAGGATACGCCTTAGCCAGGCAAAAAGCACTACTCTGGGAGAGTGATCAGCGCCACTCACGTCTTAGAATTGGCACGTGCGATTCCTCGTCCCGCAGATTCAACGAATGTCTGGTCGTGGATCCCGAACAAACCCGTCACGGTTCGGCATGCGTATGGCGGGTAACGTCTTCGCATCGATCACCATGTCTTCAGGGATGATCTTGTTCTGGAAGAGCAGCCATGCGACGACCGAGTAGGTCTCATCCGGGGTGAGAGACTGCGGCGCGGTAAACGGCATGGCTCGATGGACATAGTCGTACAGCGTCGTCGCATAGGGCCAGTAACTGCCGATCGTCTTGAGCGGCTTTGCCGTCATCAGCGTGTTGTGTCCGCCTACCAGTTTGTCCTTTGGACCTTCGATCCCTGTCGGACCGTGACACATGGCGCATTTGGATGCGAACACTTGTGCACCCTGTTTGACCGTGCCTTGTCCCGGTGGAAGTCCCTCCCCGACCGAATTCACGTCGATGTCCCAGGCACGGATCTGTTCCTGGGTGGCCGGCCGCCCCACTCCATAGTCCCGCTCTTCCGCCGACCATCCGGTCCACACGCATCCCAGGGCAATCGTCAGTGAGCCGAGCGCCACCATCGACGACTTAGACAGAGATGTTCCGCACGTGTCCATCGCGTTCCACCTTCCAGCTTTGAATGCCGTTATAGTGATAGACGGAATTGGTGCCGCGGACGTTGACGAGGTCCTGACGAGTCGGTTGGACATAGCCCGTCTCGTCCGTGCAGCGGGATTGCAAGATCGCCTCTTGTCCGTCCCACTTCCATGGCAATCGAAAACGCGTATGGCATTTGGGAAGGATAGGTTCTTGCAGCTGAGCCGCCTGCCACGTGCGCCCGCCGTCCAGGCTGACCTCGGCTTTCGTCACGCGGCCACGGCCGCTCCAGGCCAGCCCGCGAATTTCGTGAAACCCCGGTTGGATCTGCTGGCGGCCTGACAGAGACGTAATCACGGACTTGGCCTCCATCACGAGGCTGAACTGGTAGGCTGTTCCATCCGGCATGAGATCGGTATATTTGGCCGTCTCCCACCGCGTCATAAATGGGGCGGTGCCAAATTTCAACCGCCGCAGCCACTTCACGTTGATGTTGCCCTCGTATCCCGGAAGCAGGAGACGCATCGGATAACCCTGCTCGGGTCTCAACGCTTCGCCGTTCTGTCCATAGCAGATCATGGCTTCCTCGAGAACGTCGCCGGTCAGGGGTACACTCCGGTCCAAGCCGGAGGCGTCGCTTCCCTCTGCCAACATCCAGCCGGCACCGCGTTGAACGCCGACGATATCCAGCAGCGTCGATAGTTTCACTCCCGTCCATTCGCTGGTGCTGGTCAGTCCATGCAGCTCTTGGACGGTAAAGTCTGGAGCTTTTTCCGCCCAGCAATCCCACGAGTTGCCGGAGCATTCGAGAAATGCGAGGCGCGACACAGAGGAAATACGCTCCAGATCGGTCAGCGTAAAGACCATCGGCCGATCGACCAGTCCGTGAATCAACAAGCGATGACGGGCTGGATCAATGGCGGGCACGCCGTTATGGTGCCGCTCGAAGTGCAGCGCGGACGGCGTGACGATCCCGTGCAGATCCTGAAGCGGTGTGGTGGAGTTGATGTTGTTGGGAGCATTGGACCCCCAACCGTGAGCGGAGCCGGGGCCGCCGGCTCCCGATCGCTGCGCGGTCTCAAACGGCGAGCGGTCCCCATATGGACGGGGCAAGGCTCCCGGGACGCGCATCGGATCTTTCGGCGAGTCCGACGGTTCGGCGCGGGCAGCAGGCACGGCCAGTGCCGCGGCTCCTCCTGCGATAAGAGACGCACTGCGGCGCAAAAATTTTCGCCGGTTTACGCCTTCCGTCTCGTCATTCATTCCAGCCTCCTTTTAAGAGAGCCTTCTGAGCGGGAGGACCTCCTAACCGCAGACCGGCCGATCGTTGGCGGAGCTATTGTTCGTAGTTCTCGACGACTCGAGCCGGACGAACTTGTGCCTGGTTCGGATCCTGGCCGGCGTCTCGCAAAGCGCGGCGTTGGCGGAGGAGGTCCCAACACTGATCCAACTCGACTTGCACCTGAGTGAGCCTGTGACGGTCTTTCTCTGCGACCGTCCCATGCTCGCCTTTTTCGAATAGGCGATGCTCCTCTTGGACGAGATCTTGAATGTGGGCGAGAACCGGTTGATCCGTTGATGGGCGTTTGGTGTCCATAAGATAGTCCTTTCGCTTGCGCACTCCGAACTGACGACGAACCGTCAGAGGAGTGGTTTGAATTCCAGGAAAGGCAACGGACGACTGTGTCCTTGAGATGAGTGAAACATCTCGGACATCACATTCGATTGTAAAACTCGGGTATCGGAAAAACTAGAGAGGAGAATAGGAGGGGCGAAACACAGGTGACTCGAAGTGCACGGACGTGCGTTACGGGCCGGTGCCTTGACGGAGCCGCTCGCGGCGCTGCTCCCTGACGGTGTCGAGGTAGGCGCGGGCCTGCTCGATGAACGGCCGATTGGCCGGCGTATCCGGCGCCCGCCGGAGGTACTCCCGGAATGCGCTCACCGCCTCGCGTGGTTGATTGTTGTCCCTCAAGAGCCCGCCAAGATCGAAGTACGCCTGAAATAGATCCGGATCGAGCCGGGTCGCCGTTCGATATGCTTCCACGGCCTCCTGGCCCTTCCCGTTCGTTGCCAGCGCCGTTCCGAGATTGAAGTGGGTCACGGCATCATTGGGTTCAGATTCCAGCGCCTTGCGGTATTCAGCAATGGCTCCCGGAGCATCCCCTTTCAATTGGAGCGCACTCCCCAAATTATTGTGGGCATGGGCATCGTTCGGATGCTGTTTGAGGACTGTTTGGTATTCGGCAATGGCCCCGTCGAGATCCCCTTTGCCTTGCAGGGCGGCTCCGAGACCGAGGTGAGCCCGGTCGAGATCGGGAATGAGTCGGAGCGCCTCGTGAAACTCAACGAGTGCCTCGTCAAAACGGCCTTGGTCGGCGAGCAACGCTCCCTTCTTCCGATGCGCTTCGGCATTGCCTGGCGCGCGAGCCGGCTCCTTGCTCTGACCATGCTTGTCTTGCGGAGCCCGGCCCTGAGGAACTGCGGCCTCCCGCATGCTGAATAGAGTGGTCCAGGTGCGGGCGAATTGTTCCTCGGTGTCGATCCGTGTCAGGACGTCGCGGCGATGCTGGAGGATCGCCTTCACGTCGGCCTCCTCCTTCGTCTTGGCCAGGCGCGTCCGGTCATCGTCCAGTTCCTTGAAATAGGCGTCGAGAGTGTCTCTGATGCGCATCAATTCCGTCTTGGCTCGCTCGTTCTGCATCAATCCATTCAGTTGACGGGCCACCACGGCAGGGTCCAAGTGAATCTTCACCGGAACGGACAGAGTGGTGCCGCTCTCGCTCTCGGCGGGCCGGGCCGGATATTGATCGATCTCGAAGAGGCCCACGGTGTAGGCACGGATTTCTGTCTGATTCAGTCCGAGTTGTTGCACCACTGGAACGGTAGCAAGGTAGTCCGCCGTCACATTGTGAATCTGTGATTTTGCCGCAACTAGGGCGAGGCGTTCCGCATCGCCAGGCGTGTCGTGCGCGACCATCCGATATTCGCCGGTTGCCGTCATCGTCTGCATGTCGGCGATAGCATGAGGAGGCACGAGGATACCGGCCAAACAGGACCAGAACAAGAAGAGCCAGAATGAGCGGAAGCAGAATGGATGGGTCTCGCGTCTCACAATGATGGGGATTCTATCATGGGCTCGGGTCCGTTCGAATTTCGGATTTTTGATATTTGGGTCTTGGATTTTGGGACTTCATACGCTTTCGAACTTCGGATTTCGAACTTCGGATTTCGGATTTCGAATTTGGATTTGCGCGTTTGGTCTTTGAAATTTTACACATTTGCTATCCATGCTCTGTCCTTGGTATATATTGCCCTCGGCAAAAATCAAGCACGGCATGTAGTTCAACCATGAAGACCATTCTGCAGACTCTCGGCATTAGCATGGCGGCGGCGATGATGATCGCCAGTTCCGCCTGAGCCGGCCTGCATTCACAGCGTCATCGACGCGAGGCCCCTGGCGGATTCAGTTCTGCCAGGGGCTTTTTGTTTGTCCGGAAGAGCACTCGATACGAGAAGGAGGAAGGGTATGGTCAGCCTCGAATCAATCGAAGCCGCAGCGAGCCGCATCAGATCGTCCATCTATGAATCGCCGCTGGTCCATTCCAAGACGCTGTCGCGGCTCACCGGAAATTCCATTTTTCTGAAACTGGAAAATCTGCAGATGACCGGGTCCTTCAAGGAGCGCGGCGCCCTCAACCGCATCCTGACGATGACCGATGCCGAACGCCGGAAGGGAGTGATTGCGGCCTCGGCCGGAAACCATGGCCAGGGCGTGGCCTACCATGCCACGCAGAACCATATTCCGGTCCAAATCTGGATGCCGAGGTCCACCCCGCTCGTCAAACTCACGGCCACGCGAGGGTATGGGGCCGACGTCGTGTTGCAGGGAAACAATTATGACGACGCATGCGCGGCCGCGTTGGAACAGAGCCGCGAGCGAAAGGCGACGTTCATTCATCCCTTTGATGACGAGGCCGTGATCGCCGGACAAGGCACGATCGGTTTGGAACTCCTGAAGCAGAACCCCGATCTGGATGTGATCGTGGTGCCGGTCGGCGGCGGAGGCTTGATCGGAGGGCTCGGCTGTGCGGTCAAGGAGCGCCATGCTCACGTTGAGATCGTCGGAGTCCAAACAGCCCGCCTCCCTTCCATGAAAGCCGCTCTCGAAGGCCAAGGAACAGCGAGTCTTCCCGCACAATCCACCTTGGCCGATGGCATTGCCGTCCGCAAAGCGGGTACGCATACGCTGCCCCTCGTCAGGAAGTATGTCGATACCATTGTGACGGTGGACGAAGATGAGATCGCCGCGGCGATTCTGGTGTTGTTGGAGCGGGAAAAGACGGTGGCGGAAGGTGCCGGGGCCATTAGCCTTGCCGCCATCCTTCAATCCAAGACGGGTCATCGCGGGAAGAACATCGCCGTCCTGGTGTCCGGTGGCAACCTCGACGTGACGCTGCTGGCCAGAATCATCGAACAGGGTATGGTCAGGGATGGCAGAAGATTACGGCTGCGAGTGCGCCTTCCGGATTACCCCGGCGCATTGGAAGGGCTCGCCGCCGTGATCGCCAAGGCGAGTGCGAACATCGTGGAGACGTCGTATAACCGCGCGCACTATGGTGTCGGTTTGAACGAAGCGGCGATCGATATCACGATGGAAACTCGCGGGGGTGATCATACTTCGCAGCTGTTGGCGACCCTCAAGGACGTGCCGTATGAATTCACGGTCGTCGAATAGGAGGCAGGCATCGTCTTTTCAGTGCGCCCAAATCTGCTCGGGCGTCTCCGCGTACGGATAGATGTGCACCATCCAGCCGAAGAGCTGCGGATAGAATCGCCCGTTGGCTTGATCGCATTCGGCTTTGGTCAGGATCGAGCCTTTGGGGCCGAACTTCTTCCAGTCCGCGTGCTGCAAGTCCTTCTTCTGCGGCAGGCAGATATTCACGTGAGCATGCCACTGCGCCACGCTCAGAGGAATCCGTTTATTCAAATCCTCCTCGCTCGCCCACTTCGGCGCCGTGAACATCGCGCCTTCTAATTCATAGCCGCCTGGGGCGTCCCGGTATAACAGCGAGGTGGGCTGCTTGGGATCGAATTTGAAATTGGCCTTAAATCCGTTCGTCTTGCGCGTAAAGTGATAGTGCGTCTGCCGGACGTTCGGCAGGAATGTTTCGTAGCCTTCATCCTCGGCAAAGCGATACTCGCGAAATGGGGCCAAATCCTGTCGCAGATGCCGGAGGAAGTCCCAGGCCGTCGCTTGATCTGCCTGATTGGTGGGGCGAAGCGTGGTCCATCGGAAATGCGGTCCCAGATGGGTTTGAGGGTTGGACATGGCGAGCACCGCCTCGGCCTCATGATCTCCATGCATGAGGTCATCTTCAGTATCGACGTGCCCCGTGGACGGCGGCGGTTCCTCCGTCGCGTGCGGTGACGGCTTGCCGCTGCAGGACAATGTGGACAAGGCTGCGAAGACTAGAAAGACTAGAACCAGAATGGGCACGCGCATCCTATGAACCTTTCACTTCGTGCGAAGAGACTTGCGCCGTGATCGAGTGCCTCCTAGAATGACGTCGCTCCAGGTTCTTCGAGTCAGGACATCATACAGACACAGGCGCGCTCAGCTCGTTACGTGGAAATGAGTGTACAACATCGCAGATTGAACCGGTATATTTCATTGTGTTGGTCTCTCGCCGTTCTGCTCATCGTGGGATGCGCCTCGCCCCCCGCGCCATCTACGCCGAAGCCCATAGCCCAGCGCCTGGTCGGGAAAAGCCAAACGCACATACGCCAGTGCGCAGGGCAGCCTGCCAAGGAAGTGCCCTATGAAACCGGAGTCATCCTCCGCTACTACAAAGAGGCGTCCACCTTTGTCGGATCGACCACGTTCCTGGAAGGCAGCCAACACATGCGGCATCGTGGCTGCTGGGCCAGTCTCTTGATTGAGCAGGACCAGGTGACGGGCGTGGAATTCGAACCCATTCCTAAAGAGACAAACCAAATAGATGACTTATGCGACGAAATGTTTCGAACCTGCGTTCCTTGAAAAACCAACTGAATAAATCCGAAATTCGAAATCCGAAATTCGAAACGATAACCATGAAGGAAGTCCAAGTACCAAATGGACAAATCCCAAATATCAAGACTCAGAAACTCGAAATGACAAATCCGAAACCATAGAAAAGAAGTCATTCTCGCGGAAGCGGGAATTAAGAAAGAGAATAGAGTTTCAAATTCCAAAAGAAGCCCATTCGCGCACACCGAGTATAGATCCCCCCTAGTAAAGTCTCTAGGTCAGCAAACCCACAGTTCCATCTCATCCCCACCCATGACGATCGACTCAGGATAGCCCTAGTACAAAGGAGGACCGGAACTTTTTACGATGAGAGCATGGGTGATTGGCCAATCATGTGTAAACGGGAGGGATTATGAATATGACCAAGAGCGGATTACCTGTGTTCTTATTTGTTGGCGCGTCGTTCGTGTTCGGCGCGTCGGCATTTGCCGGAGAGCCGGCGGGCATCGGAGAAAAAGGGACTGGTCAGACGCAAAAGTCGACGGACCGTCAACAGAGCGGAAGCAAGCCCGACATGTCGCAGGTACCGGAGGAAATTCAGGAGGGCAAATCGGCGCAAGCTGCGCAAGAATTAAATCAGCAGCAGCAAGGTATCCGAGGATCCGCTCAGGAGCCAGCGGGGATCGGCGAGAAAGGAACCGGCCAAACCAAGAAATCGACGGAGCGTCAGCAGAGCGGGAAGCAGCCGGACATGTCTCAAGTACCCGAGGAGCTTCGCGAAGGAAAATCGGCACGGGCCGCGGGTGAAATGGAGCAGCAAGACAAGAAGACTCAATAATGCATCAAGCGGCCTGGAAAAGGGGCCGGCTTAGCCTGTCCCCTTTTCCGTTCTCCCGGCTAACTGACATGTTAGCGCATTCTTGTTACACGGAAGTCGCCTTCAAGCGTCCAGGTGGTACCGTCCGGCTTCAGCGCTTCGCCGGTCCAACGAAACGAATTTGGCATGATGTTCGTGAACATCCAGCGTGTGGGCGTCCCGTCGGAACGAACTCCGAGTTGCACGAAATCCTTGCCACTCCATCGACCGATCTGTTCTTCCCTGTGGTCTCCCGCCGGATTAATCCATGTGATGCGCCAAGCCTGAATTGAGGCATCCCAGACTCGGAGGGTGGTGCCGTACATATTCATGTGCTTGTCCTGATTGGAGGTGCGCTCCGCCACACGGGGCATGATCCACACGTCCTGAATCGCACGACCTTCGAGCGCCCAACCAAAATGAGCCTCACCTTTGAGCCCCTTTGCACTCACATCGGTCGCCCAATACACACGAATATCCAATTCCCAGCTTCCAACGAGCCATCCATATGCGTCCGCTGATTCAGTGATTTCTGGCGAGCGGCCAGGAGCAGCCAAGAAGAGGCTGCGTGCGTCCACTTTCTCTTCACGGTTCGCCATGGGAACCTCCTCAATGGATAGCCATCTAATACTCTGGACTTTGCGATGTAGCGATGCGACTGGGGAAGTGACCAGTCTCTGAAAGCCTATTGAAATTTCAGTGAGCGGAACTCGGAGAAGGCCACATGGTCCCGATTGACACAATATAGATCGAGGCATACCATCCTCATTCGTCTATTGAGTGCTCTACACCGATGCCCAGACAACACATCTCTGGAGGCGGTGGGCTCCGGTTGGCCGTGCACGAATTCGGCCAGCCCGACGGCAGGACCATCCTCCTGATTCCTGGCATCAACCTCTGTTCGCTCGCCTGGCTCAAACAATACCAATCCGCTCTGGCTGAAGAGTTCCGCCTTGTATGCCTCGATCTTCGCGGTCATGGCATGTCGGAAAAGCCGACGGCATCCGACCAGTACGGCCAGCCAACCCTTTGGGCTGACGATATCCACGGCGTCCTCACCACGCTTTCATTGCGCAAGCCAGTGCTTGTGGGCTGGTCGTATGGCGGCTATATCATCAATGATTATCTCGAGAAGTATGGAGAGGGCGGGATCGGTGGGATCAATTACGTCTGTGCTGCTGTGGTCATGGGTCGAGGAACTGGAAGCAGCATGCTCGGTAGCGATTTCATCAACGTCGTCCCTGGTATGTGTTCCGACGATCTCACAGCCAACGTCGAAGCGGTATGCAAGTTCGTGCGGATCATTTTTGCACAACAACCTCCGCAGGATGTTCTAGAAATCTTGATTGCCTGCAGTATGGTGGTGCCGCCGACGGCACGTCTGGGGATGATCTCGCGCAACATCGATCGCGACACGGTCATGAAGGGAATCAGGGTCCCCGTCCTGGTTACGACAGGAGAGAAGGATGCCGTCATCACCCCCGCTCATACGAAACATCTCTTGACCTGTATCTCGCATGCCGAGGTATCGGTGTTTGAGGGAGTTGGACATAGCCCTCAGTTGGAAGATTCGGAGCGTTTCAATCAGGAGTTGACGAGGTTCGCTAGGCAGTATGCAGGCTAAGCACAGTTCGAAGACAGTGTGTTGACAGAAAACTATGGGCTGGCTGGCTTTTCAGTAGTTTGATCCTGTCGTAACATCAGAACAAGTAGCATGTCTGGGAATTTCGTCATTCCCGCGTTCTTCCGATCACCAGAACTCTAGCGCTCATTGCTCAGCTGGCCGACGCCTTCAACAAGATGGGTTCGCCATGCTTAATTTTCAGAACAGCGACTGTACTTATTTTCATCCAGCCTGCTTTGCCTTGGCCCGTGCCAGCGCTTGGGCCAAGGCGCCCATTGGTTGAGCAGAAGGAGCCGCAGAGCCCGATCGTGAGCCGGACATCACGGCCTTGGACGCCTGATGACTCGTCTCACGTGGCGAACGTGGAACAGCGGACGCCTCGTCCAGCCGCATCGTCAATGAGATGCGTTGCCGCTTTGAATCAATCTCCAAGACTTTCACCTTGACGACCTGGCCTGCCTTCACGACTTCGTGCGGATCTTTCACGAACCGATTGGCCAACGCCGAGACATGCACGAGTCCGTCCTGATGCACGCCGACATCGACGAATGCACCGAAGGCAGCCACATTGGTGACGACGCCCTCCAGGATCATGCCGGGCTGAAGGTCGGACAGCGCCTCCACGCCATCTTTGAAGACAGCCGTCTTGAAGATTGGACGCGGATCCCTGCCGGGCTTTTCTAATTCGACCAGGATGTCGCGGACCGTCGGGAGCCCGAACCGCTCATCGATAAAGTCCGCCGCCGAGAGGCCCTGTAAGAGTGACCGTTGCCCCATCAACTCCTGCATCGGTTTGCCAAGCTGGGTCAGAATGCGCTCGACGACCGGATAGGCCTCCGGGTGCACGGCGGACCGATCCAGCGGATTGTCGCCATCGTTGATGCGCAGAAAGCCGGCGGCCTGCTCGAACGTCTTCTCCCCGAGCCGTGGCACGTTGCACAGTGCGCGCCGGTCCCGGAACGCTCCATGGGCATCCCGATACTCGACGATGTTTTTGGCCAATGTCTGGTTCAAGCCGGAGACCCGAGCGAGCAACGGGACCGACGCCGTGTTCACATCCACGCCCACGGCATTGACGCAATCTTCCACCGTCGCATCGAGGGACCGCGCGAGGGCGCGCTGATTGACATCGTGCTGGTACTGGCCGACGCCGATCGACTTCGGTTCGATCTTGACCAGCTCAGCCAGCGGATCTTGGAGCCGGCGCGCGATCGAGACCGCGCCCCTAAGGCTGACGTCCAAGCTGGGAAATTCCGCCGCGGCCAGCGCGGATGCAGAATAGACCGAAGCGCCGGCCTCGCTCACGACGATCTTGGCAAGACGGCCTTCCGACGTCGTCTCAGTGGAGAGCTTCATCAGTTCAGCCGCCAGTTTATCCGTTTCGCGGCTCGCCGTGCCGTTCCCGATTGCGATCAAGTGGACCTGATGCCGATCGACCAATTGCCGCAACGTCGCCAATGATCCCTGCCAGTCGTTCCTGGGCTGATGCGGATAGATCGTCGAGGTCTCGAGCAGTTTTCCCGTCGCATCGACCACTGCCACTTTGCAGCCGGTGCGAATCCCGGGATCGATGCCGAGCACCACTTTTGGACCAGCAGGCGCTGCCAACAGGAGATCATGCAGATTGCGGGCGAATACATGAATGGCTTCGGTCTCAGCTGCTTCGCGCACGCGAAGGAGCAGTTCCGTCGTAAGTTGCAGGTGTACTTTGACCTTCCAGGTCCAGCGGCACACTTCCATGAGCCAGGCGTCGGCGGGGCGGCCCCGCTCTGCGATCCCGACGTGCGTGGCAATCATGGCCGTGCAGGGATGGATTGCCATGGCCTCCGCCGTTTCGTCCAAGGTCAATTCGAGTTTCAGCACGCCGAGGTGCCATCCGCGGAACATCGCCAGCGCGCGGTGCGACGGCACGTTCTTGATCGGCTCCGACGAGGCATAGTAATCGCGAAACTTTTCCTCTTCGGCGAGTTCTTTCCCCGGCACGACGGCCGACGACAGCCTCCCCTCCTCCCACAGGCGCGCACGCAGCTTCGCCAACAGCTCGGCAGTCTCCGCAAAGCGTTGCATCAAGATGTCGCGGGCGCCCTCGAGGGCCGCTTTCGCATCCGGAACCGCGCCGGCGTCGGCACCATCGGTTCCCGACGTCACGCGGACGTACTTAGCGGCTTCCTCAAGAGGATTCCGAGTCGGGTCGGCCAGCAGCGAATCGGCCAGAGGCTCGAGCCCCGCCTCGCGTGCAATATCGGCCTTCGTGCGCCGTTTGGGCTTGTACGGCAGATACACATCTTCGAGCGCCTGCTTCGTGTCTGCCGCTCCGACGGCGGCCCGCAAGGCATCCGTGAGCTTTCCCTGCTCTTCGATGGAGGTCAGGATTGCGGCACGCCGCGCTTCGAGTTCTCGCAGGTAGATCAACCGCTCGTCCAGGTTTCGCAGCGTCGTATCGTCGAGGTTGCCGGTTGCTTCTTTCCGATATCGGGCGATGAAGGGTACGGTCGCGCCTCCGTCCAGCATGGCCACGGTGGATGACACTTGATGTGGCAGGATTTTGAGTTCGGCGGCCAGGACTTGCACGATGTGCTGCGCAGCTGCGTCTGAGAGGGATGAAACGGGCGAAGCGGCCATCTGATCTATTACCGACTTTCCGAACGTCGCTTCGTCAGCGGGCACCATCGCGCGAAGAGACATTCTCGAGGATTGCTGAGACTTGGCGGCGCGCCATGATCACGCGCGACCTGAGCTCGATACGGTGCTGCGGGGCGCACTTTACCAAAACGATTGATTTCAGAAAAGAGGAAAGGCTGGTTGTCCCGCTGCTTCATTCGCAGGGAGCGACAAGCCATCCATTCAACGTAGCTTCCGATAGACCTCTCGTCTATGGCGGATATAGTGAATCGTAATCTAGGCAAACTCGCGGTCGACTTCGTAGACAATGCGATAGTCTCCGACGCGAAGCCGATAGAGCCGTTCCGCACCGTGGAGTTTGATGGATTGAGGGGGAAATGGATCACTCGTTAAGCGATCGATTCGATCGAGAAGGCGGGAAGCTATAGTATGGGGGATGGAGTGAAGATCTCTTTCGACCGATGGCTTGTAACAAAGACTATAAGTGGACACGCCGTCGCAGCCGCTTTCGTATTTCATCAGCGCCGACTAATCCCTCTTGCCGTCGTTCTGCCACCATGGCCAGATCGTGAAGATCTTCCATCAGTTGCGAGTATCGTCTAAGGGATAGAACCACTCCCGTTTTTTTTCCCGCGCGGTTCGTCACGTAACGCTTCTTCGTATGAGTTGTCCTCGACAATCGTTTTGTAAGCATCGATAGTCACCTTCACAAATTACTGGCGTGAGTATACCAGCTCAGGCGCGATCAAAGGCCTCTTTGAGCTTTTTGGCGTCGAGTTTGACCATCTTCCACATGGCTTCGTTCATGGCCTGCTTCTTTTTCTTGTTCTTGCTGGCCTGCCACTTTTCGATTTCGACGGGAAAGACCTGCCAACGGACCCCGAACTTGTCGATCAGCCAGCCGCATTGCACGGGCTTTCCCCCGCCTCGGAGCAGGGCTTTCCAATAGGCGTCGATCTCGCGCTGGTTTTTGCACGGCACGACCATGGAGACGGACTCATTGAACGGCATCTTGCTGAACCCGTTCAACAGCATGATCCGCTGTCCCAACACGGTGATGTCCATGGTCAAGACCGAGCCTTCTTTGACTCTCATCGGATTCGGGCCCCAATACCACGTCTTCCCGATCTTGGTGCCCTTGAAGACGGATTTGTAGAAGTTGGCCATGTCCTCGGCTTTGTCGTTGGACCAGAGGCAGATGTACATTTTAGGCATGTGAGAGTCTCCTAAGAACGGTAATGAGTATGACATCGTGAGGAAGAGAAGAGGCTTGTCGGGAGCCCTTGTTGATTGCGAAAGTTCCCGTCCAGACTACATGTCGCAAGAGAGGTAACCTGTTCAATTGTCTTGCCGCGCGCCGGAGGATAAACGCCCGTCTTGAACCAGACCCAATTCCCAAACACGCACGGATTTGCCTCGGGCGAGCAAGATTGGTGCGGCCATCTGCTGCATCCGGATAACAGCCCGAACTTTTTCTGGGAAGGGCAAGGCCACAAGCTTCTTCCGTCGTTGTTGTTTGGCACGAAACAACGTTTCAATCACGGGTTTCAAGCGGTCCATTCTTTCCACTTCCCTTCCAGTTGATGTCGCCGGAGAATTTCACCGAGATACTCAGAGTCCAGATCGGCTTCTTCTTGCAGAATCCGCACCCGCTCGCGATCCTTCGTCCGCCCCGTCTGGAGGCAAATGGCCACGAGGTGCTCCGCTCCAAGCACTTGTGTGGATGTGGATTCATAGGACATCGTGCGGGCGTTTTGCAAAGCCTCTTCCAGCAGAGCATTGTACGCAGGCAAGAACTGGACAGGGACACCTTCGATCACCACACACTCCCCTTCTTCCGCGTATCCCTTTATACGCAGCGCTTCATAGAGTGGGGCGAGCGTGAGAAGCCCGCCTTTCGTCTCCGGCAACAACACGATGATGTCCAGATCAAAAGTGAGGAGTGGTTCAATGTAAAACATGGCACCCATCGCCCCGCCGATGGCGTAGCGGCTCAAAATGCCATCGCGCTTAAGCTCATTCAGGACTTGGAGTGTCCGTTCCATAGAGAAATCCTATTTTACCGTGTTTCACCGATGGATCATACGCCCACTACGTCCCCCTATCCACTTCGTGCGGAAGAAGCGAGAAACCAAGACTCCCGATCCCTTGTCTTGCGCCGGTAGTCTTATCAGCCGGCGATCTTGAGCCAGACGTAGGGAGTGAAATAAAAGGCGGCGACGGAAAGGATGACGCCAAGTACGGTACCGAACAGGTTCGCGACATAGAGCCCGGCGAACGGCGACAGGAACACCACCAGAATCATGAACAGCGCGATCGACCGGTGGCCTTCATAGAAGACCCGGCGATGGTCACCGGAGAGGGATTCAGAAAAGGAAGGATCCGGGCGGACAGGCATTCCCAAGTATATAAATCCGAAATTCGAAATCCGCAATACGAAACCTTACAGAACACAAGTCTCAAATGCCAAGACTCAAATCCCAAATATCAAAATCCGAAATGCGAGATCCGACCATGGAAAAGAAAACTTAAACACCAAAACTCAAATCCCAAGCGGGAGCGGGAATCCAGGCCTCTTACATGCTGAACGTCGGGCCCGGAGATGTGTGCACCGGCCGTCACTATCTTAAGTAGCCTATCCCTTTTTTCATCCCGACATCTCAACTCCTATATTGAGTTGCAAATGGCTCCGAGGCCCCGGTCAATTGATTCGCTGGAGAACATTGATCGCGAACAGCACGACAGCCGTGCCGATGACCATCGATGCCACGCCGAGCAGCGGCTCGACTGACGTGTTGCCGCGCAGGACCGCGACGAGCAATCCCATACCTACCAGCAAACCAATGTTATGGAGCCAGAATTGGACGGTGGCCAATCGATTCGATCCCGCAGCGGGATAATGGTGGTAGATCAACCCGACCAGCGCCAAGGATGCCCACCCAAGTAAATTGAAATGTGCATGAACAGGCATCAAGAGGTGATTTCCCGACGCACCCATGTAAATGCCAAAGCCGACTCCGATGATGAGGTAAATAACCGCTGCCTTGATCCATAGGACTCCAGGACTCTGTAGCATAGAATCCTCCATGTGGGGTGAGTGGCATTCGAGTGAAGACTGAAACTGAACACATCATTGTGCGGCTTCTCAAATGGGCAGGCTAGTTTTCTAGCCAACATCATCGGTTGCTAACTGATTGGAAAAGTAGCATATCCCCATTTTATCCCATCAGTTTTCGTTCTGCTCATACGATCGTTCGGACTACACATCGCTGGTGTGCGAGCCATGTCACGCCCACTAGTTGAGCAATGGGCCGCTAAGCAGTAACCACCGTCATCTGACTTTTTGGCGCAGTCGGCAGAATCCGATGGAGTTCAGGGAGTAACGCCCGAAGATCTTTTAGACGATTAGTCGGTGCCTGGAGGAGGACGACCGCAATGGCAAATTGCGGAAGGTGCTGTTGGAATGCAACATTGCGATCTACTGTCACAAAAACATCGTATTGTCCCTCCGCCCGCCTCAGGAGATCGCCGTTCTGAACGCCGGACCAGCCAGCCTGAGGGACCGTGACAACCTCATGGCCTTCAATCTAATTGGCCAGTCGACAATCGATACACTCGTCGAGGAGAAGTTTCACGAAGCGACGGGCAACATGCGGGTTTTCGCTTCCTCGAGGAAGGCAATCACTTGCTCACGCGTGACGGTTGGAAATCCCTCGAGAAAATCATCGATGGTCTGTCCCCCCTCCAAATATTCAATGAGAGTCTGGACTGGCACGCGGGTGTCACGGAACACAGGCGTTCCGCCGAGGATATCCGGGCTGGAAGTAATGAGCGAATGACGTATCATGGAAACGTTCCGATCAACGCGATTCTAAGCTCGTCGGCTGTCAAATGCAATTTTCAACCAATTAAGATGGACCAGAATGGACTCAGGGTGGCAAATTCGAAATCCGAAACTAAGGGGAAGAAAAACACAGGTCTGCAGAGAATGTGCGCTTATTCTACTTTCGTTTTCTGTTCCACCAACTGCACGTTGACGTGTTCAGGATCGAGCGTCCAAGCCCCGCCTACGAGAACGTCCACAATGACGCCCGGAATGAGCCAGAGAATATTTCCAAGAATGGTCGCAACGCCATTGAAATCTCGCTTGATCGCAATCCTTGCCGGTTCGTAGCCATCCTTCTCTATCGTGACCGTATGCTCCTCTGCTCGGCGGAGCTCTTCGCTATGAGGCGTCGTGAAGCTGGTGCCATTCTGCAGCTTGACGATCGCACCTGCAGGCGTGGAATCAAAGGAAACCGTTTGTCTGCTGCCATGAATGATGGAGCCGCAGCCGGCCAGTAGCGTACAGAGCGCAAGCCCAACGCACGTCGTCTTCCAAGCGCACATGGCAAAGTTCACGTTCTTCTCCTCTTCTTGATAGTGAAGGCGAGCACTCATTCTTAGCTGGTTTACTGACCGAAGCAAAGAACTTTGTGCATGGCGCGGATGGTGTGAGCCGACCCAGCCTGCGGACCGATCCATTATTGACAGGCGTAGCCGATGAGCAGAATAATTCGGGCCGTGCACTTGAACTGGTGATGGGCACTTAACAGAAAAAAGGAGCTTCATGAAGCTTGCATACATGGCCGTTGTCGCGATGGTATTGGTGGCATCGGCACAAGCAGCGCAGGCGGAATCGTTTCCTCTGCTACCAGGCTACTATGAGGTGGCGGTGAGCGGCGGGCCGAGCTCGGAGATGCGCAACCGCTGTGTGACGGCCGAGCATCTGGCCGATCCGGACAGTGTGTTGAACTACGCCTTCGCCAAAAAGTATCGCCCAGTTCCAGGATTCACCGTGAGCAATCTCTCCGTGCAAGGAGGGAAAATAACCTATGACGTCGAGACCCCCAACTCGACCGTTCATGTAGATGGAATGGTATCGGCCACCCAGTTTGCCGTCAAGCGCCACGCCAAGTCGAAAAAATCCGGAACGGAGATTCCGATTATGACACTTGATGGAAAGAGAACGAGAGACTGCCGCCACGGGGATTGAGGTGGCTCCCAAGCACCAAAATTCAAATCCCAAGAACTGAGACAGAAAAAGGAGACCAAAAAATGGGACAGGCTAGTTTTCTGGCAACTTTGTGAGCTGCCAATTATTGGGAAAAGTAGCCTGTCCCCTTTTTCATCCCTCAAGGCGTTCAAGAGCGTGTGCCTCTGAAGGCTGGAGTTCGACCGGACTTTCCAGATGGCCATTGCGCATGTAGATCAATGCGAGTGCAGCTTTGCTGTCGGTGTCGAGCCCCTGGAGGATGTCTTGAAGAAGTTGCTCGCGCCTTTCAACGAATTGACCGACGTAGTACTGATCAATAAATAAGTCTCTCGTGAAGAGCGGGTCGGCCAGGCGTCGCGCCGTTTCGGGGATGAAACGCGGATGGCTCGCAACGCCTTCGAGGTAAGGCTTGATGTCGACTCGAAACGAGTGCGGCTGCTTTCCGAGCTTGAGATGATTGTAGAGAATCTGCCGTTTTTCATCGGCGGACAAGTCATGAACGTCGATCACAACCTGGCTCTCTTTTAGCAGTGGGAAAGCACTTCCCTTCAGGTCCCTGCGTGCGCGGTTGTAGATGTAGTCGCGCGAGGTCATGACGATCTTCGCTCCTTTGCGGAGCATCGGCCGGATCTGCGGCAAGATGTGGTTCCATCGGTGAACGAGGAAGTCTTCGTACTGGGTGACCCCAAACGCATCGTCCAGCCAGAAGAATTGCGATGGCTCGTCTGGGTTCCAGTGTTCAGCGACCTTGCCGGGATCGTCGAGCTTGAGTGTCGGGGCATTCCACTGGTCGAGTGCAGCCATTGCCAGCAGGGACGCGATGGTCGTCTTACCTGCCGCAGGTTCGCCGATGAGTAACACGAAACTGTGTTTGTTGATCGCGTCGACGGCTCTTCGATAGGCATCGGTGACGACAACTTTGGCAAGGTCTTCGCGCATTGATTCCAGGATGGCTTGAGCCTACAAGTAGGCACGCTCGTCGAGAATCTGGCTCAAATCCCCTAGCCCGTAGACTCGTGGAACGAGCATGCGCAAGCGCTTACTCTCGCGGATTTGCTGATTTATCCAGGTAGAGCCGAACGTAACGACGTGCTTCACACCGACTGCCTTGAAAACGGACTGGATTTTCTCTGCTCCTGTACCCGAAATTTCGGCATTTGTCATGAGCACATAGGAATCACAGAGTCCCCGTGTAACGAGTTTCTTTACCTTTTTCGCCTCATCGAAGAGATCGGATGCCTTTAGAGTGAAGTTGATCTTGCTAGTGAACTTGCACTGGACTACGAACGGGCCGCTGAGATGTTCCTGTCTTGCAGTCTTCCATGTACCTACGAATGCCCCGTCCCTTCCACCATCTCCAGAATCGAGAAACGACTCTACGGTCTGCCCCAAAACTTCCCTTGTGATCGTGAGACACAATTGCTGGAAGCTGCTCCAGCCAAGACTATGCAGACCAAACGCTTCGCGTGCTTTAGAAGTCAACCGATTTCCCTGCAGAGGTATCACCCATCATCATCTTGTAGTGAGCGATATGCTGTGACTTCTCAAAGATTTCTCTGAAGACCCGGAAATATGCTTCTGCCGCCGAATCATCAGACGACACGTATAAGTCATCTAAGGCATGATGAGAACCAGCATTCACCCACGAGAACAAAGACTTGCAGAGCAGCTTGTCTTTTCCCTCAAACATTCCGCAAATACTATCTGGATCAACTCCACCGAGTATTTTGAAGTAGCTCTCAAGGATCCGTCGAAGAGTATTCTGAATTGTGAGATTTGAATAATGCGGACTTCTGACTTCAGCCCAAAGCAAGTCGTAGGATGTTTTGATGGGATTGGTTGTATGTCTGTCTAGCTTTGATAGTTGGCCAGATTTTCGAACTACCCAAAAGGTTTCCTCGCTCATTGCCTTGTCATTACTTCGCTTCGGATTGAAGGTAACCTCTCTGTGGAAATAAGCGTTGTGAGTAAGAACGAACACCTGCTTGGTATGTCCGGTGTTATTGCGGACGTCATCAAACAATCCCTTGATGAGGCTTCCCACGATGAACAGGATGTCACTGTCGAGGCTGGAAACCGGATCGTCGAACACGACGACCCGATCGACAGTCATCCCGCTTTCCGAATTGCTCCCTCTCAGAAGGTGATAGAAGTAGAGAAAAGTGACGAAGTTCTTCTCCCCTTCGCTGAGAGTCGCTTTGGCGTCGGATCCGTCCGGTCGAACCAGTTTGTAGGATGTGCCGTTCGCTGCCTTGGCGAGGTTGAAGCTTTGAAATCCGAAAGAGGACAGCAGGCTGTTGATGGCATCAATGGTTGGCTGAACGCTCGTGGTCTGCTTTTCGAGTTCTCGAATTTGGGCGAATTTCTTCTTCTTGTCTGCTTCGGCAGTTTGAATCTGGTCACTTAAGTTAGAGATGGCTTTGTTCAGACCTTCGCGTCTCGTCTGATATGCAGACAAATCGGTTTTGATCTCTTCCAGCAAGAACTTCCACACTTGCGCTGTCAATGTCTTTTTCTCTTGAGGTAGATTATCAACGGTCTTGTTGTGTTCGGCGATGACGGTATTTGCTGAACTTGCCAGTGCATTGATAGCCTCAGCCATGCTGGCGAGAGTTTCCAGTTCAACAACCTGACTTGCCTCTTTCTTCTTGCCTTCAAGCCGTTGGTTGTTGACAGTGACCTTCGAATCGAGCAGTTCCTTCTCCGCCTTCAGTTTTTCGATGTCGAGAAACTTCGACAGCGATGCAGTGAGCGACGCGAGCTGTTGCTGAACCTGATCGGCGTCAGTTGCGTAATTGGCAACGAGTTCACTGATGGTCTTGGTATCAGCGGCAAACGCCTTGTCGAAGTACTCATTCAGTCCCTGCGCAAACGACTGTTTCGTATCTTGCTGGCAGAATGGACACACTCCATCGTTTTTCTCGTAGAATGGCCGCCCCTGTCGAACCCAATCGCTGTTGCCGAGCTTGTGGATCATCATGGCGATGTCCACATCGTCCTTGCCGATAACTCGTTTTTTCAGGATAGGATTGCCTTCGTGTGCCAAGAGCCTGCTCATATCAATGATGGGGACGGCTGGTTCGGTCGTTGGGGTTGGGCCGAAGATGACTTCCGCTTTCCTCTCCAGCTCTACCTGCAGCAGGAGTGCCGCGTTGTTGGAAGTCGATTCCTGGAGGACTTTGTCCTTGAAGTTCTTAGCATTGTTCCGATAGCCCTCAAAGGCACCTTGTAGCTTTGTGTCGTGCTTCTGCTTCTGCTCCCAGCATTTGTTCTTGAACTCTTCCTCAAGAGACACTAACTCGCCCTTTTTGCCACCCGCGCCATCCACACCCTGTAGGTTCTGAGTCAGATTTTCTATCTTCTTGGTCAACTCATCGAGTTCCTTTTTTGCCACGGAGATTTTCTCCAGCGTATCAACTTGTTTCTCTCCGAGGGTGAACACTCCTTTCAGTTCCACTGACTGATTGAAGTTCCGCTCCACGAAATCGCTGTTGTATACCAGCGTCTCTAACCTTGTCCCTGCCTTCCAGGTTATCTGGCAACCTGGAAAGGCGGCCTCATCGACAATGATGCGGCTAATTGTAGTCTTCCCCGTACCATTCGATCCGAATAGGAAATTGAACTGTGACAAGTCGGCCATTTCTTGGGGTTCGTGGCCATAAGTCGCGACTTGAGTGATCGTGATGGACTCGATCATGGCACACCTTCTTCCGTGTCTTCACCCCAGACGCGATCAAGCGTGGCCTGTATCTTCTTTTCCATGCGAGCTACCAACTCATGGTTGGCATTGACCAGTGCCTGCTCGGCTTCGATCTCGGCCACGATTTTCTCCTGTGTGGCAAGCGGCGGGAGTGGTATTTTCACCTGTTTGAGATGTGATGGCCCGAAGTTTGGCTGAGCTGAACCTGTGATCAGCCTGTCGATCTGCCATTTGAACGAATCGCTATCGAGGAAGAGTTTGATGTAGTCCTGGAGAATCCTGGATTCGTCCCGTGGATGAACACGGATCGTACTCGTGTTCACAATCACAGGATATCCAGGATCTATAAAATGCGCGTTTTTGCCATAGGTGGCGCCGGAGCTTGCCATGATAATGTCGCCATCCTCCACCTGAAAGTGGTGATACTTCTGATCAAACTCCTCCGCAGAAATGAACTTGTCAGAATTTTCTAGGATTACCCGATCCCCAACGATGTTCTTTACATTGAGCAGCTTGATCCCTGCTGAAGTGAACTGCCAGTTGCGGATGCCTGGTCCTTCCTGGAAAAAGACTACTTCGGGAAACTCCACCATAGGCCAATTAGGGTGGATGGGTATGTGGGGGCGGTAGTTGTCGAGGACAGCGCGAGCACCATCGATGACCTTCTGGTAGGCTTCGATATCCGCCACGATTTCCTTCTGTACTTCTAGCGGCGGGAGGGGAATTTCGATCGTCTCGACGTCCGTTTGATTGATACTCGGGTATGCGCCCTTTCCCATCATTCCGACCATCTGATCCAACGCGTGTTCTCCTCTGAGCATTTGGATCAGGAATTGAGGGATCAGCCGATCCGGCTTCGCGCGGAGAACTGAGAATCCTGTCGAGGCTATCGCACGTTCAGGAACGTCTGAGATGATAGTGAATGCTCTTAAATTAGGGCGCACTGTCGAGAGCAACACGTCCTCATTGGCAATAACTCTACGGGCTCGGCTTGGTGCTTCACTTACATTCAGCTTATTCGCTCCAAGGAACTTTCCGGTATCATTCTCGACACAGGAGATATCAATGTAATTGAACCAGCCATCAAACAGCTTCTGGGGATCGGTCTGTGTAGGGTTCACCTCGCAAATCTCGCCAAGCTGCTTGTGGGGATATTGTGCCATCTTCGCGCCATTCTCCCGATACCGCTCCCCACTCAGGTTGTAGTCCCCATTCGAGGCGATCTTCTCCTTCTGTACCAGAAGCCCGAGGGCTGGCTTAAAGCCATCCACCGACACCCGCGCGCACAGGCGGCGCAGGTATTCGATGATCTCGGCGCGGGCTTGAGGCAGGTCATTCTTGCCGATGGGGCGGCGTTGGGCGCCTAGGCCGAAGCCGTCGTTCTCGATCTTGAAGAAAGCGATAGTACCTGTCTGCTTCGCCAAAGCCTTGTCGAGGATGAGGATCGAGGTTTTGACGCCGGAGTAGGGATTGAACACGCCCGCTGGCAACGACACGACGGCAATGAGGTAGTCCTCCACCAGCATCTTGCGCAGTTGCGTGTAGGCGGTCTGGCTCTGAAAGATGACGCCCTCGGGCACGATGATGCCGGCGCGGCCATTCGGAGTCAGATGCTCGGCCATGTAGTCCACGAACAGCACCTCGCTACGCTTGCTCTGAACCGAGAAGCGGTTGTGTGGCTTGATGCCGCCCTTCGGCGACATGAAGGGTGGGTTGGCGAGGATGACGTCTGCATACTCGTTCCAGCGGTCCTGGCTGGTGAGGGTGTCGTACTCGTAAACATGCGGATCGGTGAAGCCGTGCAGGTACAGGTTGACCAGCGACAGGCGCACCATGTCGGGTGAGATGTCGTAGCCCTTGAAGTTGACGGCCAGCCGTCCGCGCTCATCTGGAGTGAGGGTGCTGTGGCCGTCCTTGTCGGTGTTGGTCTTGAGGATGTGCTTGTACGACGAGATCAGAAAGCCAGCCGTGCCGCAGGCCGGGTCAAGAACGGTCTCGTGCTTTTTCGGGGCGATGATGGCGACGATGAAATCGATGATGTGCCGCGGCGTGCGGAATTGTCCCGCATCGCCCTGGCTGCCCAGGACGGACAGCAAGTATTCGAAGGCATCTCCGAGCCGTTCGGAATGGTCATACTCGAATTCATCGATGACTTTCAGGAAGGCCTTGAGGGTTTCTGGGTCACGATAGGGCAAGAACGCGTTCTTAAAGATCTCACGGAAGAGGAGGGGGATGCCGGGATTCTCCGGCATTTTGGTAACCGCCTCCGCATAGAGTGCCAAGGTTTCATGACCGCCCAACCCTGAACGCATGAGCTTGGCCCAGCCGTACCGCGCGAAGTCGCCGCTAAAGAACTTCCTCTTGCCGCCGAGCACCTCAGCCTCGGCATCCATGTCGTCCATGAACTTGTAGATGAGGGCGATGGTGATCTGTTCGACCTGGGATTTTGGATCAGGCACCTTCCCCACGAGAATGTCACGAGCGGTGTCGATGCGACGCTTGGTGTCGATGTCGAGCATGTCGTCCTTTAGGGCATGAAGCGATTCAGCGGCACATAATCCTTAATATAGTTGGGAATAATTGCGCGATACTTTTCCGGTACGGCTTTGAGATCCTTGGTGGTGAAGACTGGATTCGTCGCCAAGTCGGTAAATTGCTGATTCTCGATGCTGTACCGAACCTGGTCATTGCTTACATATGCTTTGAAGAAGTTCTTCAGGGCTGGAATCGCCGTAGCCTCTTCCGGCCGATAGTCCGTCACGAATTTGGCGAATTCCTCTTCGAGCAGTTCATCCTTGGATTTGAACCCCTGAATGAGGCCAAAGCTCTTTTCAATGATCTCTCTCAGGGACAGTCGCCGATCCACAGCAGCAGCTTTCCTTAGCTTTTCCAGACTGTAATACGCGTCCGGTTTGTCGAACACTTCCCGGTTTACATAGTCCACGACCCGATCCCATTGCCCTGCTTCGACGTTGGCGGCGATGAACGTGTCTTGGCGAACGGTATCCTCGAACCGCTGAAAGAACATCCGATCGATCTTCATGCCGTATTCGCCGACTTCCTCCTCCTTAATGCTCGACAGAATGTCCTCACCGATATGTTCATAGGATTTGTAGATGACACCCACCCTACCCGTGCCCGACCTCCCCTCGTCGCCCTTGGGTTTCGGGAGGGCAATCACTTCGTCATAGTCATATTCTTCTTCAAAGTATTCACAGTTCGCAAAGAAGTCGAACAGTTTATAGGCAGACTTGACGGGAGTTTTAACCCCTTCTTTTAATTCGTCGTCAAACAATTGCTCTAGAAAATTGTGCTTGCGGGTCCCGCGGCCCTTAATCTGAATAAAGTCTGTTGGCGAAAAGATCGGACGGAAGAGGCCGAGATTGAGAATATCTGGGCAGTCATAGCCTGTCGTCATCATCCCGACGGTCACACAGACGCGTGCCTTGCTCGTCTTATAAGCAGAGATGAAATTGCCTGAGCCTAAAAGATTGTTATTAGTGAAGTTGATGGTGTATTGCTGGGCGTCAGGCACCTGCGAGGTGACTTGCACGGCGAAGTCCGACTGGTATCTCCCTGGAAACATGCGGTCGGCTATGAGATTGAGGATTTGCGTGAGCTTGGCAGCGTGATTCTGGCTCACCGCGAAGACGATGGTCTTTCCCATTTCTCCGCTTACCGGGTCACGCAGGGCATTTTCCATAAGCGTCTTGCAGAAGAGATTGTTGGTGGCATCGGAGAAGAAGCGTTTTTCAAACTCGTGTTGTTTGTAGGTCTCTTTCTGGTTCTCGCCTTCTTCATCCCTAAATTCGACGACAAAGCCGCTTTCGGAAAGGAGCTTGGTGGTCACTTCACTCCGAGCGTCTACGACCGTAGGGCTCACGAGAAAACCATCTTTCACGCCATCGAGCAGCGAATAGCGGAAAGTCGGTTGCCCATCCTCACATCCAAACGTGCGGTAGGTGTCGAGCAAGAGCCGGCGCTCTAGCACGCGGGGGTCGGTCGTCTTTGTTTCGGACTTGCCAAAATTCTTGAGGTAGTCGCGAGGTGTCGCTGTAAGGCCTAGCTTATATCCAATAAAGTGATTGAAGACCGCCCGAGCATTTCCGCCGATGGACCGATGGGCCTCGTCCGAGATCACCAAATCGAAGTCAGTCGGTGAAAAGAGCCGCTGATACTTGTTATTGAAGAGCAATGACTGAACGGTCGTGACGACGATTTCTGCCCTCCGCCAATCATCGCGATTCTCTTTGTAGATGACGGTCTTGTAATCGTTCGCCAATACCTTGGCAAAGGCCTTTTTGGCCTGATCTTCTAACTCAAGCCTATCCACCAAGAAAAGCACACGCTGAGCATTGCCTGTTCGGAGAAACAGCTTGATGACCGCTGCGGCCGTCAGTGTCTTGCCGGTCCCGGTGGCCATTTCGAAGAGAAAGCGGTCTTGCCCCTTCTTGACTGCTGCCTGAATCGCGGCAATCGCCTTCTTCTGGTAAGGACGCAGGAATCGAAGCCCATTGATGGCGATAAATCCAGGCCGCTCAGCTTCATTGTTCCACGCGGCCTCAGCGGCATAATTGGGCCACTGCGTAAGCACGATATAGTCATCCCCGACAACTTCCTCAACAAGGCGGCTTGGATTGGGCGTGATCTTTCGGTAGCTCTGGACGGAATCCGGCTTGGGGAAGGCAGTAATGATGTAGGGATTGCCACGCTCTAAGTCCCAAAAGTAATGCAGGTTGCCGTTGGAGAGAATGACGAAACGGCAATTCTGCGATCGGGCGTAGGTTCTGGCTTGCTCTTTCCCAACGAGAGGGTTTTTGTCCTCAGCCTTGGCTTCGAGAACGATAAAGGGGAACCCCTTCTCATTCAGAAGCAGAAAATCGATAAAGCCCTTGGACGCCTTCTCGAAATCATTGCCTAGTGAATCGAGATCTTGAGATCTTATTGTGACGTTGGATTCGAGCTGGATGTTAGCTGGACTGTTACTGTCGGCGAAGAAACGCCAACCTGCCGCCTCTAGGAGCTTATTGATCTTGATACGGGCGGCGGCTTCTTTCATAGGAGCGGAAGCTGCAGAACATTCCGGACGAATCCGCGGAGAGACTTACCCTCTTCGACGAACGAATGCAATCATTCCAATGGTGGGTCTGGCGGAATTGACAAAGTTCTCGGGAAAAATAGCACGTATTCTTACGAGTTTTTCGGTGCGGAAATACGGTTAGACCTATTTCCCCAAGGATGGCTAAATCCTAGAAGCTTGGATTCCCGCTTCCGCGAGAATGACGAAAGAAGGGACGGTCTTTGTGATATGGGCTCGTTCTTGTAATTTGTGTTTTTGATGCTTGGATTTTCCATTCTTACGGGGGGGGGATTTCTAGTTTCGAATTTCGAGTTTGCCATGTGTTATTTGGGATTGGTATTTGAGTTTTTGGCCCTTGTCGGGAACTGGGACAGGCACCGTCGCAGACGACGGAGCCAGTCCCATCCTGACTCAGTCGCTCCGGCGGTAGTATGAGGTCAGTTCGGACAACCCTTAAAACGTTTCTGCCACTTCAAGCTTGCTGAAGCACACTCGACCGTCGCCCGCGATGCCGAGCGATTCCCCTGCCGCCCACACATCGTGATCGGCTCCAAGGTACAGGAATCTCCAGCCGCCCTGTTCGAACGACTTGATCATGTCGAAGATCTGCGGGCGGGTATATTCCTGCGAGGCGTTCTCCAGTCCGTCCGTGAGAATGACGCAGAGTTTCTTGGCGTCGTTCGGTGCTTCCTGCTTCGCCGCTGACAACGTCCGGCCGATCGCGTCGTAGAGCGGCGTCGTTGCGTCGGGACGATAGGTCTCTACGTCGAGGTCGTTCACCTGCCGGACCGGCACGGCGTTGTGGCGGACTTCCGTCTTCTTCGAGTTAAAGAGGGTGAGCGTGAACCGGGTTTCGGCTTCTTCCTCTCTGAGTGAGGCGAGATATTGATTGATGCCGGCAATGGCTGAACCCTTACAGGACTGCATTGAGCCTGTCTCGTCCAGAATGAGCGTGACGTAGAGCGGCAGAGGTGCACCGTTCGCTTGGCCGTTCTGTTGCTGGTCCATGAGTCCCTCCATATAAAATATGGTTACCCGGGTTCGAGTGCCCGGATCAAAGGCCAAGAAGTGGGACAGGCACCGTCGCAGACGACGGAGCCAGTCCCCTCCCGATGCCGGTCAGTATACTGAAGACTGTGACAGGAAATGTCACAGTGGGAATGTAGATTATTGAGTAAATATAATTGAATCTAAACAGCACTTTACATGCAGTATCTCATGCGAAAGATAAGAAGATTGGCTATGGCTTCATCCTGGGAGAGAAGGCATCGCCTGGATTCCCGCTCCCCGCTTAAAACATGCGGGGACAAGCTTCGCGAGAATGACGGAGAAGAGCGGGATATGCGAGTGAATGGCGGCTATTGGAATTTGAGTTTTGGAACTTTTCGGGAACTGAGGACAGGATCACGCGGGGGCGAAATGCGAGGGGATTGTAAGGCTATTTGACTGCGAGCAGACTCTCAACTGAAATGTCTTCATCTACCGTCTCCCAGTGGATGCCGACTCCTCCGCCGATGAGACGCCACTTCCGGCGTTGTTCTGGCGTGGCGTTGAGCAACTGTGGAAACCATGCCAAAGGTGACGATACTTTGCGGCCGTCAGCCAACACGACGCGCAACATCGAATCTGTGAATGTCACTTCGACGGCCAACGGCTCAAGTTTTACTGCCAACGCGCTCATGCCATCGCTCCTGGAACAACGTCTAGTTATTCTGAACGATCTGAAGGATTTCCGTCAACTCATTGTTCCGAAACCCTTTCGCACGGGCAATAGATACAGGGGCTAACCATAACTTTGCATATCGCTCAGCTTGCTCAACATGAATGTGCGGAGGCTCTTTTCCTTCCAGGCTGAAGAAGAAGAAACGATAGCCCTTTACGTGAAGAACAGTGGGCATGGGTCATGTCGATGCAAGAGTTAGGAAGAGGCAAATGTGATACTAACTTCTGTGAATGAAAGCAAGCGAACATAGATGAAATACTTGTATTTATGCTGGCTCGCTTAGGATATCTGTTCCCGTTGGTTCGAATTTCTGATTTCGAGTTTCGGATTTACCTGAGACATTGGCAGGACCTGTAGTGAGGCGCATTGTATAATGGACTAGCGGCTGGGAGGAAACGGAGACTTGGCCATGCCGAGCATCGCCCTGGTTACGGGAGCCAACAGAGGGATCGGGTACGAGGTCGCGCGGCAATTGGCGACGCGCGGTTGGATTGTATTCTTGACCGGGCGGACGCTCGCCGCGGTCAAGAGAGCGGCCTCTTCCATCGACTCCTCGGTCACGCCAATCCCACTCGACGTCACCAGTCGAGTCAGCATCGAAGCCGCCTTCGGCATCGTCTCACAGACGGTGGATCATTTGGACGTGCTGATCAACAATGCCGGAATCCTGGATCAAGACGAGGGTTCGATCTTCGACCTGCCTCCGGAGCGGCTCCGGAGAATGTTCGAGACCAATACGATCGGATCGTTGCTCATGACCCAGACGTTCCTGCCGCTCCTTCGTAAAAGTGGTTCTGCTCGAATCATCAACGTGTCCAGCGGGGCCGGCCAATTGACCGACATGGACACCTGGGCGCCCGCATACAGTATCTCCAAGACGGCGCTGAACGGCGTGACCGGTAAGTTTGCCGCCGCATTGAAAGACTCGAACATCGCGGTCAATTCCGTTTGTCCCGGTTGGGTCAGAACGGACATGGGCGGGAATGAAGCGCCGCGTTCCCTCGAGGAAGGCGCCGACACGATCGTGTGGTTGGCGACCGAGGCGCCCATTTCACTCACCGGCCAGTTCATCAAAGACCGCAAGGTTATTCCCTGGTAGACCCTTCCTGGGAAAATACGAAATTCGAAACTCGAGATCCGAAACTCCTTTGGGGGAATGACGGAATAGATGGTTGAATTGCTTCAGCAACAACCGTCATCCAGTCCCTCCTGCCATTGAGATTTCCCTCTTGTAGTTTTAGATTTGGAATTTCGGATTTGTTTGGGAAGTGAGACTGGCACCGTCGGAGACGACGGAGTCAGTCCGCACGCCAGGCCCGACTCAAGTGAAATGGTTGTATTCGCCCATTGCTGCGCGGCTTTTCGACGTCGTGACCGTTGACTTTGCAAATGCCGAGGCCTAGACTTCGACCGTCTTGAGGCAGACCGCATGGACCAGGAATCGCTGATACAAATTCAAAGGATTATTGGCGCGGCGACCGAGTCGCTACGGACCGATATTGCCGAAGCACAACGCAACACAGGTGCTCTCAGGGAAGAGCTTCAACTGGTTGCCGACTCGTTGCGCACCGACATCATGGAAAGTCGACGCCAGACGGGTATTCTCACGGAGGGGCTCAGGCATGAGCTTCAGCTTGTCGCCGAAAGTTTTCAGCTGCATGTGAGCCAGTTTCATGCTGAAGAACGATCCCACATGGACGAACAGTTTCGAGAGACACGCGCCCTGGTTCAGCTCTCGTACGGTCAGATACAGGAACGAGTTGAACGGCTCGAGCATCGCTTCCGTACCATCGAGCAGCATATCGGACCGCTTCCGTAGCCACCATCCAGTCTTTCCTGCCTTTTGGGTTTTCCATCTTATCGTTTCGTATTTCGAACTTCGAGTTTCGGATTTGCTCTGAAGAGACCTGGATTCCCGCGTCCGCGGGAATGACCGAAGAAGGGACAGATTTCGGATTTCGAGTTTCGGATTGAGGCATTTTCTCCCCTTTCCTGCTAAGCTGTCCGGACGATAGGACAAGTCACCCGCTTCCTGCCACCATCCGTATCAATAGATCCAGACGCTCGGATAAGACCCCCGCAACGGTACTCGCTATAGTCCGCCGCAGGCATCGTACTGGTGATGCATAACCCATCCGAATCGAGTCATGGCTCGATTCGCCATCACAAGGAGGTCTGTCATGGTACCGTTCAGATTCCTAGTTTCGGCTCTTGCACTGATGCTCGCTGGTCCGTCCGTCGTCGCGGCCGAGCAGTATGCGTTGTTGAACTATGAGAGCAAGCCTGATCAGCCGGTGCGGCGGGAAGGCATTGCGATCATGAACATCGAGCCCGATTCGTCGGACTTCGGGAAGATCCTCATGGAGATTCCGCTTCCGTCCGATCTCGTGGCCCATCACATTTTCTTCAACCGCGACAAGAGCAAGGCTTATATCACGGCCCTGGGGAAGAGCATCCTGCACGTCGTCGACCTGACCAAGTTTCCCTACCAGCTGCGGGCGATCGCCGTTCCGGATTGCCAGATGGGCGAAGACCTCGTGGTGTCGGAGGACAACAAGACCTGGTTCCTCACCTGCATGGGTTCGAGCAACGTGATCATGGGCGACGCGGTGAAGGACCAGCCGGTCAAGACGATCAGTGCGGCCGGATCCGATGCCTTCATCCTCTATCCGCACGGTATCGCCATTCACAACGGCATCGATCGCATTCTGATCACCAGCACGGTGAAGCCGGACCTGTCGGAGGCGGGCGACACGGTGACGGTCATCGAGGCCAGCACCGGGACCGTTCTGTCCACGCATCGCGTCACGTCGAAGCCGGCTCCGGCGAAGACCGCGCCTGTGGAGGTCATGTTCGCCCCCAATGCGAATCCGCCGGTCGTGCACATCACCAACATGCTGGAGGGGACGCTGTGGGCGGGCGTCTGGGATCCAAAGACCAAGACTTTTTCGTTCAATCAGATCGACGACTTCGGTCCGCGCGAGCAAGGGATGCCGTTGGAAATGATGTACAACAAGAAGGGTGATCGTCTGTTCGTGACGACGGCCAAGCCGGGATTCGTCAATCTGTACGACAACAGCGATCCCAAGCATCCGAAGTTTCTCAAGGCGATCGCGACCGCCGGAGGCGCCCATCATACGGTGCTGTCGCCGGATGAACGGTATCTGTTCGTGCAGAACAGTTTTCTCAATCTGGAAGGGATGAGCGACGGATCGATCACCGTGATCGATCTGAAGAACGATCAGGTCGTGGGGAGTATCGATACCCTGAAGTCAGCGGGGTTCAACCCTAACTGCATCATGCCGCTGCCGAATCACTTTCAGAAGCCGACCATGCGGGCGATGATGCATTGAGACGTGGTCAGGATTCAACGCGTGCACGCATGAATCCATGCGTGCACGTACCCAACTGGGACGAATTTCGGCAGGGCACTCAGGAATTTCCGAGGGCCGCTGAGGGAGAAGGTGGAGGTTCGATTCTCAAGGAAGCGGAGCACTCGGCGATGGCTCTCCATGCCGGATCGGTTTGGTTCGTGGAACTCACCGAGCGGAATTCGACCAGCGTGGACTTTGCGGATTGCCGGACGAATGTGAACTCGAAGAGCGCGTCTTGTCCGCGTTTGGAAAGGAATCCGCTACGATTCCTGAGCATGGCGAGGCGATTGATGCCCTTATTCGGATTCTCCGACAGGGTCAGATTGTCCGATCGGTCCTGATCGAATCGCTCTTTCGCGCATTTTGAGAGACCGTCATAGGGGCCGACGACCTCTTGCATGAGGTCGGGTTTGCTCGCCCGGAGCGCGTCCAAATCGTGATGGGCGCATCCGGTGAGTACGGCCAGTAATAATAAGAGTACGACTCGCATCATTTTTGACGATAACAGCCTGAGGCAGGGACGCAGCTAGGCAGATCCCTACAAGAGTGGTCTCGACTCCTTGGCTTACCAGATTGTTGCGTTCGATGTCCAGGCTGAAATTGACCGGGCTATTAGTCAGTTCATATCGAAGCACTGGATTTCATGATTCGCGAGCGGGCATGACCCAGGAAGATACCGGTTTACTACGATTGCCCGTGACGCCCTGTCCGCACTTTGGGGAGACGACCGGCAGGGATCAAACGGGACATCTCCGAACGAGGTTGTTTGAGATTCTGCAGATGGTCGGCTTCCGTGTCGAGAATGTAGAGCTGCTCCCGAAGCGTCACCAAATCCACATCGGACAGGATCTCGCCTTTGGAGCGAAGTTGATGAAATATATCGTTGCTTTGCGCGACAAATCGGCTCACGGAACGTTGAATGTTCATGATGGACACCCTCCCCTTCCTAATTTCTGTCCTCGTGATCGCAAGATGATCAGCTTTGCATGGCAGGAGGTCCGGCTTAACTAGGAGGTTCCCTAGCGGCACAAAATAATAGGGATCAGCTTGATATCTTGGAGGTTCCGACGGCGTTCTCCTTTGCGATCACCAATTCGAGCGGATAGGCGAGCTCACGCCACACATCGATGCCGCCCAAGAGCGGCCGCACCCGGCTGATCCCTCGCCGCTTCAGCATCAACGCCATCCTGGCCGCGGTGGCTTCATTCGGGCAGGCGCAGAACAGAATGATGTCCCGATCGCGGGGAATGTCATGATGACGGTGCTCGAGCTCCTCGGCCGAGATACGCAGTGCGCCCGGGATCGTATAGGGGTCGGCCACATGATCGACGTTGCCGCGCAAATCCACGATAACCGACTGCTGGCCATCGTCCAAGAGTTGCTTCAGTTCGGCCGGCGTGATGCGTGCCACGCGGAGTTCCCTCAAGAGTTTCTGCCGGTTGAAATACTTGAAGACCACATAGCCGGCGAGACTGACGGCGATGATGATTCCCGCGGTGGTCCCAAAGCGCACGGCGAGGTCCGCGACGTATCCGATCTGATCGCTGAACACATAGCCGAGAAGGAGGAAAGACAAGCTCCAGAGCAGCGATCCGGCGCCGTTGAAGAGGAAAAACCGTCCGAGGGACACCTTGAAGAGACCGGCCAACGCCGGCGCGAGCGTGCTCAACCCCGGAATGAACTTGGCTAACACCAGCGCGCGGACGCCATGTGCGACGAAAAAGTTTTCCGTGCGTCTGACGCAGGCGTCTGGCTCGAGCGAAATCCGGCACAGGAGAGACAGCGCCTGCCGGCCTCGATGAAGCCCGAGTTCATACCACACCATGTCGCCCAGCAGGCATGCGGCAACCGAGATGCAAGTCAGCACGGCGAGGTTCGCCTGCCCTTCTCCCGCCACGGCGCCGGCGGCCAGCAGGAGCGGAATGCCGGGAACGGGCAGTCCGACCTGCTCTGCGAGAACGGTCAGAAACACCACCAGCTCGATATGATGAAGCAGAAAATCGAGCGCTTGTTGCATAGGACCGGTCGAGGTTTATGAGCCCAGCGCGTGGCGCATCGCAGCCGCCAATGCGCGTAGGTCGTCATTGCCGTCCTGGCGACGGCCGTTGATAAAAAATGTCGGCGTCCCCGTCACTCCATGCCGGCGGCCCGTGCCCACGTCCGTGCGGATACGGTCGAGGTGTCGATGGGTGGTCAGGGACTCGCTGAACTGCGTGCGATCCAATTCAAGCTGCTTCGCATACTCCATCAGATCGCCGTATTCGAGTTCCCATTGATTGGCAAACAACATCGTGTACATGGCCCAAAACTGTCCTTGGGCGGCCGCCGCTTCAGCCGCTTCGGCAGCCTGGAGGGCATGGGAATGTTTGTCCACCAGCGGAAAATGCCGGAACACGAATCGAAGAGACCGATCGAACTCACGCTGTAAGGCCCGCACGGTCTTGACCGCTTCCCGGCTGAACGGACATTGGAAATCCCCGTATTCGATCAGGACGACCGGAGCCGATACCTCTCCTTGCACGTGGTCATGCTCCGTGAGATCGAGTGACTGTCCATGATGATGCGGCTCGGCCATGGCGAAGCGTTCTAGACTCCATCCAAATAGCGTTCGATCATCTTCTCTGCGATCGTGCCTTCACCAACCCCCGATGCGACCCGTTTGATCGATCCATGGCGCGCGTCGCCCGCGACGAAGATGCCGGGCACGCTCGTTTCGAAAAGGTATGGGGGTCTCTGGAGCGGCCAGCTCGACGGCAGACAGCCGTCCCGTACCAAGTCAGGACCGGACAGGATGAACCCATACTCGTCGCGAAGGACACTGTCTCCAAGCCAGTCCGTATGGGGAGACGCGCCGATCAGAATGAATAGCGATTGGGCCTGCACCCTGCGCCGGTCCCTGGTCTTGGCATGTTGGAGGACCAACGATTCGAGCCGGGATGTGCCGCAGGCCTCGGCCACCTCCACGCTGGTTTCGACGAGAATGTTCGGCGTTTGCTTGAGGCGTTCGATCAGGTAGTGCGACATCGTGGCCGTGAGGCTGTCACCACGCACCAACATCGTCACCTGGCGGGCGTGACTGGCAAAATAGACCGCCGCCTGGCCGGCAGAATTCGCGCCGCCGATGATGAAGACGTCTTCTCCCTTGGACGCGAGCGCTTCCGTCATGCCGGCTCCGTAATAGACACCCGCGCCGGTCAGCTCGGCCATGCCAGGCACATCGAGCGTACGGTAGGAGACGCCGGTCGTAATGAGCACGGTCTTCCCGCTGAGCTCGCTGCCGTCGGCGAGCGTGACGATCCGCGCCGGCCCTGCCACGCGCAGGCTGACGGCCTGCTGCGGATTCAGAATCTCGACGCCGAATCGCTGCGCCTGCGTCAGGGCGCGCCGGGCGAGATCCTGGCCGCTGAGGCCAGCCGGGAAGCCCAGGTAGTTTTCAATCCGGGAACTCATGCCGGCTTGGCCGCCCGGCGCTTCACGCTCGATCAAGACCGTCTTGAGCCCTTCGGACCCTCCGTAGACGGCGGCGGCCAATCCGGCCGGCCCGGCGCCGATGACGATGAGGTCATATAGCGGCTGCTCGGCTTTCATTCGGAAGCCGACTTTCTCCGCCACCTGAAGCGTCGTGGGCTGGATCAGAGACGAGCCGTCGGGAAAGACCACCACGGGCAGTTGATCATTCCCTGCATGGGTCGATTGAAGCAGCTGTTCGGCCTCGGCATCCTTCTCCACGTCCAGCCATTGATACGGGAGCTGGTTCTTGGCGAGGAATTCCTTGATCTGATGCGTTTGGGGCGACCAGCGGTGTCCCAATACCCGGATGCCTTGAAACGGGGCTTTGAACGAGGCGCGCCAGTCCTCCAGGAGGTCATCGATGATGGGATACAAACGTTCCTCGGGAGGATGCCAGGGCTTCATCAAGTAGTAGTCGACTTGCGCGTCGTTGATGGCGCGGATCGCCGCATCCGTATCGGCGTAGGCGGTGAGCAAGATGCGTTTGGCGTCAGGAAACAGCGTGATCGCTTGGGCCAAGAATTCAACCCCCGTCATTTGAGGCATTCGTTGATCCACGAGGAACAGGGCGACGGTGTCATTACGAAGCTTGAGCTGCTCCAGCGACACCAGCGCTTCCGGGCCGGATTCCGCTCGCAGGATTCGGTACTGCTCGGCAAACCTGCGGCGGAGATCCCGTTCCACCGCACGCGAGACCTCGGGGTCGTCATCCACCGTGACCAAAAAGGGTTTCATGGTCCGGCGCTCTCTACCGGCGGATCGCTCGGGCCGGCTGAAGTCGCCAATGGCTTGCGCATCATCGGCAAGCGGACCCGGAACACGGTGTGGCCCGGTTCCGAATCGTAATCGATCTCACCCTTGTGGCGATCCGTGACGATGCGGTAGCTGATAATTAATCCAAGCCCCGTCCCTTTGCCGACGCCCTTGGTGGTAAAAAACGGCTCGAAGAGATGCGGCCGAACTTCCTTCGGAATGCCTGATCCGGCATCGTGGATCTCCACGAGCACGTGGTGGTCCTCGTGTGCGGTGCGAATCCGGACCTCTCCTTTTCCGCCGACGGCATCGATCGCATTGTCGATGAGGTTCGTCCACACCTGGTTCAACTCGTTTCCATATGCCGGAATCACAGGCAGCGACCGGTCATAGTCTCGGACCACCGTGACGCTCTTGAGCTTGTGAGACAGCATCGTGAGCGTGCTCTCGAGCCCTTCGTGGATATCGACGTCTTGAATGGGGGCCCGTCCTTCGTACGAATAGGCCTTCACGGCATTGACCAGGTCTGCAATGCGGCTGGTGCTCCGTTCGACCTGCTGAGTCAGGTCCCGCAATGAGAGCGTGCCGGTCATCCATCGCAAGACATCCCCTATTGCGTCATTCGGAAACCGGTTGCTGATTCTCTCGAGCCAGGTTCGATCCAACCCCGCGCCGACCAGGATGCCGGTGAGATTCCAGGCATTGTCGATGGGGTGCTGTTCGAGCCATTTCAGGATGTCTTCCTCTCGATCGCTTCGGGTCAGAGGATCCGGTGGCACCGAGGGACTGGGCCGGGAGGCCAGGTCGCGCAGAATCTGCGCGACCGTTTCGGACTGCTCGGCGGAGAGCTGCTGTTTGTTCAGCTGGCAGGCAAGAGATGGCAACCCGCTCGCGACCGTTACCAGATCGGCAGCCGCTCGGCGGGCCGCTGCGGCCGGATTGTTCAGTTCATGAGCGAGACCCGCCGCCATGGTCCCGAGTGAGACCAGTTTTTCACGTTGTTGAGAATATCCTTCCAGGCCCCGTACGCGCGCCGCCATGGTGCGGAGGATTTCCTTTGCCACCGTGGGGCAGATGCGCATCACGGACCAAAACTGCTCCTTGGAGTAGCGTAACAATCGGCAGGCGGTTCGCGTCTCGCTGTCGACGAAGTAGGGCATGTCCAACAGCAAGGGCACTTCCCCGAAAAATTTTCCCGTGCTGTGCAGCGCCAATACCACTTCCTGGCCGTCGTAGTTCTTCGTCACGCGGATCTCGCCCTCGAGGATCACATAGAAGTACTCTACCGATTCCCCTTCGCGCGTGACCATCGTTCCCGCAGGAACCGACAGGACTTCGCCCTGATCGAGGCAGGTCCGTTCATCCTGAGACAGGTTGGCAAATAGTGGAAGGTTGAGCAGCTCAGCGGGATCCATGAGTCCGATTCCAAGTGACCTCTAGAGGTACCATAAAGACGACGGCCGCTGCTATGCCGCGCCGCAGAGGCCTGGCATTGATTGGAAGGGATCAGATCGTGAGATCAGGTCGTGGGGCTATTGGATCGAGCGGACTGGCGTTCCCATCCTATTGTTTCGGATTTCGTATTTCGACATTTCGAATTTTCACACTTGGTATTTGGAGTTTGGAATTTGAGTTTTCATCCTGTGGTTTATGGGTACGGCGTCACCTTTGACACCACCGATTGCACGGTAAGCATTCCCGCTTTACCCGGCTTCCAATCAAACCGGGCTTGCAACGTGACGCGATCGCGATTGCGCAGCAAGTCCAGCGCCCCGGCACAGTTTGCTCCATACACCGCTTGAATGGAGTCGGCTCCGTCCGTCACCGTGAAGGTCTGGACGCATTTATCCACGTTGGCCATCCATTTCTTGACGCGCTGGAACTGATGGTTGGAGACGACTCCTGTCACTTGGATCACGCTCGATTGATAGGACTCCGGATGCGCGAGCACCGAGTGGAGTTTCAAAGCAACGCCCGCCCAGGAGTATGTGGCGAAGGCGATCAGTACCGGCAGTGAAATGCTCACCCATGGCGCGTGTCGCATGGCGTTCTCCCTTCGTGTGTGATTGCGACGCCGTTCATGGTTGAAACTATAGCACTCGACCATGATTCTGCTCGGTGGAAACAGGCCGTAATTCGCGCGGAATCGCTCGTCGCGCACACTCAAAGACGTTGAGAAAGGATAAAACGGCATGATCGAGTTCACAGCCTTCAAGCAGATCAGAAAGGCGATTACATCCATTACGCGTGTTTGGCCGCCGTTGACAGTCCCTCTGGCACGAGCTAAGGTCCT
The DNA here is from genome assembly GCF_900169565.1 of Nitrospira japonica. Taxonomy (NCBI): domain Bacteria; kingdom Pseudomonadati; phylum Nitrospirota; class Nitrospiria; order Nitrospirales; family Nitrospiraceae; genus Nitrospira; species Nitrospira japonica. Next base: position 3,105,932 of record NZ_LT828648.1, on the reverse strand, counting down.
GCCAGTTTTGCCTACTGAAGACGCACTACGCGACCGACGATGCGAGGAGATGTGTCATGGACGAATCCGACAAGAACAAAGTGGATCGCCGAGTGTTTCTCAAAGTCAGCCTGGCGATGGCAGCCGCACTCGCGAGCTGCGGCAAGGATGATTCCAGCCAGCCGTCTTCGCCAAGCTCGACCTCGACCACGCTGTTCCCCGGGGAGCCGGACCCTGCCGATCTGACCGCGCCCGGAGAGATGCCTCCGACCGAAATTCCCAATGCGGCGCGGTTCTTCGGACCGGATCCGACCTTTACGGGAGGTCCGATCGGGACGCCGGCCAATCTGATGGAATCGTTCAAGCACGTCGTCGTGCTCCAGCTCGAGAACCGGACGCTGGATAATTTGCTGGGCTATCTCTATCCGAAAGACGTGAGCCCGTCGGGGCAACCCTTCAACGGAGTCGCGACCAAGAACCTTTCGAATCCAATCCCGCCGTATGCGCCCCAATCAAATCTCGGATCGATTCCGGTTTCCAAGGCTACCGGTCTGCTGAATCCCGTCGTCGATCCGGCTGAGCAGTACGGCGCGGTCAACGTGGCCCTCTACAACGAATTCAATCCCTTGCTCAACCAGCTGGCCAAGCAGCAGTCGGACTTCACGGCGCCCTATAACGTGCCGGACCAGGGAGCCTTCTTTCCTCCGCCGATGACGGGATTCATCACGGCGTTCTACTGGAGTCTGCTGTCGATGGGGAAGGCGGGAACCTATGACGAATATTCGACCATCATGCAGTGTTATCCGCCCAACATCGTCCCGGCCATCAGCCAGCTGGCCCAGAACTACGCGGTCTGCGACAGCTGGCATTGCGCCGTACCCAGCCAGACCTATACCAACCGGGCGTTCTTCCATGCCGCGTCATCGTCGGGGTTCATCATCAACGCTCCGTCGATCCGCTGGCCGTTCGAAAACACGGCCCCCACGATCTTTCAATCGCTGAGTGACGCCGGCCGGACCTGGACGATCTACTATGACGGTTTCGACATCGTGCCGCTCACGCGGCTGCTGCATTATCCGACGTTGGGCAATTTCCCTGATGCCGCGCCCTACTTCAAAGACATGACTTCGTTTTACGACGACGTGGAGAGCGGGAACCTGCCGGACTATACGTTCATCCAGCCGCGCTTTCTGCTGGACACGAACAGCTACCATCCCGATTACGGAGCGCCGGCCGTGAAGCGCGGCGAGATTCTCGTCAACGACGTGTACCAGGCGATCCGCAACTCCAATTCGCCGAACGGGAGTAATTATCTGAATACGCTCCTGATCATCACGTTCGACGAGGGCGGGACCTGTTTCGATCATGTGCCGCCGCCGCAGGCCACGCCTCCTGGGGACGGGTTTACGGGCGAGGACGGATTTCAGTTCGACCGATTGGGGCAGAGAATTCCCACGCTGCTGATCTCGCCGTGGATTCCGAAGGGGACGGTCTTCAACGGGGCGCTGGACGCCACCTCGCTCATGAAGACGTTGGAGGAAAAATTCAATCTGACTCCGCTGACCAAGCGAGACGCGGCATCCACGAGCCTGTCGAGTCTCCCCTGCTTGCCGCAGCCGCGTGCGCGCACGGACATGCCGCGTTTACGGCTGCGGAGACTGTTGCCTCAGGAGGCGCTCAGCGACGGAGAAAATCCGCCCGGGGCGGTCGCGGCCGATCTGGTCAAGATGGTCAATGCCGTGGCCACGGGCAGCGATGCCATGCCGCCGGGAGTCCACACGATCAACGAATCGATCGAGTTCCTGAAGCAGAATCGGCCGTCGTGATTGAGCGCTATTCCAGCGCGATCACGCCCGCGGCTTGGGACAATCGGTGCGGATCTGCCGCGCCTTGCACAGGTGATAGCGGCCGTTTTCCGCCCAGTAGCGCAGTGATTCGTAGACGTCCGCCCAGGAATTGAAAGACTGGGCTTCCAGCTTCTTCGTCCCCACCCGCCGATCGACCATCGCCCGCAGCACCTCGCCCGTTTGCGCATCGGTCACCTTCGCTTCGATGACTGCCTCGCCGGTGAAGGCGGGTTTGCCCGTCGCGATGGTCTTGATGACCGACCCAGCTGCCAGCGCGTTCATCGGAGCCGGGACGTTCGAGACGACGTCGAGCATGGGCCACGATTCCTCCAGGTGGGTGACGGCGACCTGTACCCGTAGCGTGCTCGCCCCGGGCTTGTCGACCATGTCGTAGTCCTTGGAAAGCTCCTGGTAAATCAATGCATAGAACGTGTCGGCGAGCATCTGCGTTTCGCTCTGGGAAATGCCGCCCATCTTCGACTCCGGACCTCGGAAGATCAGGACCGGATCCAGGAGGATCTTCGTGTAGGAATTGGGGGGTATGGTGGCGACCTTGGGATTTTTGTAGATCAAGAGCGATTCTCCCGCATCCTCATTGCCCTTCGTCATGATGGGATAGAGGTCCTTCAGGAATCCCAGCTTGTCGACGGTTCTGGCCTGTTTGGTCGCGGGGCATCCGCAGAGCGTCACGATCAGTCCGATGAGCAGGATGCGGGAGAGAGGTACCATTACGTTCCTCCAGAGTATGAAGGTGTACGGCATTGTGAGGCAGGAATGGGTAGTCCGGCCAGGCCGGAGCTTACGGTTGGCCGGGAGAAAATTGCAAGATCGGAGAATGCGGTTTCGGATTTCGAATTTCAGACTTTGGTATTTGGGATTTGAGTTTTAGGATTTGGATTCTCTTTCAGGGAATCGACAGTTCTTTGAGGAAATCCTTGCCCTGCTGCTTCAGGTCTTCCGGCTTCACGGTGCCTTTGAGCAGACCCCTGACCGTCTCCTCGGCTTTTTTCTTCGCCTGTTCCTGTACCCTGCCGGTGAGAGATTTGAGATCGATGCCGTATGATGGCGCCTGGGTCGTACCGGTGATCGTGAGCGGCAGGCGGAGGCGCCCGTCCTTCATGGCAACCCTGGCGACGTTCGAGGAGCTGACCACCTTTCCGCTGAGTTCCTGCGACAGGTTGAGATTCACGAGCATGTTCAGGGCCTGATCGAACCCGACCGTCCCGCCGCCGGTCGCCTGGAAATCGTGACTGTCCATCAAGAGATTGCGCAGCTGCAGGGTTCCCTCTTCGACCCCCAGGTCGGTCTGGACCGTGGAGAAGACCGTCGTTTTCGGATGGTCGAGCTGGATGCCGGCCACCTTGAGAATGGTGAACGCTTCTGCGAGCAGACCCACCTGCTCGATCCTGCCGTCTTTCGCGGCAACGCGTCCCGTGCCTTTCAAGTGTTTCGTGAGGTCTGGCATGGTAAAGCCTTGACCTTGCAGTGATAGATCGGCATCTGTTGTGCCGCTCATTGTGACTTTGCTTGTCGCCAGTGCGTTGAGCGCCGGGCCGAGTTGCACACCCTGCATCTTCAGTTTTCCGGTAAAGGGCGGGGCCTCGGAACCGGATGTGAGTGATCCCTGCGCCGCGATCTGCCCGCCGAAAATTTGGAACGACGCATTGCGTAGATGCACTTCCTGACCTTGAACCTCCGCAGCGATCTCGAGACTGTTCAGTTCGACCGGCTTCTGCAGCGGGAGCGCGATCGGCAGGTCCGCCGTATTGATGACAGGGGCGCTGACGTTCAGGTTCATGTTCCGTCCCGCCGTCTTGCCGATGATGACGGCGTCGATCTTGCCGACGGCAAGTTTGAACCGGATCGCGTCGAGATCGGCGGATTCCTTGAGGGGGCCGAAGGCCCCGTCGAGCCGCACCGGGATGTTCATCGGTTGGACCAGCGTGCGGAAGTGGAGGGTGGGGGTCTCGCCGAGCTGAACGGATTGGAGCAACAGATCCATATCTTGCAGAACGTATTCGGTCTGCTTGCCGGACGAGAGATCCCGATACGTCAATTTGCCCCGCTCGATCGATACCTGATCGACGGCCAGCATGGCCAGGATCTTGAGCGGGCCTTCCGCGGACGGAACCGGCGCCCGTGACGGCTTCTGCGGGGTTGCCGCGCCGGTGCGGCCGATGGTCGAGACGTTCAGCACGCCGTTCTTGTTTTTGATGACCGTGATCACCGGATCGCGAAGCGTGATCTCTTCGACCACCACCTGCCCGCTGAGCAAGGGCATGAGTTTGACGCCGACGTCGAGCGACCCGAGCGAGGCAAAGGCCTCTGCGCCGAAGGACGGATCATCCAGCACGGTGAAGCCGGCGACTCTGGCGCCGATCCTGGGCCAAATCGTCAGGCGAATATCCTGCAAGTGGACTTTGCGATTGAGCGCCTCTTCGATGAGCGGTTTGTACTGGTCTTGATACTTGTTGAGATCGATGAGAAACGGCAGCGACAGGACGATGGCGACCAGTACCACCAGTGCGATCAGGAGACCTACGGCAACTTTCATCAGCGTACCTGCATGTGTTTCATGGGCAATCTCTCCTGCTCGTTTCTTCTAAGATACGCCGATGCCATGGAGAAAGCACGCATTGAAAGCACGGGTTCTCGTGTCATGGTCGTAAAGCCATTGCTTGTCTCCACGGAGAGGTGTACCGTTCTTCCCTCAGTCGCTTTCAGACAAGGAGGCTTCCATGAAACCAATCAGACTTCTATCGTTGACGCTCGGCCTGCTGCTCTCATGCGCGTCCCTCGCGTCGGCGGAACTGCTCGCCCTGTTGAACTATGAAAGCAAACCGGATCAGCCCGTGCGGCGCGAAGGCATCGCCATCATGGAGATCGATCCCGAGTCGCAGGACTTCGGCAAGATCCTGATGGAGATTCCGCTGCCATCCGATCTGGTCGCCCATCACATCTTCTTCAACCGCGATCGTACCAAGGCGTACGTCACGGCCCTGGGAAAGAGTCTCCTCCACGTCGTGGATCTCACGAAGTTCCCCTATCGCCTGCGCGCGATCGAGGTGCCGGATTGCAAGGTCGGCGAGGATCTGGTGGTGTCGGAAGACAACAAGACCTGGTATCTGACCTGTATGGGATCGAGCAACGTGATCATGGGCGATGCCGTCAAGGACAAGCCGATCAAGACCCTGAGTTCGACCGATCCTGCCGCGTTCGTCCTCTATCCGCATGGGATCGCCATCCACAACGGCATCGACCGGGTCCTGGTGACCAGCACGGTCAAGCCGGACATGTCGGAGCAGGGCGAGACGGTGTCGGTGTTGGAAGCCAGCACCGGGAAGGTGCTCTCGACGCACAAGCTGTCGTCCAAGCCCTCGACGAAATCGGCGCCGGTTGAAATCATGTTCTCACCCAATACCAATCCGCCGGTCGTGCACATCACCAACATGCTGGAAGCCACGCTGTGGGCCGGAATCTGGGACCCCAAGACTAAGACCTTCTCCTTCCATCAAGTGGACGACTTCGGCCCGCGAGACCAGGGCATGCCGCTGGAAATGATGTACAACGCCAAAGGAGATCGGCTGTACGTCACGACGGCCAAACCCGGATTCGTCAACCTGTATGACAACAGCGATCCCGCGCATCCGAAATTTCTCAAGGCCATTCCGGCCGCCGCCGGCGCGCACCATACGGTCCTGTCGCCGGACGAACGGTATCTGTTCGTGCAGAACAGCCTGCTCAACCTGGAGGGCATGAGCGACGGATCCATCACCGTGATCGACCTCAAGAACGACAAGGTGCTGGGGAGCATCGATACGTTGAAAGCGGCGGGGTTCAATCCCAACTGCATCATGCCGCTGCCGAATCATTTCCGCGACGCCAAGACGCAGGTCAGCAGCCGCTGAGCTCGTTACGCGCCGCGAGATAGGGAATGGCTTTCGAAGAGCGGCCCCGGGGCGATACACTTTTAGGCCCGGCCGCTCTTCGGGCCTGCGCCCGTCCTGTTCAGAGACCCGCCGGTTTCTTTTGCGCTCGCTCCCCTCCCCTCTGTAAGATGAACTGACAGTCCCGAGGAGATCGTATGGGCGACGACGATCGTACTCATCGAGACGCGCAGACCGACGGCGATCCGGAAGAAACCCGCGAGTGGCTGGAGTCGCTGGACTACGTGCTGGAAGCGAAGGGCGCCGACCGCGCGTCCTATCTGTTCGAGCGGCTCCGCGAGCGGCTGGGTTCGCGGGGGACGCCCGTGTCCGCTCCGCTCAATACACCCTACGTCAATACCATTCCTGCCTCACAGGAACCGGCTTATCCGGGAAACCTGGAAATCGAACGCCGCATCCGCAGCTTCGTCCGCTGGAATGCGATGGCGATGGTCGTCAAGGCCAACAAGCAGCATCCCGGTATCGGCGGACATATCTCCACCTTTGCGTCGGCTGCGACCCTGTACGAGGTCGCGTTCAACCACTTTCTCCGTGGAAAGGACCATCCCGGCGGAGGCGACCTCGTCTACTTCCAGGGCCATGCCGTTCCCGGCATCTATGCGCGCGGCTTCGTCGAAGGCCGCCTGTCCGAAGGATCGCTGCATCACTTCCGGCGCGAGCTGGCCACCGGCGGGATGGGACTTCCGTCGTATCCGCATCCATGGCTGCTGCCTGACTACTGGGAGTTTCCGACCGTCTCGATGGGACTCGGCCCGATCATGTCGATCTACCAGGCGCGCTTCAACCGGTATCTCCAAGACAGGGGTTTGAAAGACACGGCCGGCCGCCGCGTGTGGGCGTTCGTGGGCGACGGCGAAACCGACGAGCCGGAGAGCCTTGGAGCGATCTCGCTGGCAGCGCGCGAACGGCTCGACAATCTGATCTGGGTGGTGAATTGCAATCTTCAACGCCTCGACGGACCGGTGCGCGGCAACGGCAAGATCATCCAGGAATTGGAGGCGAGTTTCCGTGGCGCCGGCTGGAACGTCATCAAGGTCATTTGGGGCAGCGATTGGGATCCGCTGCTCGCGAAGGACGACGAAGGGCTGTTGGTGAGGCGAATGGGCGAAGTTCTCGACGGGTGGTATCAGAAGTACACCGTGGAAGGAGGCGCCTATGTCCGCAAGCACTTTTTCGGCGTCGAGCCGAAGCTGTTGAAGATGGTGGAGAACCTGTCGGACGAACAGATCCACAAGATGATGCGCGGCGGCCACGATCCGAGGAAGGTCTACGCGGCCTACAAGGCCGCCGTCGAGCACAAGGGCCGGCCGACGGTGATCCTGGCGAAAACGATCAAAGGCTATGGATTGGGTGAAGCGGGCGAAGGCCGCAACGTCACCCATCAACAGAAAAAGATGAACGAGCACGAGCTGCGCGAGTTCCGCACCCGGTTCGGCGTGCCGGTACCGGATGATCAGCTGGGCTCGACGCCGTTCTTCAAGCCGCCGGCCGGAAGTCCCGAGGCGGCGTACCTCGTCGAGCGCCGTGAAGCGATGGGCGGGTTTTTGCCGGAACGCCGGGTGAACGTGGAACCGCTCGAGCCGCCGCCGCTGGAGCAGTTCAAGGAGTTCATCGGAGGATCGGGAGACCGGCCGGTCTCGACCACGATGGGGTTTGCCCGCATGTTGGGCCGGCTCTTGAGCATCAAAGACTTCGGCAAGCATCTCGTGCCGATCATTCCCGATGAGGCCCGCACGTTCGGACTCGAAGCGCTGTTCCGGCAATACGGCATCTACTCGCACGTCGGGCAGCTGTATGAACCGGTCGACAAGAGTTCGCTGCTCTATTACTTCGAGGCGACCAACGGCCAGATTCTCGAAGAGGGCATCACGGAGGCCGGAGCGATGTCCTCGTTCATCGCCGCCGGTACCGCCTACGCCACGCACAAGCTCAACACCATTCCCCTGTTTATTTTCTATTCCATGTTCGGGTTCCAGCGCGTGGGGGACTTGATTTGGGCCGCCTCCGACATGCGGACGAGGGGCTTTCTGTTGGGCGCGACGGCCGGGCGTACGACGTTGGAAGGAGAAGGGCTGCAGCACCAGGACGGGCAGAGCCATCTGCTGGCGGACGCGTTTCCCACGATCGCCTGCTACGATCCCGCCTTCATGTTCGAGCTGGCGGTCATTCTGCAGGACGGCATGAAACGCATGTACCAGGATCAGGAAGAATTGTCGTACTACGTGACGCTCTACAATGAATCCTATCCGATGCCGGCCATGCCCGCCGGCGCCGAGCAGGGCATCCGCGAGGGGATGTATTGTTTCCGGCCGGCCCCCGCGCATGGCGGACGGCACGAACCTCGCGCCCATCTGTTGGCCAGCGGCACGTTGGTCATCGAGGCCTTGCGCGCGCAGGACCTATTACGGGAACGCTACGGCGTATCGGCGGACGTATGGAGCGTGACCAGTTACAAGACGCTGCGTATGAGGACGCTCGAAGCCGAGCGGTGGAACATGTGGCATCCGGAGGAGCCGCCGCGGGAGAGCTATCTCCAGAAGATCGCACGATCGCTCGACGGACCCTGCGTGGCCGTGAGCGACTACGTGCGGTTGGTGAGTCAACAGATCTCCCCCTGGTTGCCGGGGGGCCTGCTGGCGCTGGGCACGGACGGCTTTGGGCGGAGTGATACGCGCAAGGCCCTCCGGCGCTTTTTCGAGATCGACGCGGAGCACATGGTCGTGGCTGCCCTCTATGCGCTGCATCGGCGCGATGGGACGGTCAAGCCTGAGACGATCCGGAATGCCGTCAAGGATCTGGGACTGAATCCGCACGATGAGGCGCCCTGGAAACGTTGAGCGGCAGGCGCCTGATCAATGGTACGGGTAGTGTTCCCGCTGATCCAATGTATCTAAAGGAACAGTTATGAAAGTAGAACTTCCATTTTTGGCGGACGGCGTCGAAGGCGGCGACGTGGTCCAGGTCCTCGTCAAGGAAGGTGATCATGTCGCAGAAGGCCAATCACTGATCGAACTCGAAACGGAAAAGGCCACCGTGCCGGTTCCGGCGCCGTCCGGTGGAACGGTGATGAAGCTGCTGGTCCGCCAGGGCGATCATGTGAAGGTCGGCCAGGCTCTCGTCGATTTGGATGGCGGCGGGTCGCCTCCCAAGACAGCTGAACAGGAGCAGCCTGCAGCGGCGTCGACGCCTCAACAAATTGCCCAACCGGCGACGTCGAAGGCTCCAGCGCCCGCCAAACCGGCCGAACAGAAACCGGTCGAGCGAAAACCAGCTGAACAGAAACCAGCCGAACAGAAAACGGCCGAGCAAAAACCGCCTGAGGAGCCGGTCGAACAAAAGGACGCCACGTCGTCTCAAGCGACGGCGGAACCCGCGTTACACAGTCAGCCAAACTCCGATGGAGCCCAGGCTCCGCAACCATCGGTTGCCCCGGCGTCAGTCAAGCGTGAAGCCGTTCAGTCGGCATCTTCCGGCGCCGCCATTCCTGCGCCTCCGTCCGTCCGCAGGCTGGCGCGTGAACTGGGAGTCGATTTGACTCAGGTCAAAGGATCGGAGGCCGGCGGGCGGATCACGGCGGAAGACGTCAAAGCCCATGTGCGTGAACGGTCGCGTGGCGCCGCCGCCCCTGCTGGTCACGCAGGACTGCCGGGCAAAGTCTTTTCGACGATGTACGGAACCGAACGCAGGGAAACTCTCCCATCGCTTCGCCGGAAGATCGCCTCCAACATGACCCAGGCCTGGACGAACATTCCGCACGTCCACCAGTTCCAGGACGCCGATATCACTGACCTGATGCAGCTCCATAAACGGTATGCCCCGCAGTTCAAGAAGAAGGGCGCCACACTCACCCTGTCCAGCCTGTTCCTCAAAGCCTCGGTGCATGCGCTCAAACTCTATCCGCAGCTGAACGCCACGCTCGATCTGACCAACGGCGAAGTGATCTACAAGGACTACTACAACATCGGCGTGGCCGTGGAGACGCCCGCGGGACTCATCGTCCCGGTGGTCCATCACGTCGATCAGAAAGATCTGCTGCAGATTTCCCTGGAACTGGCCGATCTGGCCGAGCGGACGCGCAAGCGCGAGGTAAAGCTCGAGGAGTTGCGCGGAGCCACGTTCACCGTCAGCAACATGGGCGGGTTGGGCGCGGGGCCGTTCACGCCGATCATCTATCCGCCGCAGGTCGGCATTCTCGGAGTGGGCAAGGCCCGCATGACGCCGGTATATCGCGATGGCCAACTGGTCCCGCGCCATATCCTCCGATTGTGCGTTGCGTACGATCATCGCCTGGTGGACGGCGCCGATGGCGCGCGGTTTACGAACGAGATCGTGAAGGTGCTGGAAGATTTCCAGGGAATGTTTCTAGGACTGTAAGAGTTACAAATACGAAATACGAATGTCGAAATACGAAACTGGAAATCCAAACTCGAAATCCGAAGCACAAAATCCGAAACTTGGGATTTGGAGCTTGGTATTTAGGGTTTGATCGTCAAAGGGGAATCGATGGCTGAAACAGAGTGCGATGTGGTGGTGATCGGTGCCGGGCCGGGAGGCTATGCGGCCGCCTTTCAAGCTGCGGACCTCGGGTTACGGACGGTGGTGGTCGATCAGGAAGCCCAGCCGGGCGGCGTGTGCCTGCTGCGCGGCTGCATCCCGTCGAAAGCGCTGTTGCATGCGGCGCGCGTGATCAGCGAAGCGGAAGACGCCCGGGCCTGGGGCATTGAGTTCGACAAGCCTCGCGTCGATCTCGAGACGCTGCGCCGCAGGGTGAAGACGATCATCGCCAAACTGACGAAGGGGGTGCAGGCACTGGCTGGCAGCCGCAAGGTCGAGTTGATCCAGGCGCGCGCGACCTTCAAGGACAAGACGACACTGTCGTTGAACGGCTCCGGAGGCTCCCGCGAATTGACCTTCGCCCACGCCATCCTGGCCACCGGCTCTCGTCCGGTCGTACCGGGCTCGCTTGCGATCGACGATCCTCGGGTGATGGATTCGACCGGTGCGCTGGACCTGCCGGATGTTCCCGCCCGGTTGCTGGTCGTGGGCGGAGGCTACATCGGTCTTGAGCTGGGTACGGTCTATCATGCGTTGAGATCCGAGGTGACGGTGGTCGAAGCCCTGCCCCGGCTATTGAACGGCGCCGATCTAGACTTGATACGGCCGCTGCAGCAGCGGATGGAACGGCGCTTCAAAGCGATCAAGCTCGAAACGAAGGTCGATAAGTTGGAATCGCGGAAGGACGGGATTGCCGCGACGCTGGCCGGATCCGGCGGAAGCACGACCGAGGTGTTCGACCGGGTGCTCGTCGCAGTCGGGCGGCGCCCCAATACGGAGCAGCTGGGACTCGAGACCACCAAGGTCGCGCTGACCGCCAAAGGCTTCGTGCAGGTGGACCGACAGCTGCGCACGGCCGAGCCGGCGATTTTCGCAATCGGCGACGTCGCAGGCGAGCCGATGCTCGCCCACAAGGCGACGCATGAAGGCCTGATCGCCGCCAGGGTGATTGCCGGCCAACAGACCGCCTTCGATGCCACAGCGGTTCCAGCCGTCGTCTTCACGGACCCCGAGATCGCCTGGTGCGGTCTGACCGAGGAAGCGGCCAAGGCTGCAGGCCAAGCGGTGACCGTCACCAAGTTTCCCTGGCTGGCATCCGGACGCGCCACGACGTTGGGTCGCAACGACGGTCTCACGAAACTGATCCTCGACAAAGAATCAGGCCGCGTGCTCGGCGTCGGCATCTGCGGCGTCGGCGCCGGCGAGTTGATCGCCGAGGGAGTTCTCGCCGTCGAAATGGGGGCCGTGGCGGAGGACGTCGCCGCGTCGATCCACCCCCACCCGACGTTGAGCGAGACGGTGATGGAAGCAGCCGAAGCGTTTCATGGATATCCCACCCATCTCTACTCCAAGCGCTAACGGACGGCATCGGTTCCGTCTGCTGGATCTGACCCTGCCCTCGCCGGTCGAGAACATCGCGCTCGACGAAGTCTTACTCGATCAGATGGAAGAGCACGGCGGCGAACCGCTGCTGCGCTTCTGGGAGAGCGACCGCTGCTTCGTCGTGCTGGGCCGAAGCTCGCGCGCCGGCGACGACGTGCACGTGGCCGCCTGCGAACGCGACGGGGTGGAAATCCTACGCCGGATCAGCGGTGGCGGGACCGTCTTACAGGGGCCTGGCTGCCTGTCCTACGCGCTTGTCGCGAGGCAGGACCTGCATCCGGATTTGGAGAGCATCCGCACGACCAACCGGTTCGTCCTCGACCGGATCGCATCGGTGATCCGCCGTTGGGAGCCCGATACGGTCTTTTGCGGCATCAGCGACCTGGCCGTCGGTGAAAGGAAGATATCCGGGAACGCGCAGCGGAGGACCAGACGTTCCCTCTTGTTCCATGGGACTCTCCTGCATGGCATGGACGGCGCGCTCATCGCGCGATATCTGAAACAGCCGGCGAGGCAGCCCAATTACCGGCAGGATCGGCCTCACGAGGATTTCGTGCGAACCATCGATGCAAAGCCGGACGATCTCAAGCAGGCAATGGCTCTTGTATGGCATGCCGTGTTGCCATCCGTTGAATGGACTGAATCCCGTCTCCAGGCCGGCATCAGAAACGTCCTCGAGCGAAGCCGACGATGAGATTGCCCGTGCCCGTCTGCCGCCTAATCGCCCGCTGATGCGTCGGCCAGTTTGCAGAACAAGTTGAGCAGCATCATGTCCTTCACCGATCCAGGGAACGAGCAGGCAATACGAGGATCCGCGACCACGACGGCCAGGCATTGGGCGCGCGAGACCGCGACGTTGATGCGGTTGCGGTCCAGAATGAAGGCCAGCCCGCGAGAGCCATATTCTCCGTAGCTCGAACAGAGAGAGAGGATGCAGACCGGCGCCTCTTGCCCCTGAAACTTGTCGACGCTGCCCACGCGCGCGCCGGCCGGCAGCGTGTCTTGCAGGGCCCGCACCTGGGCGTTATACGGCGCGATGAAGAGAAAGTCCGCGAGGGCGAGCGGTCTCGTCTTCCCGTGCTTGTCCGTGTAGGGCCGGCCGAGCAGTTCCCGGTAGAGGGCTTGGACCCGGATGATTTCCTCGTCACTCCGCAGGACGTTCCCGTCGTGTTCGACGGGGCTCAAGATCAGGCCTGCCTCCTTGCCGACGAACCGACGCGTGACTGGATTGGCCTCGATCCGTTGTCTCGCGCAATCGGGATGAGACGTGAGACGCGTTTCGTAGATGCTTTCGGAGATGAACCGGCACACCGAGGGGTGCATCCGTCGGGATTCTCCAAGAAAGAGTCCGTAGTCCGGCGGCACAACCGCATGGAAGACGGGAGCGTCCGGCAGGCTGGCTGCTTCATCCTTGAGCGCATATTGCAGCACCGACAGGCCCGCGTCTCCGGGATGGGAACCTTGAATCGGTTGTTCCAACTGCATCTGATCGCCCAGCAGGACGAGGTTACGGGCGCTTCCGGCCATGGCGACCGCGTTGGCGAGCGGAACTTGTCCCGCTTCGTCGATGAACAGGTAGTCGAGCGTATCGATCCATTCGTCCCTGGTGAAGAGCCACGCCGTGCCGCCCACCAGGCCCTCCACGTATCGACTCTTCGCGTCATTGTTGCTCGCAACATGGAGCAATCCGGGATAGGCTTCGTGCAGATCTCTATCCAGCTCGCCTCCGGCCTTGACGCCCTTCAAACCGGGACCGAGCGCTTCGCCGCATGCTTTCACCAGATTGATAATGGCTTTATGGCTGTTCGAGGCGATGCCGATTCTCTTGCCCCTCTCGAGCAATGCCACGATGACGCGGGATGCCGCATAGGTCTTTCCCGTACCCGGAGGGCCTTGAACGACGAGGCAACCTCCGTCCATGGAGCGGGCGATACGTAGAGCCGCGTCGATGGTGGATTCACCTGCCTGTTGCATCGGCGCAGCCGGCGCCTGCCTGGTCAACAATGCCGTGACCGGTTTGGGCAGCGTATCGGACAGGTGGGAGGCCGCCACCCTGGCCAAGGCATCAGGGATGCCGGCCGGCGAGACGAATTCATTCTGCAGCAGCGATCCCTCGGTCGGAAAGACTCCACCGCACTTGTCTCCCAGGCTCTGTCGGCCGATTTTCAACGTCAGCCGGCCCATGGCTGCATCGAGATCGGCGATGGTGAACGTGGCGTCAAGGTTATGGACGAACCGCACCTGGTCGGAGGCGGCCAGCCTGCATTCCTGCGCCGGATCGAATCGGTAGGCTTGGAGAAGTGAACGTTTTTCCGTCGAGCAGGGTCCGTCGGCCGTCAATCCTTCGATGCATCCCGGATCGTCGCGCAGCTGATCCGGCGTCGCGGCGGCACGATCGAACATCCGCCACCATACGGGCTTCTGTTCGCGCCGGTGAAATTCGACCAGGTCGGCGAGCGTGAGAGCGACAGAGTCCCGCCGCTTCCGCAGCTGCGCCACGGTTTCGATCCTGTCAATCACGGCCTGCGGGAGTTCACGTGGCTCGTCCTGCGCTGGAACAGATCGTGGAGACGGTGGAAGGAGATGTCGTGTTGTGGCCAGAGCCCTCATCCAGTCGAGGAGCTCGGCCGTGGACCGGCAATCGTCCTCGTTGTAGTCCCGAATGTTCTTGAGCACGGCGCTCTGCCGCCAATCGCCGGCCTGCCCGCTTTCGATCCACCGGCTATAGGCCACGATCGAATCGGCTCCGCTCGCGACCTCCGTCGCCCGCTTGGGTCGGTACAGACGTTCGACGGACTTGATGGAATAGTTGTCGGCTCCCACGCGCAGTCCCTGCCGGACGATGCGAAAGAGATCCACGAACACGTTGCGCCGCAGCAGTTCGTCCACTTCGTCCTGCCGGCTGTCATGGCGCGTACTCAGCCGCCGTATGGCGCTCGGCTCATAGGGCGCGTAATGGTAGATGTGCATGCGGGGATACTTCTTCCACCGGTCGAACGCCCAATCGACGAACTCTTCGAACGCGCGCTTCTCCCCGTCCCGGTCGTGGGCCCACCAATCCCAATATCGATAGACTGGTCCGCTCGGTTCCCGTGTGCAGCAGCCGAACAGATATTCGAGGCCGCCGGGAGCCAGCGGGTAGCCCTCCATGTCGAACCAGACGTCGCCCGGATCGTCAGGAGGCAGCGCGGCAAATCCGACTGCCTCTCCGTTCGGACCGGCGTGCGGCAGGATCTCGAATCGCGGGGGCGCCTCAGGATCGGTCAGCCGGTCTTCGATCGTCTGCCGCTGGAGTCTGGCCTGCGCCGCGAGCTTGTCGAGCGAAGCCTGGTCGAGGTTCGCAACTTTCACCGAGGACGCGTCGGCCAACTGCGCCGCGGTCGTGAGGCCGGCCTTCAAGAGCTTTTTGATCTGGCCGGTCGTGATGCCGGCGACCATGACGAGGTGGTCGCGGTCTCGAAAAAAGCGGTCTGCATGGGAAGTCCAGCGGCCATGGTCGGCGCGGGGGGCCGGCTCAGGCCGGTCGTGGAGGTCGCCGGTGAAACCGGCCTGTAACATGAGGAATTGCTGTTTCAGATGGCGGTAGTAATACACGAAGGATTCGAGCTTGAACGGGACACGCTCGCCGTTGCCCAGGATCACGCCGAACGTGTCGGGCCGTACGCCTGTGATCGAGGCGAGCATCTCGGAATAACAGCAGAGCTGAATGGCATAGTACGGTTTGGGCGAGCGGGCAAGCTTCGTATCCCAGACCTGATAATCGCCGGACGGATCCAGCAGGAGAAAGTCCGCGAAGCCAGAGAAATCTCCCTCTTCGAGTGCGGCCTGATAGATGACCGGGGTTCTGGCCGTGACGGCGGACTTGGTCTGCGTCAGCGCCTGGGTGAAGTCCCGCGTGGTGATCTCTACCATGCGGGCGTCGGACGTCCGGAACTCTTCGAGGACGGCCTGTTCGTGCCGGGCTCCGGTCTTGGCGATCAGCCCGTCGTCTTCAGTCCGCTCGTCCGGTTCGGCGGCGCCGGGGTACTCCAGATGGTAACGATCCATCCAGGATGCAAAGGGGGAGGCTAAAAACGTGATCAGGTCGCTGGGAGCATAGCGGAGACGGTCCGCCGACTTTCTCATCCGATCCTCCGGATGAATTCAGATCTTGGGGATCTTCAGGGTTTTGCTGATCATGAGACTCCCGGAAAGCACGAACAACAGTGACAGGGGATGCAGATCGGCCACGCCGATTGTCCAGACTCCTCCATAGAGTCGTTCGCCCAGCCGATCCTGCCACAGGAGGATCGCCAAGAGGCCGGCGAGCAGGACCGTGGTCGGAATCGGCGTCCCTTCGAAGTAGGCGACTTTGTCACCGCCGGCGGACAGCTGTTCGGCCGTGACGTTGTAACGGGCCAGGCGGCTCACTCCGCAGCAGACGAAAAAGGTCAGGGCGAACCAATCCCATCCGCCCCGCAGGCCGGCGGCATAGCCGAGCGCGGCGGGCGCCATGCCGAAGGAGAGAATGTCGGCAAGCGAATCGAGTTCGCGACCGAGCGCGGTATGCTCGTGCCGCCAGCGGGCGACGCGTCCGTCGAGCCAGTCGAACAGCAGCGCTCCGGGAACCAGCGCCGCCGCCGTGAGAAAATCAGCCGAGGCGCCGCTGCCCATGTAGCGCATGCTGAAGAGCACCGCGCCGACGCCGCAGGCGGCGTTGGCCAGCGTCAGAAAATCCGCAAGGTGGAACTCGCGGATCATCGAAAATCTACGCGGGGTCATCATGTCGTTGCATCATGACCGGACGGCCCGCCCCGGTATCGGCGCGGGAACAAACAAGGAACCTTGCGTCATCACCCCTTGACCGGTTGCAGACAATAGGGACATTGCGCCGGAGCCTGTTCGGTCAAATAGCGCCGGGAGCAGGAGGGACATTGCCAGATGAACTGGGCCTTTGGAGGATTACTGCCGGTTGGTATCGGTGAATTGAGCGGCTCGGCCATGCAGGTGCTCCTTCTCCTTTGAGACGGACTGAGTGTGGTTAATCCTCGACCGTGTCCAACGCAAAGAGATTGTCCAGCCGCAGCTTGCGCGTCGCGCTTGCGTCAGGGTCCCGTCTCCATTCCCAGCGCAACGTATCGCCCGCCTGGGCATGGTTGGAGCAGAGGGGGATGTGATGGATCTCCCCGTCCGGTCCCAGGTGGGAGTTCTTGACCGCGACTTCGCAGGCGACGGTCGCGTGCTGCAGACAGCCGTCCACCGTGCACCGGATATGATTGTGCGAGGCGGCCAGCTGACTCGTCTTGCCGGTGAAGAGCGTGTTGGCCTTTTCTTCGAGTTCGTCCATCGTGATCCGAATGCCAGTTAGGGGTGATCGTCGTAAGATTCCGTTCAGCTTAGCGGAGCGGGAGCCGAGGTTCAATGGGGAGACGGCCTTGCTGGATGGGCCTTTCTGAACAGCGGCTACGTATCTTCGTGGCCTTGAAGGAAGAGCGACTGTTCGAGTGTGCGGAAGAACTCTTGATAGGCCTTCGGATCTTCGAGCGCGTGCATGTAGTACTGCACGCTGACACGGATGAGCGACTGCGTTTCGCCGCGCGGGCGGATCGTGGCGGTGAACCGCACGAGGTTGCTGCGATAGTAGAAGGGACCCCAGGATCGGTAGTTTCGGGCGAGGAACATCATCGTATCGGGCCGATAGAGATAGTAATAGACCGGGTCAGCCATGTAGCCGGTCTCGACCTCCACGAACTTCTTTCCCGAGACGATTCCCAGATCCTGGTCGAGGACTTCGACTTTGAAATCCAGATCCTGCATGGTCGAGACGACCGCTTGCAGAAGCTTCAGGCGGTCGGTCGTGTCGAACACTCTGGTTTGGGCGGCGCGGATCTTGAGTTGGCTCGTTTCGGACAGCCACACCTGATTGCGCGCGTTCGATTGATTTTCCTGGCGCAGCTCATAGGTGTTGCAGCCTGAGAGACCGGCAAGGCAGGCCAGCGCCACGACGGTCCGGCACATCGATCCGGTCGCCGGACCGAGCCAAGTCGACTGGTATCCCGCTGAACTTCTCATGGCGCGGTCGGGCTCTCCTTGGTGATGAACAACGACCGTTCGAGGGTGAAGAAGAAGTTCTGATAAACTTTGGGATCCTCGATCGGCCGGTTGTTGTAGATCGCGTTGGCCCGGATCGTGAGCTGCGTCGCATTGAGCTGCCGCACGGTCACGGTGATGGTGACGACGTCATAGTAGTTCGGTTCGGCGAAACGGGCGGCCGTCACGAGCCCCAGGACGTCGTTGGCCCGTTCGATGATGAAGCCCAAGTCCTGGAGCGAACCGATGACGGATCGGATCGCAAAGTTTCGGTCGGTCATGTCGAAGACCCGCGTCTGAAAGTTGCGGATCTTCAGCTGTGCCTCCGTCGGCGCCAGCAGGGTCGGCGGCTGCTCCGGGGTCGTACATCCGTATAAGAGCACACCCCAGAGGCCGATGACGATTCCCCACCCCCACCGTCGGGCCATTAATGCGTTCCGCATAGATTCCGGCTCCTCGTGCTAGATGTCGTGGGCTTCCAGGAACACGGCCTTGGACAGTTTGGCGAAGAATTGCTGGTAGATCTCCGGATCATGGATCATCTCCATATACTGCTCCCCAGGCGGGATGTATTGCCGATTGGCCTGGCCGTCGCCCTTCCAGACGATGCGGTAGAAGCTGATGCGCACCTGTTGCTTGGTGCCCTCCGGATTGAGGGGTTTGGTGACCAGATTCGCCACGAGCTGTTGGTGGAGATCGACCGGGATGACGGCTCCGCCCAGCGAGAAAAAGAAGAACATGACCCGCTGCCAGTCCTGGCCATGTTCCCTGGCGCTCCGTTCCTTGACCGCGCGGAAATACCCGACCTCGTGCACGCTCTCCTCCACCTGGTACCCCAGGTCTTGGAGAACGGCCGCGGAAGCCGACAGGAGCTCGAGCTCGTTGGAAGTGTCGAAGGTGCGTATGGACATCGCCCGGTTCCGGAGGCTTTCCGGCTTCAGCTGGAACAGCTCGTCGGGCTTCGTCTCCTGGACGCAACCCGCCAACAGGGCCAGGCCGGCTGTGCAGGCCAAACAGGCCGCCCACCCGGCAAGCCGGCCGGAGCGGGCGGCGAGGCGATCAGAACTGGGTGTAGTTATACGCAAGATCACGGACTTTCTTGTCATCGTCGTACTTGATGATGATCGTGAGCGTGCGTTGCCGCTGAGAACTCGAGGCATCCCGCGAGTTTTTTCCCAGAATGATCAAGGTGCCGTACGAGGAACTTGCGGTATCTACCCGGTCGGTCGACACCTTGTCGTACATCCAGACTTCCCGCCGCTTCTCGTCGGTGGTCACGATGTTGGGTGAGCCCAGGATTTCCACGACCTGGGAAGCCGGCATGCCGACCTTGATTTCGCTTTGTACTCTTCCGACCGTCAAGCGTTCGTCCTTGATTTCGGCCGGTTGACTTCCGCCGCATCCGGCGAGACCGATCGAGAGACAAAGCCCCCACAGTACCCATTTGTAGTTCATGTGTGATTCCCCCTCGCGTGAAATCCGGTGAGATGCCGGTCTGCTGAATTGGATGTTTGTGCGTGACGCAATCGGGCGCTATCCTCTTTCGAACGACACTACACAGTACCATGGCGCCGCCGCCGCTGCCCACTCGCCAGGATACCTGTTTTCTCTAAGGAAAATCACCCCGACGGCCGGTATGGAATTTCAGGGGCCGGACGGCAGACGCTTCCGTTCCGCCGCATCGAGCAGTATCGCCACCAGCATGTCGCTCATGACGTTGACTCCCGATCGGACCCTGGCCAGGATCCAGTCGACCGTCATGATCAGTGGGATGGCGGCCGTGATGATCTGGTCCGGCAGCCCGGCGGCCGAAAGGACCAGGGGGAGCACGACCAAGCCGGCTTCGGGTATGCCGGCCGCGCCGATGCCGGCGACGATGGAGGCCGCAATGATCAGGAGCTGATTCCCGAGGGCCAGCTCGAAGCCCAACGCCTGGGCCAAAAACAGCGCGGCCATCGCTTCGTAGAGGGTAATGCCGTCATTATTCAGGTTCGTTCCCACGCAAGCGGCCAGGCGTGCCGATTCCGGCGAGACCTGCATCCGCTCGAGACAACGGAGCGTGATCGGGACGGTGGCCAGACTGCTGTTGCAGGACAGCGCCGTCGTAATCGCGTCCGCGCCCTTGCCGATATAGATGCCGGGCGGTTTCCGGCCGACGAGCCAGGCGACGGCCGGATAGTAGACGAGCGCATGGACCAGGAGCCCCGCCAGGATCGCGACAAGAAAGATCCACAAGAGCGAGAAGACCCCCGCGCCGGCCTTTCCGACCACGTTGGCGAGCACGCCGAACACGGCAAACGGAACGACTTCGATGATCCACCCGAGGATGCGAATGAGCCAATGATAGACACGCTCGACGATTTCGACGGTGCGCTCGAGCGCATGGAGCGGGCGATTGACTCGGAGATGCCGCAATACCGCGCCGGACACGACGGCGAGGAGCACCACGCCAATGACGTTGTTGGTCGTGAAGGGCCGGAACATGGTGCTGGGAATATAGGAGGCCAGGTGTTCGATGGCCTCACCAGGGCCGGTTCGGGTTGGGCCGGCTCCCCTCGAATCTGTCGTGAGCAATTGATCCAGATGACCGTGCCAGGCCGCCCCCGGATTCCAGAGGTTCATGATCACGAGCCCGATCGTCATGGCCACCGAGACGTTGATGAGGCAGATGGCGAGCAGCCTGGTTCCCTGCCGAAGGGGCAGGCTCATGCGGAGGAAGGCATCGAGGATGGCGAAGAAGATGAGCGGAATTGCGAGCGCCTTCAGCAGGGTAATGACCGCCAGACCGATCAAGCCCAGGTGTTCATTGCCGAACGGGCCGAGGTAAGGAGCCTTTCCGAGGAGCAGTCCGAGCGCCGTGCCGCAGAGAGCGCCGATCAGGACCCTGGTATAGAGAGGAATGGACCGGCGACGGCCAGGTGCGAGGCCGTCCTGATCCGTTGCGTTCTGCGAGGCTGATTCCGTCAAAGGTGATGGGCCAGGGAGTTGAACGTTCAGATAAAGGACCTGTCGGGTGAGTCATCATAGATGAAGGAGAGGACGAAATGCGACCTGGTCTGCGGGAAAGTCACACGAGGGTGCGAGGCGCACTGGAGCAACCGGAGTCTACAGACTCGAGGAATGCTGTCGCTTAAGAAAAGACTGATCGCCAGATAGAGACCAGCCAATCCTTCATGCTCGCAAAAAATCCCTCCTCGGCCGGCTCGACTCCCCGCTTGGTTGCCGGTCTTGTCGCAGGAACGGCAAGGGGATCGGACGACGGCACGGACGCCGAGGAAGAAACGGACGTCGGGGTTACGGTCGGTCCGGGGAGTGACGGCGGCGGCGGTACCGTCGCGGAGGCAATGGGGTCATGAACGGGAGGCGGTGGCGGGAACGACGCGGCGGCGCTGAGCCGGTCTGCCTCGTCGAGCTGCGCCCGATACTTGTCCACGGCGGACTGCAAGCCCGGTCGCTCCGCCTTCATCTTCCGCATGGACTGGCGCAGACTGTTCTGCTGGGCGGACAGCTGGTCGATGAGAAGCGCGAGTTTGGCCTGGCGTTCTTCGCCGATCTGGCGTGCTCCCTCCGCCGCATCGACGGCGTCCCTGAGCGAGGCATTGGCCTGTTCCGCCTGCAGTCTGGCCTGTTTCGTCAGGGGCTCGATTTCCTTGACCTGTTCCATCAGACGGTCCTGCTCAAGCTTGACGCTCTGCAATTCCGCCTTGACGCCTTCCCGTTCGGCGACCGCCTGGTCGTAGGTACTTTGCCAGGCGCAGCCTGGTGCAAAGAGGAGGACGCTGATACCCAGTGATGCAGCGGGACGGCATGTGACGATGTGCATGGCGATCTCTCTCGAAGGTTCGATGCGCGCTACGGCCGGTATTACGGCTCATCGTGGACGAAAGCGGCCGGTTCTTCAAGAAAAATCACGTAGTGCGATGGCGGGCCGTGCGTGGGTCAGGATCGCGACGCCAGTTTGCGCAGCTGCGCGTCGCGGACGATCTGGTCTTGAATGTCCTTGACCGCGTCGGAGAGCGCGCGGTTGAGGCGTGCACCCGGAGGAACTTCGTTCGTCGGGTTGAATTGCTCGTCGAAGGTGGATCGGCCTTCGTAGGTCCCGATGAGGGCTCCATCCGGCGTCAACACGAACAATGTCAGACTCGCCTCCCCCGTGCTCGTGTGGCTCTTGAGATTCAGCAGCCTGGACACCAGTTGTTTATCGAGGATTGGAACGTAGGTCCAGGCACGTGGGCGGTACTCTTCGTGAAATGCGTCGATACGGCCGGCAATAATGACGTCCGGTTTAGGGTCGAATCCGGTCACCCGGGAAAAGACTCCGGCCGCCGCGAGTTCTTTCAGCATCTCCTGTTCGAGTTGTCTCGTCAATTCCGTGGGAGGTTGTCGCCTGGCTTTCGGGGCATCGAGTCCATACGTCCGTTTACCCGACACGAGTGCCCGTGCGGGGAAGAGACCATGAAACTCGGCGGTGGCATCGACGATCGGCCTCGCTTCCGCGACGGTGATCTCCGGGACATACGCCGGCCCTGTGCAGCCGCCCATCAGAAGGGCGGCTGCGCAGACGCCGAGGAACCAGCGGCGAGATGGGAGATGCGCCATCAAATCGTCGCTTTCGTTTATGGTCCGACCCGCTGAATGGTGGAGGCGTAACCGTCGTCCGAGACGAAGGCCTTCACATAGTCGCCCTTGGCCATCTGGTCCATCTTCGTGTGGCTGTCTACGCGAACATGCCTGATCTTGCCGCCCGCCTGGGTAATGGACACGTGATCCGATCCCATCTCGCTAATCTGGCCGGTGACCGCATCATTCATGACTCGTTCCCCCTTGCTGGGAACGGCCGTGTGCTTTTCCGGGCCGGTCTTGGCGCAGCCCGTCATGGTGAAACACAGCACGATTGCCGACGCGACCGCCCACCCTTTCCATCCTCCTGCCATGGTTCATCCTCCTTGGTTCAGAAAGAGAACTCTGTGGAATCAAGTGCGAATACACTCACTGTAACGGGCAGACGCCACAGGCCGAGCCTGGGCAGATCCCTGGACGCCACGGCAATCAGACCCGGGCGTTCGGCATTCCGTTCGATTCAGGCTCTTTCATCATCAGGAATCCATGCGGCAGGAGCGTCGACTGAGTAGGTCCAAATGGAGTCGTCGCAAGCCTTGAATCGGGCCGGATTGTGCCGAAAGGATACCCAGCTAAAGAACGGGAACCTCGAACGTCGCAGACAGTAATTGGGCGAGACGGTGTGGCTGTCCCCTACCAATGCCTAGTAGTTTCAGCGTTTACATGTTGTGTAGGTTCCCAATTGCGTGTGCGAGACACGTGTGTCACCTCGGGAGAATACGAGTGGGATTGATTACGACATTGGGGTACATGATGCTCCTGTGTTTCGGCGCGATGATCGCCCCGGGTGTGGGAATGAGCGGCCGGCTTATCACGCAGATGCCGCCCGTTCTCCTCGAATGGGCTCATGCACCAGGATACGGAATCTTGGCGTGGTTGCTGACCCGGAGTCTGCGCGGACGCGGCTGGCCGATCGTCTACGCGGTGTTGGCCGCCTCGAGCGCCGCCTTCGTCTTTGGTCTATGGACCGAGGTGCTTCAAGGCCTGGTGCCCGGCCGGAGCACGTCTTCCGATGATCTTGCCGTCAACGCCGGCGGCATTACCCTGATCGCGTGCGCCATGCTCGCGCAGAATCGGACCGAGGGACGGGCCGCCAGGCCGGTCATGCTCTCGGTGAAACGAATCGGGTCGTCGTCAATCTTGTCTTTGAGGAGGTTGCTCTCATGATGGTTCATTCTGACAAACGCAGGAGCCTGCGCGTTCCCATCACCTGTGCGGTGTACTATTCCGACGGCGCGTTTCACGCGAGCGGAGTGACCGCAAATCTCAACCATAGCGGCGGCTGCCTGCAGGGATCGCACAACGTGGCGGTCGGGATGGAGCTGATGGTGCTGCTCATCCCGCCGACTCAGTCGGCTCTCTTGATCAGGAAGGCCACGGTGCGGTGGGTGCGCGACCAGTTCTTCGGGGTGCAACTCGACCACAACGACACGGCGACGTCGTGGGAGCTGGATCAGGTCGCCTTCGATCAGCGGACGCCACTGTCGTTGATGACGCACTAGAGGTTGGTCTCGGCGCAGCCGGTTCCTTATATCTTGCACCTGACCGTTTCATGCTGATTGTCATTCGCCTTGGGCGTGAGAGTCCGTCAGGCGCCCGGGTCGTCGAGATCCGGGGACTGTCACCGGTTGGCCAAGGCGACCATGAGGGCTTGGTTGCATCGGTCCTTACCTTCCGCTAAGTTAGCGCGATGTATCGGTGGCCTGTGCGTTCAATCGTGCTCGCGGTGGCGAGCGGTCTCCTCCTCCCCTTTTGTTTTCCCAAATTCGACATCGGGTTGCTGGCGTGGGTGGCGCTGATCCCGCTTCACCTCGCCCTCGATAGCCCCAGCAAGTGGCGGGCGTTTCGCCTGGGATGGCTCAGCGGCACGATCGGGTTCACGGGCATCATGGCCTGGGTCGTGACGGCCATGCATACCTACGGAAAGGTGCCCCTGCTTGTCGCCTATGCCGTCCTGCTGCTGCTCACGAGTTACCTCGGCCTCTTCGTGGCGCTCTACAGCGCCGGCTACGTCTGGTTCCGTTCACTGATCCCCCGCTATGGCTTGTTCGTCGCGCCTTGTTTATGGGTGACGCTGGAATTGGCACGCACCTACCTGTTCAGCGGTCTTCCCTGGTCACTGCTCGGCTATTCTCAATACCGGCAATTGGACGTCATTCAGATCGCGGATCATCTGGGAGTCTATGGGGTTTCATTTCTGCTGGTGCTGGTCAACGTGGCGATCGCCGAGCTGATCGCCTGGCTCATGCCGCTCTTTCGCGGGTTCGTGCCGGCGCGGCTCCCTTGGGAACTCGTGACGACGGCGGCGATTCTGCTGGGACTTTCCTGGGCCTACAGCACGTCGCTGATCGTAGGGGAAGGATTTCAGACGCCGAAGACGTCGCTTCGCGTCGGCGTGGTCCAACCGAACGTGGATCAGTCGATCAAGTGGGATCCGGCGCATCGAGACGACACCCTCCTCCGGTACGACCGGCTGACCGACACGCTCGGCGGCGGAGCGGATTTGGTCGTATGGCCGGAGGCGGCGACGCCGTTTTTCTTCGAGCGTGAGCCCGAATATCAGTTGCGCGTGCTGGCGATCGCCAATCGAGCCTCGGCGCCGCTTCTCTTCGGGAGCCCGGCGGTGCGGTTCGACAACGAACGGCGGCCCTATCTGCTCAACAGCGCCTATCTGGTCGCTCCGGGCGGCACGCTGCTCGGCCGCTACGACAAGCAGCATCTGGTGCCGTTCGGGGAATACATCCCGCTCAAGTCCTCGCTCCTCTTCTTTCTCGACAAGCTGGTGGAAGGCATCGGAGATTTTCAGGCCGGGCCGGGCCCGACCGTCTTTTCCTTCATGCCCCGGCAGGCTCAGGCCGCGGGAGAAGGCGACGGAGGGCGGCCGGTCAAATTCGGAGTCCTGATCTGCTACGAAGTCATCTTCCCCGACCTGGTCCGCCGGTTCGCGCAGAACGGTGCCGAGTTCCTCGTCACCATCACGAACGACGCCTGGTTCGGCGAATCGTCGGCGCCGATGCAGCATTTCTCGATGGTCGTGTTCCGGTCCGTGGAAAATCATCTGGCGTTTGCGCGCGCCGCCAATACCGGCGTGTCCGGCTTCATCGATCCGTTCGGACGAATTCTGGACACGTCTCCCATTTTTACCCAGACCGCGATGCAGGCGGCCGTTCCCGTGCTCCAGCCGCATACGTTTTATAGCCGCCATGGGGATGTGTTTGCCTATGGCTGTGTGTTAATCTGCGCCGTCTTGTGTCTGTTCGGACTCTTCCGCACGGAAGGGCCGGAACCGGACGCGATTGCCGCGACCCCCGTGTAACAAGGGAAAGGACCCCGCGATGTTGGACGAGATCCGTGTGCGCGTGCGTTCGATCGGTGAGCAGGTGTCTGAACTCCGGGGGCATCTTTGACTTCGCCCGCATGACGTCCGAGCTCGACGAGCTGGAACGACAAATCGCACAGCCGAATTTCTGGAGCAACGCCCAGGCGGCCGCCAAAGTCAGCCGCAAGAAGGCGACGCTCGAGCACGACCTGCAGGAATGGCGTGAGATCGAGCAGACGCTCAAGGACCTGGGCGCGCTGCTGGAGTTGGCGGAAGAAAGCGGCGACGCAGGGTTGGAAGCCGAACTCACGGTTGAATTAGATCGATTCGAGCCGCGTCTCGCGATTCTGCGCGTCGAGATGCTGTTGTCCGGCGAACTGGATTCGAACAACGCGATCCTGTCGATCCACCCCGGCGCCGGCGGAACGGAATCGCAGGATTGGGCGCAGATGCTGTTGCGCATGTACGTGCGCTGGGCCGAGGGGAAGAAATTCAAGGTGGAAACCCTCGATCTGCAGTCGGGCGACGAGGCCGGCATCAAGAGCGCCACGGTGTCGATTACCGGTCCCTATGCCTACGGCTATATGAAGGCCGAGGCGGGCGTGCATCGACTGGTCCGCATCTCCCCCTTCGATTCGAACAAGCGGCGCCACACCTCGTTCGCGTCGGTGTTCGTCTATCCGGAACTGAACGACGATATCGACGTCGTCGTCGAGGACAAGGACTTGCGAATCGATACGTTTCGGGCCGGCGGCGCGGGCGGCCAGAACGTCAACAAGGTGGAGACGGCGATCCGCATCACGCACTTGCCGACGGGAATCGTCGTGCAATGTCAGAACGAGCGGTCCCAGCTTCAGAACCGCAACGGTGCGATGAAGATTTTGAAGGCGCGCCTCTTCGAAGTCGAACAGAAGAAGAAGGAAGCCGAATTCAACGCGATTGTGGGCGAGAAGAAGGACATCGCCTGGGGTAGCCAGATCCGCTCCTACGTGTTCCAGCCCTATCAGATGGTAAAGGACCACCGGACCGGCTATGAGGTCGGTCAGGTCTCCGCAGTCATGGACGGCGACGTGGACGGATTCATCGAAGCCTATCTCAAGAAGAAGCTCACGGGAGGCCTGCTCGCCCCGGCGAAAACGGCGGCGGACGAGGAGTAGACGAAGGCCATGGACGAACTGAACGAGCAGAGACAGCAGCGGATCAAGAAACTCGAGCAATTGCGCGCGTCCGGCGTGGCCCCCTACGGCGGCCGGTTCGAAATCAAGGATCGGGCCGAGCGCCTGATTGCGGTGCACGGCGAAAAGTCCAAGGAAGTCCTGGAACAGGAGAAAATCACCTGCACGTTTGCGGGCCGCGTCGTGGCGCTTCGCCGGTTCGGCAAGGCGGCCTTCGCGGTGCTGCAGGACGGATCCGACCGCTTGCAGGTCTATCTGAAGAAGGATCTGCTTTCCCCGCAGGCGTACGCGGTGACCGAACAACTCGATCTCGGCGACTGGATCGGCGTCACCGGCACGCTGTTCCGCACCAAGACCAACGAATTCACGGTCGAGGTCAAAGAATTGACCTTTCTCAGCAAGGCGCTGCGGCCGCTCCCGGAGAAATGGCACGGGCTCACGGACGTCGAGACCCGGTACCGGCAGCGGTATGTGGACTTGATCGCGAATCCGGACGTCCACGGGATCTTCGCGGCGAGAAGCCGCATCATCGCCGGCATCCGCTCGTTCCTGATCGACCGCGGGTTTCTCGAGGTCGAAACCCCGATGATGCATCCGATTCCGGGCGGCGCCGCGGCCAAGCCGTTCGTGACGCATCACAACGCGCTGGGCGTGGACCTCTATCTGCGGATCGCGCCGGAGCTGTATCTGAAGCGGCTGATCGTCGGCGGATTTCCGCGCGTGTTCGAGATCAACAGGAATTTCCGGAATGAAGGCATCTCGACGATCCACAATCCCGAGTTCACGATGCTGGAATTCTACGTGGCCTACGCGGACTACCAGGATTTGATCGCGTTGACGGAGCAATTGGTCTCCACGCTGGCCTCACAGCTGCTGGGCAAGACGACGATCGATTACCAGGGCAAGGCCATCGACCTTGCGCCGCCGTGGCGGCGCTGGTCCTACCATCAGGCCATTCTGGAGGTGAACGGGCTGGACGAGTCCGTGCTGCGCGACAGGGACAAGGCGCTGGCGGCGGCGAAGACATTGAACGTGGCGGTCGATCCTGCCTGGCCGCTCTTCAACATCGTGAACGAGATCTTCGAGGAAACAGTCGAGCCCAACCTGCAGCAACCCACGTTCGTGACCGACTACCCGATCGAAATTTCTCCCCTCGCGCGTCGAAAGGATTCCGATCCCGCCTTGACCGACCGGTTTGAGCTGTACATTGCCGGGCGGGAAATCGCCAATGCCTTTTCAGAGTTGAACGATCCGCTCGATCAGCGGGAACGGTTCGAGGGGCAGGCGGCGCAGCGGGAGGCCGGGGATGAAGAAGCCCACCTCGTCGACGAGGATTTTCTTCGGGCGCTGGAGTATGGCATGCCGCCCACGGCCGGCGAAGGCATCGGCATCGACCGCCTGGTCATGCTGTTCACGAATCAAGCCTCCATCCGCGACGTGGTGTTGTTCCCCCAGCTGAGGCCGGAGAAATAGCCCGCGATGGCCGCGCTTCCCTATGAAATTTTCGTCGGCCTCCGCTACCTCCGCGCCAAGCGGCGCAACCGGACCATCTCGCTCAATACGTTCGTCTCGGTCACCGGCGTGACGCTCGGCGTCGCGGCGTTGATCGGCACCGTCGGCATCATGACGGGCTTCAAGGAAGACATCCAGGCGAAGATCGTCGGGACGACGGCCCACGTCATCGTGCAGGACCGGATGAAGGACGCGATGAGCGACTACGGTCCGGTCGTCCAGAGGGCCGAGACGGTGCCAGACGTCGTGGCGGCCACGCCGTTCATCCTGAAGCAGGTCATGCTGACGACCCAGGCCGGGGCTCACGGCGTGGTTCTGCGCGGCATCGATCCGACGAAGGAAGGCAAGGTGACCGAGCTGGAGAAGAACCTGGCGGCGGGGAATCTGTCCGATCTCGGCCATCCGGTGACGGTGAATCTGCCTCCGGCCGACAATCCCAACGGTCCACCGCAGCCCAGCGAGAAACCCGGCATCATCCTGGGCAAGGAGCTTGCGCTCCGGCTCGGCGCTTTTCCGGGCGACATCGTCAGTATCGTGTCTCCGGTCGGCCCGATCAGCGCCATGGGCATGGTGCCGAAGATCCGGCCCTTTGCAGTGATCGGGATCTTCCATTCGGGCATGTATGAGTATGACTCCTCGCTCGCCTATATCGATCTGGCCGAGGCGCAAAAGTTCTTCGGCATGGGAGACACGGTGACGGGCATCGAGTTGAAGGTCACGGACGTCTTCCGCGCGAACGAGGTCGCCCGGTCGGTCGAGCAGGCGCTGGGATTTTCCTACGGCGCACGGGACTGGATGCAGATGAACCGCAATCTGCTGTCGGCCCTCAAACTGGAAAAGACGATGATGTTCCTGCTGCTGGTGCTGATCACGATCGTGGCCTCGTTCAACATCGTCAGCACCCTGACGATGATCGTCAACGAGAAGCAGAAGGAAATCGCCATCCTCAAGGCCATGGGCGCGACCAGGAAGAGCATCCGGCGGATCTTCATGCTGAACGGGCTGATCATCGGACTGTCCGGCACCGCGATCGGCATTCCGTTGGGCTACACGTTTCTCTGGCTGATCCAGACGTTCTGGACCTTCGATCCCACGGTCTATTACATCTCCAAGATTCCGGTGCACGTGCTCGGCGAAGACGTCCTGCTCGTCGCCGGCTCGGCGATCCTCATCAGTTTCGCGGCGACGGTGTATCCGTCGCTCCAAGCGGCGAAACTCGAACCGGTGGACGCGCTACGGTATGAATAGCCGTCACGTATCGAACCGCACAGGTACCGTCCATGGGCGTACACCGGCATGATCACGGTCACGGACGTTCATAAGTCGTTCCTGATGGGCGAGCGGACCATGACGGTGCTGCAGGGCATCAACCTGCGCATCGAGCGGGGTGAACTCGTCGCCGTCATCGGCGCGTCCGGCGCGGGAAAGAGCACCTTGCTCCACATCCTGGGTCTGTTGGATCGTCCGACAAAGGGAACCGTGTTGTTCGAAGGGCAGGACGTCCTTCGACTGTCGGAATCGGCGCAGGCCGATTTTCGGAACCGGCGCATCGGCTTCATTTTTCAATTCCACCACCTGCTCCCGGAATTCACGGCGTTGGAAAACGCCTGCATGCCCGCCTTGATCCAACGCAAACGATTGACGGAGGTCGAAGATCGGGCCGTCGCGCTCCTGAATGATGTCGGCTTGGGCGCGCGCCTCCATCACAAGCCGGGAGAACTGTCCGGAGGCGAGCAGCAGCGCGTGGCCGTCGCCCGCGCCCTGCTGATGGAACCCGACCTCGTGCTCGCGGACGAGCCGACCGGCAATCTGGACACCCACACCGGTGACGCGCTGTTCGGCCTGATGCGGGACATCAACAAGGCGCGCGGGACGACGTTTGTCATCGTCACTCACAACGACAAGCTCTCGGCGCAGGCGGATCGGATCATCCATATTCAGGACGGCCTGATCATCTGAGAGAACCGCCGCAGTCCCGCAAATCCTTGACGGGGGCCTGTTCATCCAATAGACTCGGCGGCAGTTCTCCGATGCGAAGGAGTCCTTCATCCATGGACCGTGCGAGCGTGCTCCGGTTTTGCGCCGCGGCGACGGCCCTCCTCTTTTCGACCCAGGCGGCAGCCACGGAATTCGTGATCGTCGGTCCCCGTGCAATGGGTATGGGCGGAGCCGGCGTGGCGGTGACGACGGACGCGCTGGCCACCTATTGGAATCCCGCCGGGTTGGCGATGACGCAAACCGTGGACATCCGTATTCAGGCCGGCGGACAAGGGATCGACCGGATGGGTATTGCCAACGCCATCCACGACCTGGAAAATTTCAACGTCAACGATACCTCGGCGGGCAACCTCGCGAACGCTCAGAACATCGCCAGCCGCATCAACCAGCCGGGCGCCAACGTGTCCATGAACGGCTCGGCCGGTCTCTACGTCAAAGGTCATTTCGGGGAGCACGCGTTCGGCATCAACGTCTCCGATGTCGCGACGGGAGGCAGTTTCGTCTCGACGCCGGTTCAAGCCACTCAGCCTGGAGGTCCCAACACGCCGATCAGCCTGACCGGACAGATGGCCCTTCGGGGACTCGAAGCCAGACAAGTCGCCCTGTCCTATGCCTATGCGTTCGCCGACAAGACCTTCGCCATCGGCATGACGGGAAAGATCATTCAAGGCGCGGCCTACAACGGGTCGACCACGTTGACGGGCGGAACGGACGTGTCCCTGCGCGATAACTTCGGGAAGCCGGTGTTGTCTACGGCGCTGAGCTTGGACTTGGGCGCGATCTACCGGCCTTCTTCCTGGCTGCGATTCGGGGTGGTGGCCAAGGACATCACGCAACCGACCTTCAAAAGTCAGTCCGGCGAATTGAAGCTCGGACCTCAAGTGAGAGGCGGTATGGCCGTCAATCCGTATTCGACGTTGACCCTGTCCGCCGACGTGGACATTCTCTCCAACAACACGCTCGTGCCTGGCGTGAAGAGCCAACTTCTCAGCCTGGGCGCGGAGCAGACGATCCTCAATGAGTTCCTCTCCCTGCGGCTCGGGGCGTTCAAGAACATGCAGGACCCCGGAATTCCTTTCACGCCGACGGCAGGATTGGGCTTGAGGATGTACGCATTCCGGCTGGATCTGGGCGGCGGGTACGATTTCCGTGAAAAGGGGGCGCTCGCTTCGGGGTCGCTGTCGTTGACGTTCTAGACCCTCGTCTTTCTCTCATCTAATGGTATACTGAAGCCCATGTTGACGATCCGACTCAGGTTTACGAGTTTCGCGTTCCTGCTACTCTTTCTGTTGTTTGCCGGATGCGGCGGGCTTCAGGAAGTATGGGAAGGGCCCGGTGCCAAGGTGTTCC
The DNA here is from genome assembly GCF_900169565.1 of Nitrospira japonica. Classification (NCBI taxonomy): domain Bacteria; kingdom Pseudomonadati; phylum Nitrospirota; class Nitrospiria; order Nitrospirales; family Nitrospiraceae; genus Nitrospira; species Nitrospira japonica. The sequence goes on along the minus strand of NZ_LT828648.1, from coordinate 3,074,179 downwards.
GTCCCCAGGCCATCGCGGTTCTGCCGCCGATGGCCAGCCAATACGACAGCGCGCGGGAAGATATTCAGGACGTCCTGTCCGGTTCTCTGACCAAGGTGGCCAACATCGAGCGCGTCGTGAGCCCGGAAAGCGTGACGGACATCTTCCAGGGATCGAAGGAGGCCTTCGATTCGCTGGTGTTCTATTTTTCGCGGCTTGAAATGACGGGACAGTCGGACAAGGAATCCGCGATCAAATTGGGCAAGGCGCTCAGCGTGGACTCGTTTCTCGTCGTGCGGGTCAATTCCTGGGAGTATGTCCGAAAAGAAGGCGACAACGTCGGCCGGGTCGGCTTGAGTCTCCGCTTGGTGGATGCCACGACCGGCACCACGGTCTGGAAGGCCAGGCACGAGCGGTCCAGCAGCTATATGTTCTACCGTCCCAATTTGAAGGACGTGGCCAAGGATCTGGCCGACGAGATGATCAAGTACATGCCGCCGACGCCCAAACGGTAAGCGGTCTCTCCCTTCATCCCCCACTCCCCCGTGACGTTCTTTCTCGAATAAGCGTGCTCCTCTAGTCCCTCCCCCACCAGGTGGTCGGTCTGCGGTTTCTCTGATATGAGGGACAGCGAGGCGGAAACGTCTAGCGCCGGGACGTCTGGCGTGCGGTCATGGCGCTTTTCAGAGCATGAACGAATCCGGCCACGTGTTCGACGAGACCGGCGTCCTGTCTGTGCGCCGCGATCTGTTTGACGATGGCGCTGCCGACGATCACCCCGTCGGCGACGGCCGCGACGTTTCCCGCGTCTTCGGGAGTCGCGACTCCAAACCCGACGGCAACGGGAGTGGGAGAGATTTTGCGGATCTTCTCCACGTTGCGCCTCACTTCGTCCACGTTGTTCAGCTTAGCGCCGGTGATCCCCGTGAGCGACACGTAGTAGACGAACCCTTTGGATTGCCGGGCCACATACGTGCGCCGCTGATTCGTGCTGGTCGGCGCAAGAAGAAAAATCAGCTGAAGGCCCGAGGCGGCGGCCGGCTCTTTGAGCGGCTTCGATTCGTCGGGGGGCATGTCGGGCACGATCAGGCCGTCCACTCCGGCTGCGCCGGCTTCGCGACAAAACCGCTCCAGGCCGAATGCGTGAATGCTATTGTAGTAAGCCATCAAGACGATCGGGATCTGCGTGTGCTGTCTCAGCCGGGATACCATCTGGAGAATGGCGCGAAGGGAGGTACCGCTTCTGAGCGCCCGTTCCGCCGCCTGTTGAATCACCGGCCCGTCGGCGATGGGATCGGAAAAGGGAACACCCAGCTCGATCACGTCCGCGCCCGCCTCTTCGAGCTTCGGGACCAGTTGCTCGGTCTCGTGCAGGCTGGGGTCACCGGCCATGACATAGGTGATGAGGGCCGCCTGCCGTCCGTCTCGAAGCCGTGAAAATGTGCGGTCCAGACGGGATGTCATAGCGCGATCCCCCGCATGCGCGCGACTTGCTGCACGTCCTTGTCTCCCCGGCCTGACAGATTGACGAGGAGGATCTGGTTTCGTTTCATCGTGGGAGCGAGCTTGACGGTATGGGCGATCGCGTGCGCGCTTTCGAGCGCGGGCACGATGCCTTCTTCCCTGGCCAGCAGGTCGAACGCCGCCAGGGCCTCATCGTCGGTTGCCGACGTATAGGTCGCCCGGCCGGATTCCCTGAGATAGCTGTGCTCGGGTCCGACGGCCGCGTAGTCGAGGCCGGCCGAGACCGAATGGGTCAGGTTGATCTGTCCGTCGTCGTCCTGCAGCAGGTACGTCATGGTGCCTTGAAGGACGCCCAGCCGGCCGCCGGAGAACCGCGCGGCATGTTTCCCGCTCGCGACGCCGAGCCCCGCCGCCTCCACGCCGATCATCTTCACCGTCTTGTCGCGAAGAAAGGCGTGAAAGAGACCGATCGAGTTGCTGCCGCCCCCGACGCAGGCGATCAGGCAATCCGGCAGCCGTCCCTCGGCGGCCACGATCTGCTTGCGGGCTTCCCTGCCGATGATCGATTGGAAGTCGCGGACCATCATGGGATAGGGATGGGCGCCGAGCGCGGAGCCGAGGACGTAGTGCGTCGTGAGGACGTTGGTCGTCCAATCGCGCATGGCTTCGCTGATCGCGTCCTTCAGCGTACGGCTGCCTGCGTCCACGCCGGTCACGGTCGAACCCAGGAGCCGCATGCGGAACACGTTCAAGGCCTGGCGCTGCATGTCTTCGGTGCCCATGTAGATCTCGCATTGCAAGCCGAACATGGCCGCCACGGTCGCGGTCGCAACGCCGTGTTGGCCGGCGCCGGTCTCCGCGATGATTCTGGGCTTCTTCATGCGCTTGGCCAGCAGACCCTGGCCGATGGCGTTGTTGATCTTGTGGGCGCCCGTGTGGCAGAGATCTTCGCGTTTCAGATAGATTTTTGCGCCGCCGAGATGTTTCGTCAGCCGCTGCGCAAAATACAGCTGAGTGGGCCGGCCGACGTACTGCTTGAGGTAATAGGCAAACTCCTCCTGAAAGCGCGTGTCGTTCCTGGCTTTCGCGTATTCCTGTTCCAATTCGAGCAGGGCCGGCATCAGCGTTTCCGGCACATAGCGGCCTCCATAGATGCCATAACGGCCCCTGGCGTCGGGAATGGCGGAGGACTTGCGTATTTTCTTGGGCATGGTGATGACGATCCGGTTCAGGTTGCGAATGCTTCTCTGGCCGATTGGATGAATCGACGGACTTTCTCAGCATCCTTCTTGCCCGGCGTTGATTCGACGCCGCTGCTGACGTCCACGCCGTAGGGCCTCACCGCCCGGATGGCTTCTGCCACGTTCTCGGGCGTCAATCCCCCGGCCAGCAACACGGAGGCGCTTCGCGCCGCCTCGGCCGCGAGAGCCCAATCCACGGTGCGGCCGGTTCCACCGTAGGCGTCCTCGGCGTACGCGTCCAGCAGAAAGCCACGGATTCCCGCGCGCCCCTGGAATTCCGCCAGCGCGAGAAAGCTGCCGCGGTCCTTGATGCGGAGGGCCTTGACCGCGGGCCGCGCCAGCTCGAGACAATAGGCGGCGGTTTCATCCCCATGCAACTGCGCGAGAGCAAGCCCGCAGCCGTCCATGAGATCGCGCACCACCTTCACTTCTTCGTTGACGAACACGCCGACCGCCGCGACGAACGGCGGCAGGGAGCTGATGATGCGGCCCGCCACGGTCGGATCAATCCAGCGCGGACTCTTGCGATAGAACACGAACCCCAGGGCATCGGCTCCGGCCAACAACGCGGCGGCTGCGTCCTCCTCGTTCGTGATCCCGCAGATCTTGATCCTGCCGGGTGCGCCACGCGTCAGGGACATCGTTTATCGCTCCGCTTCTCGATGTAACTGTCCTTGTAGACCCATTGGCAGGCGGTGCCCTTCTCGTCGAAGCTGATCGTAATGGTGCCGCTGCTGTTGGGCGCCCAGATGATGGGCCATTCGCAGGCCTCACCCCCGGTCTTGAACGTATGGCAGCGCGTGGGAATGCCCTGATCTCTGACCCGGTCGTCTTTGGTCGAGCCGATCCAACTGTTCCAGGACTCGTCTGATTTTCCGTGCATCCCTTCGGCGCAGCCTTGCAGAAGCAGACAACCGGCCAGAAGACAGAACAATCGGAGCGTCGTCATGATTCTTTCCGTCGAGCATCGGGGTCGGCGTCCGCCCCGCGAAGTTCGGCGATCTTGGCGCCGACGACCTCCGCCTTGATGAGGGATTCTCCCACCAGCATCGCATGAACACCAGCCTCGAGCAACCGCTCGACGTCCGCCCGTTTATGGATGCCGCTCTCGCTGACGATGAGCTTGTCGGCCGGGATACGCTTGGCCAGGCGCACGGTGACGCCCAAATCGGTGGAGAAGGTCTTGAGGTCGCGGTTGTTGATGCCGATGAGGCGGGCGTCCGGGATTCGTTCCAGAACCAGGTCCAGCTCCCGCTCGTGATGGGTTTCAAAGAGCACGTCGAGGGTCAGATCGCGGGCCAAGGCGTAAAAATCTTCGAGCTGCCGGCGTTCCAGGGCCGCCACGATCAACAGGACGGCGTCCGCGCCATAGGCGCGCGCTTCGTAGAATTGGATGTCTTCGACCATGAATTCCTTGTTGAGCGCGGGCAGCGCGACCGCCTGTTTGACCGCCAGAAGATAGTCCAGGCTGCCGCGGAAGAAATCCCCGTCGGTCAGGACGGAGACCGCCGACGCGCCGTGCTGCGCGTATGAGCGGGCGATCTCGACCGGATCGAATCGTTCTTCGAATTCCGGTCGGAGGAGTCCGAGACTCGGGGAGGCTCGCTTGACCTCGGCGATCAACGCCGGGCTGGAGGCGCTGCGAGTCGCGTCCAGCGCGACCGCGAAGCCCAGGGTCCCGGAAACATCGCGGATCCTGCCCTTCAATTCAGACAGATAGCCGCGGCTCTGCTTGTGCCGGAGTTCCGCTTTCTTGTGTTCGAGGATTCGATCGAGAATCATGGCGACCGGTGGTCAGGAGTTCGTGTAGGCGATCAATCGCGCCAGTTTTTCGGCTGCGGCGCCGGAATCGATGGTCTTGGCGGCCAAGGCGAATCCGTCGGCAAGGGTCTTGGCCTTGTGGCCGGCGACCAATGCCGGAGCCGCGTTCAGACAGACCATATCCCGTTTCGGACCTTTCCGGCCCTGTAGGATTTCTTTCGTGATGAGGGCATTGTCCCGGGGGCCGCCTCCGGCCAATTCCTTCGGGGACACCTTGGCCAGTCCGAATTCCGACGGACTCAGCACGT